>NZ_CP040695.2:1897563-2213824 GCF_005954645.2 Nocardioides sp. S-1144
CGCGAAGGCCGCCAGCATCCAGCTGAGGTCGCAGACCTGGAGCGGGAGCGACGTGCCGAGGTCGAAGTCACCCGGGAGCAGCTGGAGGACCTGCAGCGGGATCGTGAAGGCGAGGATCGCCAGCGCGAGCCCCCGGCGCACGCGGGTCTCCGTGCCGGCTCCACCGCGGGCGAGGTGGCGCCCGAGGGCCATCGCGGCGACACAGCCGAGGACCGCGAGCCCCATCAGGAGGAGGTGCTCGGTGCTGAAGGACTGGAAGCGGTCGGCGGCCAGCGGCGCGATCATGGGCATGGACCTACCCTCGCCGGACCGGGCCGACACCGCCTGAGTACGCGGGCCCGGATCGCCCCGGGAGCCCGCCGTCGGGGCCGGACTCAGTCGAAGAGGGCGCGGATGTCGTCGGCGTCGATCGCCCGTGCCGTGGTGCCCTCGCCGTCGACGACCCGGGCGAACAGGGCGGCCTTGCGCTCCTTGAGGGCCATCACCTTGTCCTCGATGGTGTCGTCGGCGACGAGCCGGTAGACCATCACGGTCCGCTCCTGACCGATGCGGTGCGCCCGGTCGACGGCCTGGGCCTCGGCGGCGGGGTTCCACCAGGGGTCGAGCACGAAGACGTAGTCGGCCTCGGTGAGGGTGAGCCCGGTGCCGCCGGCCTTGAGGCTGATGAGGAAGACCGGGGCGTCGCCCTGCCGGAACCGGTCGATCACCGCGGCCCGCTCGGTGGTCGAGCCGTCGAGGTAGGTGGTCGCGACGCCCTCGGCGGCCAACCGGTCGCGCACCCGGCGGAGGTAGCCGGTGAAGGAGGAGAACACCAGCGCGCGGTGGCCCTCGGCGACGAGCTCGTGGACGTGGTCGAGGAGCAGGTCGAGCTTGGCCGAGCCGAGCTCGCCGTGGGCCTCGTCGACCAGCGCGGGGTCGAGCGCGAGCTGGCGCAGCTTGGTGAGCGCCGCGAGGATGGCGACCCGGTTGCCGTCGAAGTCGGCGTCGACCAGGCCGAGGATGCGCTGCCGCTCCTTGGCCAGGTGGGTGTCGTAGACCTTGCGGTGGCGCGGGGTGAGCTCGACGGTCAGCACCTGCTCCTGCTTGGGCGGGAGGTCGGCGGCGACCAGCTCCTTGGTGCGGCGCAGCACGAAGGGCTTGATGCGCTGGGTGAAGCGGCGCAGCGCGGCCTCGTCGCCGTCGTCCTCGACCGGGCGGACGACGTGCTCGACGAACGAGCGGGGGTGGGGGTAGATGCCCGGGGCGACGATGGACAGCAGCGACCACAGCTCGAGCAGGCGGTTCTCGAACGGGGTGCCGGTGACCGCCACGCGGAACCGGGCGTCGATGCGCCGCACCACGCCGTAGGCCTTGCTCCGGTGGTTCTTCACCTGCTGGGCCTCGTCGAGCACCAGGCCCTCCCAGGCGACGGCGGCGTAGTCGTCGCCGTCGAGGCGGAGCAGGGTGTAGCTGGTGACCACGACGTCGGCGTCGGCGGCGAGCTCGGCGATGGTCTCGGGGCGGCGGGCCGCGGACGCCGAGACCGCGCGCACCCGGAGTCCCGGGGTGTGGCGTGCGGCCTCGTCGACCCAGCCGGGCACGACGCTGGTCGGTGCCACGACGAGGAACGGGCGTGCGGTGGGGTCGGTGGCGCGGGCGTGGGCCACCAGGGTGAGCACCTGGAGGGTCTTCCCGAGGCCCATGTCGTCGGCGAGGATCCCGCCGAGCCCGTGCTGCCAGAGGAAGGCGAGCCAGTGGAAGCCGTCGCGCTGGTAGCCGCGCAGCGTGGAGACCACGCCCGTGGGCTCGGGACGCGGCAGGTCGACCAGGTCGCGCAGGGCCCGCGCGCGGCGCACCCACTCCTCGGCCTGGTCGTCGACCACGCCGAGGTCGGCGAGCTCGGCCCACGTGCCGAGGTCGTGCTGGCCGACGCTGATCCGGTCGTCGTCGTCGTCGCGCTCGCGCAGCGTGGCGGCGTCGTGGACGAGGGCGGCGAGCCGGGCGAACTCGGGCCGGTCGGTGCTGAAGAACAGGCCGCTCGGGAGGATCACCAGCTCGTCGCCCAGGGTGAGCGCGGCCAGGACGGCGGCCAGCGGCACGTGCTCGCCGTCGACGGTGATGGAGACCGCGAGGTCGAGCCAGTCGGTGGTGGCGGCGAGCGCGGCGTCGCCGGGGGGCGCGACGTCGAAGCGGATCTCGGGCTCCGCGACCGACTCCCGGAGGCTGGGCGCACCGACCTCCACCACGTCGACGTCGTCGCAGTCGCGCCAGGACGGGAGCTCGAGCAGGGTGAGGTGCAGGGCGTCGACGCCGCTGACCTCGTGGCGCCCGGTGTCGGGGGGCTGGGGGAGCGCGGCGAGCAGGTCGCGCTCGGCGCGGTGGTCGCGGACGGCGTCGGGCTGGTCGAGGGCGACGTCGTGCTCGCCGTAGCGCCACGACCAGGCGAGGTCGGCCCGGTCGGCGCCGTGCCAGACGACGGTGAGCCGGAGGCGCGGACGGACCGGCTCCGGCACCTCGACGCTGCCGTCGCGGGACCCGAGCGGCACCAGGCGCCGCAGTCGCTCGACCCCCGTGGCCAGCTCGCCCGCGGCGCCGACCGGGATCTCGAGCGGGTCGCCGGTGATGGCGCGGACCGGGCCACGGGGCAGGCGCCGCGCGAGGCGCGCCAGCGCGATGGCGCCCTCGCCGGTGTGCAGGAGGGCGGTGTGGGCGGGCTCGCCCCAGAACCGGACGCGGTCGCCGTGCCAGACCCGGCCGTCGTGGTCGAGACCGACCACCAGCCGGGTCGTGCCGTCACCGGTGGCGTCGGCGGGGTGGCCGGCGGACAGGTCGGCGACCGGGGCCACCGGCTTGTCGACCAGGTCGACGACGTCGACGCCCTCGAGCAGCAGCCGGACGCCGGCCGAGCGGGCCTCGACGAGCAGGGGGACGACGTCGGGCCCGAAGTCGCCCGCGCTCGGCTCGCGTCCGGCGTACCAGTAGCCGCCGTGCCGCTCGAGCCCGCTCGCCATCGAGGCCAGGACGTCGAGGTGCGCGGCCAGGTGCTCGCGCCGCACCCGCGCGCCCGGGAGGTCGGACCACCCGATGCCGGACTTGATCCACCGGCCGCGCTTCCCCAGCCGCATCGGGCGCAGGCGGAGGTCGGGCGCCTGCGAGTAGCGGTAGCGGTCGTGGCTGACCCCCCAGGTCAGCTGGAGTGCGAGCGGCGTCGGGTCGACCGCGGGCGGGGCGAGGTCGCCGAGCTCGTCGAGCAGGACGTCGAGGCGGTGGCGCCAGTCGTCGGCGACCGGCTCGTCGGACCCCGCGGCCAGCACCATCGCCAGCGCGGCGCCGTGCTTGCAGTCGAAGCGCACCGGGCAGCTGCAGATGGTCGACAGGTCGAGGACGCCGGGAGCCAGCCGGACGGTGAGGCGGGTCAGGTACGGCGCGCCGCCGGAGGAGTGCACCCGAGCGGTGGCGGTGAGGTGCGTCTCCGACTCCGCCACGATCGTGGGGGCCGACACCAGTCGCTCGTCGACGTAGACCTGGGCGCGGTGCAGCGTGCCCCGGTCGAAGAGTCCGTCGAGGTGCTCGTGGATGAGCTGGCGCAGGAGGTCCATGTCGTCGTCCATGCTGCCACCCGACGCCGACAGGGCGGGCTGCTCGTCCCCAGGGACGCCGGGTCCGGCGCCCCGGGCTCAGCCGCGCTCGCCGCCCGGCACCCACAGCACGTCGCCGTTCTCGCGGTTGGCGTGGCGGGCGAGGATGAAGACCAGGTCGGAGAGCCGGTTGAGGTAGGTGATGGCGAGCTTGTTCATCGTCGCCTCGCCGTGGACCTCGTAGGCGGCCCAGGCCGAGCGCTCGGCCCGCCGGACGACCGTGCGGCACACGTGCAGGTGGGCGGCGCCGGGGGTGCCCCCGCTGAGGATGAACGAGCGCAGCTTCTCCAGGGGCTCGTTGTACTGGTCGCACCAGGCCTCGAGCCGGTCGACGTAGTCCTGGGTGATCCGCAGCGGCGGGAACTCCGGGTCGGGCACCACGGGGGTGCAGAAGTCGGCGCCGACGTCGAAGAGGTCGTTCTGCACGTGCACGAGGATCCGCACCACGTCGTCCTCGAGCCCGCCCTGCGCGACGGCCAGGCCGAGGTTCGCGTTGGCCTCGTCGACGTCGGCGTAGGCGTGCAGCCGCAGGTCGTTCTTCGTCGTCAGGCTCATGTCGCCCAGGCGGGTCTCGCCGCCGTCGCCGGTCCGGGTGTAGATGCGGGTGAGGTTGACCATGGGGTGAAGGTAGCGGGCGGTGCCGCGGCCGGGGCGGGGCGGCGACGAAACTCGCTGGCACCACGGTGCAACCTCTGGGACGTTCGGAGCGTCATAGTGGGTGACAGGACGACGTGTGACCTGCGCTACACCGGGAGGCCCAGCGATGGACATCGTGAGCGACGGACCCGCGCTCGTGCTGAGCGGCGACTTCGACGTGCGCAGCACCTGGGAGGTCCGGATCGCCGTCTACGACCACCTCGCCGCCCACGACCACGTGGTCGTCGACCTGACCGACGTCGACTCGGTCGACGTCACCGCGCTCCGGGTGCTCGCGGCCGCCTCGCGGCACGCGGTCCACGAGGGTCGGCACCTCACGCTGCGCGGGTGCAACGGCGCCGTGCGCCGGCTGCTGCACCTGACCCACCTCTACCGGCTGGTCGAGGTCGAGCGCGCCGCCGTCCCCGCCTAGGTGCGCTGGCAAGGCCCCGGGGTGTCGGATATGCCACTCCGGACGTAGTTACCAGCGAGTTAACTTCCGCCTACCCTCGGTCCATGACCGAGACGGACAGCGCGGGACGCCGGCCGAGGGACACGCCGTGGGTGATGCGGACCTACGCCGGGCACTCGACGGCGACGGCGTCGAACGCCCTCTACCGGACCAACCTCGCCAAGGGGCAGACCGGGCTCTCGGTCGCCTTCGACCTGCCGACGCAGACCGGCTACGACCCCGACTCGCCCCTGGCGCGCGGCGAGGTCGGCAAGGTCGGCGTGCCGGTGCCGCACCTCGGTGAGATGCGGCGGCTCTTCGACGACATCCCGCTGACCGGGATGAACACCTCGATGACCATCAACGCCACCGCGATGTGGATGCTCGCGCTGTACCAGGTGGCCGCCGAGGAGCAGAACCCCGGCCTGGAGCCCTCCGAGGTCGCCCACCAGCTCGCCGGCACCACCCAGAACGACATCATCAAGGAGTACCTCTCGCGCGGGACCTACGTCTTCCCGCCGCAGCACTCGCTGCGCCTGATCAGCGACATGATCGCCTACACCGTGCACGAGATCCCGAGGTGGAACCCGATCAACATCTGCAGCTACCACCTGCAGGAGGCCGGCGCGACGCCGACGCAGGAGATCGCCTACGCGCTGTGCACCGCGATCGCCGTCCTCGACCAGGTCAAGGGGTCGGGCCAGGTCTCCGAGGCCGACTTCGGCAGGGTCGTCGGGCGGATCTCGTTCTTCGTCAACGCCGGCGTCCGCTTCGTCGAGGAGATGTGCAAGATGCGCGCCTTCGTGCGGATGTGGGAGGAGATCACCCGCGACCGCTACGGCGTCGAGGACCCGAAGATGCGCCGGTTCCGCTACGGCGTGCAGGTCAACTCCCTCGGCCTGACCGAGGCCCAGCCCGAGAACAACGTGCAGCGGATCGTGCTCGAGATGCTCGGCGTGACGCTGTCGAAGGACGCCCGCGCCCGCGCCGTCCAGCTGCCGGCGTGGAACGAGGCCCTCGGCCTGCCGCGCCCGTGGGACCAGCAGTGGTCGCTGCGCCTCCAGCAGGTGCTGGCCTTCGAGTCCGACCTCCTCGAGCACGAGGACATCTTCGACGGCTCCCACGTGGTCGAGGCCAAGGTCGCCGAGCTCGTCGAGGGCGCGACGGCCGAGATGGACCGGGTCCAGGCCCTCGGCGGCGCGATCGTCGCGGTCGAGTCCGGCTACATGAAGCAGGAGCTGGTCTCCGCGCACGCCGCCCGCCGGGCCCGGATCGAGAACGGCGAGGAGGTGATCGTCGGCGTCAACCGCTTCGAGACCACCGAGCCGTCCCCGCTGACCGCCGACCTCGACGGCGCCATCATGGCCGCCGACCCGCTGGCCGAGCGGGCGGCGCTCGACTCGGTGGCGGCCTGGAAGGAGCAGCGCGACGAGGACGGCGTCCGCGCGGCCCTGCAGCGGCTCGCCGAGGACGCCAGGACCGACACGAACCTCATGGTCGCCACCCTCGCCGCGGCCCGCGCCGGCGCGACGACGGGGGAGTGGGCCGGCACCCTGCGCGAGGTCTTCGGCGAGTTCCGCGCGCCGACCGGCGTCGGCGGCGCCGTCGGGGTCGCCGAGGCCGGGGCCGAGCTCACCGACGTCCGGGAGCGGGTGCGCGCCACCGGCGAGGAGCTCGGCGGACGGCTGCGGCTGCTCGTCGGCAAGCCGGGTCTCGACGGGCACTCGAACGGCGCCGAGCAGGTCGCCGTCCGAGCCCGCGACGCCGGTTTCGAGGTCATCTACCAAGGGATCCGGCTCACGCCCGAGCAGATCGTCAGCGCCGCCGTGGCCGAGGACGTGCACTGCGTCGGCCTCTCGATCCTGTCCGGCAGCCACATGGAGCTGGTGCCGTCGGTGCTGGAGGGCCTGCGCGCGGCCGGGCTCGACGACGTCCCGGTGATCGTCGGCGGGATCATCCCGGACTCCGACGGCCGGCTGCTGAGGGAGGCGGGGGTCGCCGCGGTCTACACGCCGAAGGACTTCGGCCTCACCGCCATCATGGGCGGCATCGTCGAGGTCATCCGGGCCGCCCACGGCCTCGACCCCCTCGCCTCCGACGCTGGGCTCGCAGCCCGGGGGTGAGGCGCAGGAGAGGGTAGCCTCACCTCATTCTGCTAGCCTGGTCGACGTGGGCAAGGGCAACGTCGCGAAGCTTCCGAAGATGAAGTGCTGCGAGTCGAGGAAGAAGTGCGGTCGGTGCCCGCTGCGCATGCTCAAGGAGGGCACGCTGCCCCCGGGGTATACCGTGAAGCGTCGCCATCTGGTCCGTCTCGACGGCAAGAAGGTCACCAAGAAGAAGCTCACGAAGGCGGCCTGACAGCCTTCTCTGACCCGGAGGCTCCCGTGCCCGCACCCCGTTTCGTCGACCTGCTCAACGCCCAGATCGGCAACGAGCTGTCTGCCCACAACCAGTACCTCTCGGTCGCGGTCCACTACGACGCGCTGACCATGCCGCAGATGGCCGCCCTCTTCTACGGGCAGGCGCTCGAGGAGCGCGACCACGCGATGATGATGGTGCAGTACCTCCTCGACACCGACGCCGACGTCGTGATCCCGGGCGTCGAGGCACCGGTGCCGACCTTCGTGGGCGTCGTCGCCCCGGTCGAGCTCGCGCTGGCCCAGGAGAAGAAGGTCACCGAGCAGATCAACCAGCTGCTGCGGGTCGCGCGCGAGGAGGGCGACTTCGCCTCCGAGCAGTTCATGCAGTGGTTCATCAAGGAACAGGTCGAGGAGGTCGCCACCATGAGCGACCTGCTGGCCGTGGTCAACCGCAACGCCGACGACATCGACGACATCGAGGACTACGTGGCCCGCGAGCAGGGTGGCGAGGGCGCCGACGCCACCGCCCCGAGGATCGCCGGCGCGTAGGCGCCAGCCCGATGAGGGTCATCGTCGTCGGGGCCGGCGTGGTCGGCCTGACCTGCGCCGTGCGGCTGCTCGAGGCGGGCCACCGCGTCGACGTCGTCGCCCGCGACCTGCCGCTGGAGACGACGTCCGCGGTCGCGGCCGGGCTCGTGCACCCGCACCGGGCCGGGCCTCCCGACCTCGTCGAGGCGTGGACGGCGCGGTCGGTCGCGGCCTACGAGGCCCTGAGCCGGGTCGGGACCGGCGTGCCGCACGGCGTCGTGCTGATGGAGGGCACCGACGTCGAGCACGGCGTCCGGGTCGCCCCGGTCGTGGACCTCCCGGTCCACCTGCGCTGGCTGGTCGCGCGGGTCGAGTCGCTCGGCGGCACGCTGACCCGGCTCAACCTGTCGGCCCTGGCGCACCTGGGCGGTGCCGACCGGGCCGAGCGCGGCGACGTGGTGGTCAACTGCTCGGGCCTGGGCGCCCGGCTGCTCGGCGCCGACCCGACGGTGGTGCCGGCCGCCGGCCAGGTGGTCGTCCTCGAGCAGGTCGGCCTCGACCGGTGGTGGCTCGATGCCCGGGGGCCGACCTACGTCGTGCCGCGCGAGCGGGAGATCGTGGTCGGCGGCACCGACGACGTCGGCGAGTGGAGCCGGACGCCGTCACCCGCGACGGCCGACGACATCGTCGCGCGCGCCGCGCGGCTGGTGCCGGCCCTGGCCCACGCGCGGGTGCTGCGGCACAAGGTCGGCCTGCGCCCCACGCGGCCCGAGGTGCGCCTGGAGCGGGTCGGCGGGATCGTGCACTGCTACGGCCACGGCGGCGCCGGGGTGACGCTCTCGTGGGGGTGCGCCGACGACGTCGTCGCGCTGGTCGGGCCGGTCAGCGCCGACTGAGCGCGCACGCCGGGGCGCTCCCGGCGGGGCTCACGGTGCCGAGGCGTCGCCGCCGGCGACGGCGCGGTCGGCGAAGTACTGCTCGCAGGTGTCGGTCATGTACGAGATGAACGCGTCGCCGTCGGCGACGTCGTCCCTCGGGACGGCCAGGGTGTTGCGCGCCTCGTCGTAGGCCTCGTCGCCCTTGTCGTCGAGGGCGTCGACGTAGATCTCGAACCCGTCTCGGACCTGCTCGCTCACGCCGGCCGGCGTCCCGGTCTCGGCCAGCCCGGCGGCGAAGTCGCCGGCGGTGCGGTCGATGGCCGCGCTCGCGGTGCAGAAGCCCTCGAGGGAGGCGTCGGTGGGGGAGTCCGCGGCGATGCTGCCGCAGGCCGTGAGGGCCAGCAGCGTCGTGGTCGCCACGCCGGTCGTCACGGCGAGGCGGGAGCGCGGGGTCACGCCCCGAACCTACCGGGACGACGACGGCCCGCCCCGACCGAGGTCGGGGCGGGCCGTGCGCGGTGGATCTGGTCGTCAGTTGCCGAACTCGGTGTCCTTCAGCTTGGTGCCGTCGTCCTCGCCCTCGCAGATCGTGCCGACGAACGCGTCCTGGTACGGGCCGCGCTGGTCGTCGGGCAGGGCCTCGAGACCGTCGACGAGCTCCTTGGCGTCGTCGGAGCCGTCGTCCTCGGCGGCGTCCTTCATGAAGTCGAAGAACTCGTCGGTCGACATGTCCTTGATCTCGCCACAGGTGGCGTTGTCGAGGTCGTTGCCGCCGCAGGCGGTGAGCGTCGTGCCGAGGACGACGGTCATCGCGGCCAGGCCGAGGAACCGGGTGCGCTTGCGGTTGCGGGTACGGGGGAGGGTCGATGTAGTCACGAGCGGAACATATCCAGGCAGGTGACCGAGGAAACCTCCCGGCCCCGCCGGTCTGGTCAGGATCCTCGGCGGGCCGCGACCCGGCGGGCCACCAGCACGCCGACGACCAGCCCGAGCACGGCTCCGGTGACCGGGCCCCAGTCGTCGTCCAGGGCCTTGCCGGTGAGGGTGGCGGCCACCACGAGGGCCAGGACGAGGCTGGCCACCAGCAGGTTGCGGAACAGCTCCTCGAAGTAGATCCGGCTGAAGGACGGCTCGGGGACGGCGTCCGTGACCGGGGCGGCGTCCGTGACCGCGGCGGGGACGGCGGGGGCCGGGTCCGGCGCGGGGGCCGGCGTCAGCGGGATCGTGCGGACGACGGCGTCCGGGGTGATCGCGCCGTACACGTGGGGGAACGTCTCGCTGCCGGGGGGCGCCCCCTCGACGGTCTCCTCGACCACCGGCGAAATGAGTAGGTCGGTGTCGAGCACGAGGAGCAGGAGCGGCTCGGTCACGCCGGCGTAGAACCGGTCGAGCACGCCCTGCCACTGGTCGCCGCGGCTGGCGTGGATGAAGCCCTCCTCGGCGAGGGTGCGCCCGAGGGTCGACGTCGTGTAGCGCCCCGAGAGCAGGGCGGCCTCCCAGTCGGCGACGGTGGCGATGTGGAAGATCCGCACGGGGGCCTAGAAGAGCCGGTGCTCGGAGTCGTCGATGCCGCGCAGGGCGTCGTAGTCGACCACGGCGCAGGCGATGCCCCGGTCGGTGGCCAGCACCCGCGCCTGCGGCTTGATCTCCTGGGCCGCGAAGATGCCGCGGACCGCGCCCCTGCGGGTCAGCGCGGGGTCGCGGTTGAGCAGCTCGAGGTAGCGGGTCAGCTGCTCGACGCCGTCGATCTCGCCGCGACGCTTGATCTCGACGGCGACGCTGAGGCCGCCGGCGTCGCGACACATCAGGTCGACCGGGCCGATCGCCGTCGGGAACTCGCGCCGTACCAGGCTCAGGCCCTCGGCGAGGGTCGCGGGGTGCTCGGCCAGCAGCTCCTGGAGGTGCTTCTCGACGCCGTCCTTCTGCAGGCCGGGGTCGACCCCGAGGTGGTGGGTCGTCTCGTGGAGGATCTCCTCGATCAGGATCCGCAGGGTGTCCTCGGGCCCCTTCGCGGTGCTGCGCGCGGTGACGGTCCACTCGACCTGGCCGTCGTCGGTGGTGCCCTCGCGCAGGGTGCACGGCGGGCTCATCCAGTTCAGCGGCTTGTAGGAGCCGCCGTCGGAGTGCACCAGCACCGAGCCGTCGGCCTTGATCATCAGCACCCGCGTCGCCATCGGCAGGTGGGCGGTGAGCCGACCCGCGTAGTCGACCTGGCAACGGGCAACGACGAGTCTCACGGGAACCGAATGTAGCGGTCGTGGATCCAGGGGTGTCGACCCGACCGCTTGCGGGAGTGGCGCGTCTGGGGTTGAGTGACGGGGCATGACAGCACCTGGGCCGCTCGCGACGCAATCACCCGGCTGGTTGGCCGACACGTAGAAGGCGATCAACGACGCCTTCGAGCCGGTCGCCACCGCGGTCAGCGACGTCATCTTCTACGCCCCGGAGATCGGCGGCGTCACGATCCCGCTGATCGTGCTGTGGCTCGTCGTCGCGGCCGCCGTCTTCACCGTCTACTTCCGCGGCATCCAGCTCACCGGGGTCAGGACCTCGATCGCGCTGGTGCGCGGCAGGTACAGCCGCGACTCCGACCCGGGCGAGGTCACCCACTTCCAGGCGCTCTCCTCGGCCGTCTCCGGAACCGTCGGCCTCGGCAACATCGCCGGCGTCGGCGCCGCCGTGGTGATCGGTGGGCCGGGCGCGACCTTCTGGATGATCCTGGCCGGCCTGCTGGGCATGTGCACCAAGTTCGTCGAGTGCACGCTCGGGGTGAAGTACCGCGAGATCCACGAGGACGGGTCGGTCACCGGTGGTCCGTTCCGCTACCTGCCGATCGCCTTCGAGAGGTTCGGGGCGCTCACCACCAGGGTGCTCACCACGATCTTCGCCGTCGCGCTGCTGCTCTTCGGCGCGATCGGCGGCAACATGTTCCAGGCCAACCAGACCTTCGCCCAGGCCCAGGAGGTCACCGGCGGCGAGGACGGCCTGCTGAGCTCGGCCGGGTCGGCGCTCGTCTTCGGCATCGTCCTGGCTGCGCTCGTCGGCTCGGTCATCCTCGGCGGCATCTCCTCGATCGCCAAGGTGACCTCGCGGCTGGTGCCCACGATGGCGGTCATCTACCTCGTCGCCTGTCTCCTCGTGATCGGCGGGAACGCCGTCCAGATCCCCGACGCCATCGGCGCGATCGTCTCCGGCGCCTTCAACCCGACCGGCGTCGCCGGCGGGGCGGTCGGCGTGCTGATCGTCGGCTTCCAGCGCGCTGCCTTCTCGAACGAGGCCGGGGTCGGTTCGGCCCCGATCACGCACTCGGCGGTCAAGACGAGGCACCCGGTCAGCGAGGGCTTCGTCGCCCTGCTCGAGCCGTTCATCGACACCGTCGTGATCTGCACGATGACCGCCCTGACCATCGTCATCGCCGACACCGCCTACTACAGCGAGGCCCGGGAGACGGTCGCGGCGGGAGGCGACGCGCCCGACGGGGTCGTCGTCACCTCCCGCGCCTTCGAGACGTTCCTGCCGTCGTTCCCGGTCGTCCTGGCCATCGCGGTGGCCCTCTTCGCGTTCTCGACCCTCATCACCTGGAGCTACTACTCGATGAAGGCGTGGACGACGCTGTTCGGGCGCTCGGCCCGCAGCGAGCTGCTCTTCAAGTTCCTGTTCTGCCTCTTCACCGTCGTCGGCTCGGTCATCACCTTCACCTCGGTGATCGCGTTCGCCGACGCCGTGCTCTTCGTCTGTGCGATCGTCAACCTCCTCGCCTGCTACCTGCTGCTCCCGAAGGTGCGCGACGAGCTCCGCAGCTTCCGCGAGGGACTGCGCAGCGGCGCGATCGCCGAGGTGCCGGAGGACGAGCGCGCCTCCTGACCGGGTGCACCCCCTCTCGTCCCGCTCCCTACAGTGGCGCTCGTGGACATCTCGATCCGGCGGGCCCGACCCTCCGACCTGCGCCGGATCGCGGCGGTCGAGGACGCCGGCGTCGCGCTCTTCGAGCAGCACCTCGGCGCCGCCGTGCTGGCCAGCGTGCCCGCGCTGAGCGCCGGCGCGACGAGCGGGGCCGAGCGCGACGGCGTCGGCACCCTGCTGGTGGCCGTCGACGACCGGCGGCTCGTGGGGTTCGCGCACGTCGTCCCGCACGACCTGCACGCCCACCTCGAGCAGGTCTCGGTCCTGCCGGCGTACGGGCGGCGGGGGATCGGGGCCCGGCTGGTGCGCGAGGCGATGGAGGAGGCCCGGTGGGCCGGCTACGGCGTGATGTCGCTGTGCACCTACCGCGACGTCCCCTGGAACGGCCCGTTCTACGCCGCGCTCGGCTTCACCGAGGTGAGCGACCTGGAGCCGTTCCAGCGCGACCTGCGCGCCCACGAGCAGGCGCTGGGACTCGACGACGCCGGCGTCCGCGTGGTCATGCAGGCCACCCTGTCCCGCCCCACGCGCCGACCCGTCAGTGATCACTGACGGGTCAGCGTGCCCGACGCGCCGACCCGTCAGTGATCACTGACGGGTCAGCGGGGTGGGCCGAAGTTACCGACGGGTGAACATCGGGTCCGGTGCCCGTGACACCGTGTCATGATGCGGTGCCATGACCTCGATGAGCCCGGCAGCGCCCGCAGCAGGTAGTCAGTCCCGCACGTTCACCACGATCGGGGTCGTCGGCCTCGGCACCATGGGCGCCGGGATCGCCGAGGTCTTCGCCCGCAACGGCCACGCCGTGGTCGGCGTCGAGCTGAACGACGAGGCCGTCGAGCGCGGCCGCCAGCACCTCGAGCACTCGACCGGCCGCGCGGTGCGGCGCGAGAAGATGACCGAGGCCGAGCAGGCCGAGCTGTTGGGCCGGATCACGTTCACCACCGCGCTGGCCGACCTCGCCGACGCCGGCCTGGTGGTGGAGGCGGTCGTGGAGTCGATGGAGGTCAAGAAGGCGATCTTCCGCGAGCTCGACGGCATCGTCTCGCCGGACGCCGTGCTGGCGACGAACACCTCGTCGCTGTCGGTCACCGAGCTGTCCTCGGCGACGTCCGGGCCGGGCCGGGTGGTCGGCGTGCACTTCTTCAACCCCGCGCCGGTGCAGGACCTGGTGGAGGTGGTGCGGACCGTCGTCACCGAGCCCGACGTCCTCACCGACGTCCAGGCGCTGCTGGCCTCGCTCGGCAAGAGCCCGGTGGTCTGCGGCGACAAGGCGGGGTTCATCGCCAACACCCTGCTCTTCGGCTACCTCAACCACGCCGCGTCGATGTACGAGGGGCGCTACGCCAGCCGCGAGGACATCGACGCCGCCATGCGCTTCGGCTGCGGCTACCCGATGGGCCCGCTCGCCCTGCTCGACCTGATCGGCCTCGACACCGCCTACGAGATCCTCGAGACGATGTACCGCCAGGGCCGCGACCGGCTGCACGCGCCCACCCCGGTCCTCAAGCAGATGGTCACCGCCGGGCTGCTCGGTCGCAAGACCGGTCGGGGCTTCTACACCTACGAGGGACCCGACAGCCCCGTCGTGGTCCCCGACGACCGGACGCCCTCCGACGACGACGCCCCGCAGCTGCGCCACGACGTCCGGCTGGTCGGGGTCGTCGGGACCGGCACGATGGCGGCGGGGATCGTCGAGGTCTTCGCCCGCGCCGGGTACGACGTCCGCTGCGTCGGGCGCAGCGCCGACAAGGTCGCCGGGGTGGTGGCCACGATCACCCGGAGCCTCGACAAGCAGGTCCAGCGCGGCCGGGCCACCGAGGAGACCAAGGCCGAGGTGCTCGCCCGGGTCGCAGGCACCACGTCGCTGGAGGACCTGGCCGACGTCGACCTGGTCGTCGAGGCGATCGCGGAGGACCTCGCGATCAAGACGACGCTGTTCGAGAACCTCGACGAGATCTGCAAGGAGGGGGCCATCCTGGCGACCACGACGTCCTCGCTGCCGATCATCGCGCTTGCCTCGGCCACCCGCCGCGCGCAGGACGTCGTCGGCATGCACTTCTTCAACCCGGCCACGGTGATGCGACTCGTGGAGGTGGTCTCCACGGTGTCCACCGACGACGACGTCACCGAGACCACCCGGGCGCTGTGCGCGCGGGTGGGCAAGGTGGCGGTCTCCTGCGGTGACCGGGCCGGCTTCATCGTCAACGCGCTGCTGTTCCCCTACCTCAACGACGCCGTCAAGATGCTGGAGGCGCACTACGCCACCGCCGACGACATCGACCTGGCGATGAAGCAGGGCTGCGCGCTGCCGATGGGGCCCTTCGAGCTGCTCGACGTCGTCGGCAACGACGTGTCGCTGGCCATCCAGCGCGAGCTCTACCAGGAGTTCCGCGAGCCGGGCTTCGCGCCGGCGCCGCTGCTCGAGCACCTGGTCACGGCCGGCTACCTGGGCCGCAAGACCAGGCGTGGCTTCCGCGACCACTCGCGGCGCTGATGGACCACGATCCCGCGGGGCACCCGGGGCACCCGGGGCTGGGCGACCTCGTCGACGCCTGGCTCGACGGTTACGCCGTCGCGCGGCAGCTGCCGGTGCTGCGGCACGACGGGGTCGCGGAGATCGAGATCGCCAGCGGGGGACGGCGCCTCGAGGTCGTGGTCGCCGAGCCGGCTCCGGCCCTGCTCGAGGCGACGCTGCGCCGTCTCGTCGGGACCACCGACGTCTGGGTCACGGTCCTGACCGCCGGGCAGTGGGCGCCCGACCCGCCGGACGGCGTCCGGGTGCAGGTCGACGACGAGGTGCTGATGACGCTCGACCTGGCCCCGGCCGCACCGTCGGGGAGCGGCAGCCGCGTCGTCGTCGAGGAGCACGGGGACCGGGCCCGGGCCGTCGTCCTTGAGCACGAGGCGGTGACGGCGGTCGGCTGGGTCGCGCTGACCGGACCGCCGGCGACGCCGACCGCGGTGGCCGACCGGGTGTGGACGGCCGAGACCCACCGCCGCCGCGGGCTCGGCGGCGCGGTGATGGGGGCGCTGCAGGGCTGGGCGCACGCCCACGGGGCCCGTCGTGCCGTGCTCGCGGCCTCCGTCGAGGGACAGGCGCTCTACGCCGCCCTCGGCTGGCGGGTCGCGGCGCGGATGACCTCCTTCGCCGGCGCGGACGGACCTCCGTAGGCTTCGCGGGTGCACCGTCCCCTCCTCGCCCTGACCGCCGCCGTCCTCGGCCTCGTGCTCGGGCTCACGGCCCTGCCGGCCCACGCCGCCGACGTCACGCCGCTGCCGACCGGCACCGACGTCGACTACCAGCTCGGCGGCCCGGTCGACCGGCCGGCGCACGTCGGCATCGTCGTCCGCGACCGCACCGCCGCGGCCGACCCCGACCGCTACAACGTCTGCTACGTCAACGGCTTCCAGACCCAGCCCGACGCGAAGCGGTTCTGGCGCCAGCGGTGGAACCTGGTGCTGAAGCAGGACGGTCGCCCGGTCGTCGACGAGAACTGGGGGGAGTGGCTGCTCGACATCGCCACGCCCGCCAAGCGGCGTCGGCTCGCCGCGATCGTGGGCCGCTGGGTCGACGGCTGCGCGCGCGACGGCTTCCAGGCCGTCGAGTTCGACAACCTGGACTCCTTCACCCGCAGCCGCGGTGAGCTGTCGCGACGCGACGCCACGGCGTTCGCCAGGCTGCTGGTGCGCCGCACGCACGCCGCCGGCCTCGCGGCCGGGCAGAAGAACCTCGCCGGGTACGACGGCACCCGGATCGGCTTCGACTTCGCCGTCAGCGAGTCGTGCGCGCAGTACCGGGAGTGCGGTCGCTACGTCGAGGACTTCGGCACGCAGGTGCTGATGGTGGAGTACCGGCGCGTCGACTTCCGTCGCGCGTGCGCCGACCACGGCGCCACCCACGCGATCGTGCTGCGCGACCTGGCGCTGCGCCCGGGCCACCGGGCGCGCTACTGCTGATCGCTCAGGAGTAGCGGTGGCTCTTCGCCGCGTGGCCCTGCTCGCGGGTGCAGGTGCGCCCGCCCATGTTGCGGTGTCCGCACAGCGCCTCGTCGGCGGCGGCCCCGGTGTCGGCGCCGGTGTCGGGGGCGGCAGCGAGAGCAGCCGCGGCCTTGGCCGCCTTGGCGGCCGGGGGCGCGACCGGGGCCTTGGCGGCCGGGGTCGTGGGGGAGGGCGTCGCCCTCGTGGCGCCGCGGGCGGCGGCCGATCGTGCGTACTTGGCCTCGCGCATCGCGCGCAGCTCGTCGGTCTTGCTCATCGTCGGATCACGGGTCCGACCCTACGGGGCGCCACCGACACCCCGGTGCTGACACTCCCGCCCCGGCCCGTGAGGTAGGTCCCTCCGGCTCAGGCGCCGGCCTGCCGCGCCCGGTAGGCGGCGACGGCGTTGCGGTTGCCGCACGTCGTCGAGCAGAACCGTCGCGACCGGTTGCGGGACAGGTCGAGGACGACGCCCTCGCACTCGTCGTCGCCGCAGACGCCGAGCCGCGACATCTCGTCGCCGCGGATGACGTCGATCATCGCCATCGCGAGCTCGACCCGGAACCGGGTCGCCCACGGGGCGTCGGGCGACACCGCGTGCAGGTGCCAGTCGAACTCGTCGTGCCGCATCAGCTGGGGCAGCGCCTGCTCCTCGGCGAGCATCCGGTTCACGAGCCCGACGGCGTCCTCGCGGCTGGCGGTGAGCAGGGTGCGGAACTCCGCGCGCAGCGCCAGGACGGCGTCCCGCTCGGCGGCGTCCCGGTCGTGGCGACCGCTGAAGTGGTGCTTGCGGTAGAAGTCGCTCAGCTCCTCGACCGTGGAGATGGTGACGGGGTCGAGCGCGCTGTTGGCGAGGACGACCGCGGACTGCAGCGACAGCTCGACGTCATGAGCGAAAACCATGTTGACAGATTACCAAACGGGTCCCTACTGTCATGAGTCATGAGCACCTTGGCCAATGACACCACCGCTCCGACCCGCCGGGTGGCCACCCCCGCCGGCTTCGTGCTGGCGCTGACCTCGGCCGTGGCGTTCGGACTCTCCGGGGCGCTCGCGCGTCCGCTGCTCGACGCCGGGTGGACGCCGGGGTCGGTGGTGCTGGTCCGGATCGCGGTGGGTGCGCTGGTGGTGGTGCCGTTCGGCGTGCGCGCCCTGCAGGGACGGTGGTCGCTGGTGCGCCGCAACGCCCGCCTCATCGCGCTGTACGGCGTCCTGGCCGTCGCCGGCGCGCAGTTCTGCTACTTCGCGGCGGTCCAGCACATGGAGGTCGGCCCGGCCCTGCTCATCGAGTACACCGCGCCCGCGGCGGTCGTGGTCTGGTTCTGGCTGCGTCACGGTGAGCGGCCCGGCCCGGTGACCCTCGGCGGCGCCGCGGTCTGCGCGCTGGGGCTGGTGCTCGTGCTCGACCTGTTCTCGGGCGCCGGGCTGAGCGCCGTCGGCGTCCTGTGGGCGCTCGGCGCGATGGTCGGGTGCGCGACCTACTTCATCGTCAACGGCGACGACTCCACCGGGCTGCCGCCGCTCTCGCTCGCGGCCGGTGGCCTGGTCGTCGGCGCGGCCGCCCTCGGCCTGCTCGGCCTCGTCGGGCTGATGCCGGTGCGCGCCGAGACCGCCGACGTCTCCTACGCCGGCACCACGGTCGCCTGGTGGGTGCCGCTGGTGCTGCTCGGCCTCGTGACCGCCGCCGTCGCCTACGTCACCGGCATCGCGGCCAGCCGGGTGCTCGGGTCGAGGCTCGCGTCGTTCGTCGCCCTCAGCGAGGTCGTCGCCGGCGTGCTGTGGGCCTGGCTGCTGCTCGACCAGCTCCCGGCCCTGGTGCAGCTGCTCGGCGGCGCGCTGATCCTGCTCGGCGTCCTCGGGGTCAAGCTGGGCGAGCGCGGGATGCCGGTCGGCGACGCGGTCCCGGAGCCGCTGCCCGCCCCGCTGCCGGACCCGACCGTTACCGCGTGTCCTGCCGCTTCACGACGACCTCGCGCATGATGAGCAGGAGGGCGGCCGCCGTCGGGATCGCCAGCAGCGCGCCGACGACGCCGAGCAGCGCGGCGCCCACGAGGGCGGCGATCACGGTGACCGCGCCCGGCACGTCGACCGACTTCTTCATCACCCGCGGGTAGATCACGTAGTTCTCGACCTGCTGGTAGACCACGTAGAAGACGATGCAGACGATGCCGGTGTTCACGTCGGTCGCGAACGCGATCGCGACCACGACGACGGCGCCGATCGTGGCGCCGATCATCGGGATGACGTCGAGCAGCGCGACCACGAAGGCGAGCGCCACGGCGTACTCACCGAGGCCGACGACGAACAGGAACACCAGCGAGGACAGCCCGGCGCACAGCGCCACGATGAACGCGCCCGAGACGTAGCCGCCGATGTTGCGGATCACCCGGTCGCCGAGCCGGGTCACCCGGTCGCGGCGCGAGGCCGGCGCGAGGCGGTACATCGCGTTCTTGGTGGTCTCGAGGGAGGCCAGGAAGTAGAGCGTGAGCACGACGACGATGAAGGCGTTGAACAGCGCCGAGAGGATGCGCAGCCCGAAGCCGAGCGCGCCGCCGAAGAGCCCGCTGACGAAGTCGCCGTTGGCGACGTAGTCCTGGATCTTCGAGATGATGTCGTACTCGTCGTCGAGCTCCTGGATCTTCCTGTTCGCCTGCAGCTGGTCGAGCCAGCCGGGCACGTTGTCGGTGAGCTTGGTGACCTGGTCGGTGATGACCGGGACGATCGCCACGACGAAGAGGGCCACGGCGCCGAGCGCGGCGACGATGACGGCCGTGCACGCCCACGAGCGGCGCAGGCCGCGGCGCTCGAGCAGCTCCACCGACGGGTTCAGGCCGGCGGCGAGGAAGAGGGCGACCACGACGAGCATGAGCACCGAGCCGATGCCGACGATCGCCTCGAACAGGAACCAGGCCAGCAGCGCGCCGAGCGCGCCGACGAAGCCCAGGTAGAACGGGTTGCGCTTCTCGAACGGCTCGCCGGACTGACCGAAGTCGTCGTCGTCGACGACGGCGACCACGGCAGCCGCGACGTCCTCGGCCTGGGTGGCGGAGGCCTCAGCGCGCTCCGCCGCGTCCTCGGCCCGGTCGGCCGCCTCGGCGGCGGCCTCCGGATCGGGGTCGCGTGGCGTCAACGGCCGTCCCCGCCGGCGTCGCCCGCGTCGGCCGAGTCGTCGGCGAAGCCCGCGACGACGTCGCGCAGCGAGGCCAGCTGGGCGGTGATCGAGTCGCGGCGCTTGACCAGGCGGCCGAGCTCGGCGCGGGTGGCGGCGATCTCGCGCTGGGCGGCGTCGTCGCTGCTGGTCTGGATCGACTCGGCCTTCTGGCGTGCGGCGGCCACGATCTGCTCGGCCTCGCGGCGGGCCCGCTGCAGGGCGCCCTCGGCCTCGGCCGCGGCGGCGGTGCGGTGCTCGCTGGCCTGCTTGGTGGCCTCGGCGGCCCGCAGCTCGGCGGCGTCCGCGCGCTGCTCGGCCTCGGCGACCAGCCGCTTGGTCTCGGCGACCGCGGTGTTGTGGTGGTCGGTGGCCTCGCGGGCCAGCCGCTCCTTCTCCACCGCCAGCGTGCGACGGGCCTCCTGGACCTCGCGGTCGGCCGCGGCGCGGGCCTGCTCGACCTCGCGGGTGGCGCCGGTGCGCATCTCGCTGGTCTCCTGCTGGGCAGCCAGGCGGACCTGGTCGGCCTCGCGCCTGGCGGAGGCGAGGATGTCGGCAGCCTCGGCCCGGGCCAGGGTGCGCTCCTGCTCGGCGTCGGCGGCCAGGCGGGCGCGGGTCTCGTCGAGCTCGCGCAGCTGGACGACCTTCATGTCCTCGATCTCGCGCAGGGCGTCGGACCGGATGGCCTTCGCGTCGCGGTCGGCCTGGGCGCGGATGTCGCCGGCGTCGCGCTGGGCGACCTCGCGGATCTCGTCGGCCTCCTCCTCGGCCAGGCGCAGCATCGTGCTGGCGCGGCCGCCGAGGCCGGCGTAGGACGGCGACTTCTGCTCGTCGAGCTCCTGCTGGGCGGCGTCGAGCTGCTCCTGCAGGGCGGCGACGCGCTGCTCGGTGTCGGAGAGGGTGGCGCTGAGCCCGGCCTTCTCGCTGCTGAGCTGGCGGACCCGCGCGTCGACGACGGCGCGGTCGTAGCCGTTGCGGCGCACCACCGGGAACGGGTCGGTGCCCGAGGCCGACGCCGCCGCGGGTGCCGCGGCCGGGGGCAGCACGGGGCGCGACGGCGCGGGCTGGGGCGCCCGGGCCGGCGGCGTCCGCGGGTTCGACGGCGGCTTCGGGGTCGAGCCGGCCGTCGGGATCACCTGGGTGCGCTGCCCGTCGGGATCGGCCGGGGTCGACTTCGCCCGCGGCGCACCGGTGGTCGCCTGGGGGGTGTCGTTGTCCTCGGGCTCCTCGTCGAAGATGGACAGGCCCTGGTCGTTCATGAAGTGTGACCTCGCTCGCGTCGGGGTGGGATGGGGGGAAGGCGTCCCGGACCCATGATCGCTGATCGGGCGCCCCGATCCCACCCCGCCCGCGCGCGTCGGACGATGAACTTTCGGCTCCGGCGCCGCACGGCCCCGAGCGGTGCCGCGCGTGGCCGCGCGGTGGCTACACGCCGCGGAACCGGTTGATCGCGGTGAGGTGCTTCTCACGCAGCTCGTGGTCGCGGACGCCGAGCCCCTCCTCGGGGGCCAGGCACAGGACGCCGACCTTGCCCTGGTGGAGGTTGTGGTGGACGTCGAGCGCGGCCTGGCCGACGTCGGCCAGCGCGTAGGTCCTCGAGAGCGTCGGGTGGATCATGCCCTTGGCGATGAGCCGGTTGGCCTCCCACGACTCGCGGTAGTTGGCGAAGTGGCTGGAGATGATCCGCTTGAGGTTCATCCACAGGTAGCGGTTGTCGTACTCGTGCATGTAGCCCGACGTCGACGCGCAGGTGGTGATGGTGCCGCCCTTGCGGGTCACGTAGACCGAGGCGCCGAAGGTCTCGCGGCCCGGGTGCTCGAAGACGATGTCGATGTCCTCGCCGCCGGTCAGCTCGCGGATCCGGGCGCCGAAGCGCTTCCACTCGCGCGGGTCCTGGGCGGTGCCCTCGTCGTTCCAGAACCGGTAACCCTCCTCGGAGCGGTTGATGATCAGCTCCGCGCCCATCGAGCGGGCGATGGCGGCCTTCTCCTCGTTCGAGACCACGCAGACCGGGACGGCACCGCCGTTGAGCGCGTACTGCGTCGCGAAGCCGCCCAGTCCGCCGGACGCGCCCCAGACCAGGACGTTGTCGCCCTGCTTCATGTTGCCGCCGTTCCTGGACACGAGCTGGCGGTAGGCGGTGGAGTTGACCAGGCCGGGGGAGGCGGCCTCCTCCCAGGTGAGGTGCGCGGGCTTGGGCATCAGCTGGTTGGACTTGACCAGCGCGATCGTCGCCAGCCCGCCGAAGTTGGTCTCGAAACCCCAGATCCGCTGCTGCGGGTCGAGCATCGTGTCGTCGTGGCCGTCGGAGTCCTCGAGCTCGACCGACAGGCAGTGGGCGACGACCTCGGTGCCGGGCCTCCACCGGGTCACGCCGGGCCCGGTGCGCAGCACGACGCCGGCCAGGTCGGAGCCGACCACGTGGTAGGGCAGGTCGTGGCGGCGGGTCAGCTCCGAGAGCCGCCCGTAGCGCTCGAGGAAGCCGAACGTCGAGACCGGCTCGAAGATCGAGGTCCACACGGTGTTGTAGTTGATCGCCGAGGCCATCACCGCGACGTAGGCCTCGCCCGGGCCGAGCTCCGGCAGGGCGACGTCCTCGACGTGGAGCGACTTGCGGGGGTCCTTGTCGCGGGCCTCGAGGCCCTCGAACATGTCGACGTCGTCCTTGTGGACGGTGACCGCGCGGTAGGCCTCCGGGAGCGGGAGGCTCGCGAAGTCCTCGCTGGTGGCGTCTCCGGCCTGCCCGGCCGTGATGGCGTCGAGGATCTGCTGCATGAGGTGGGTCTCCTGCCGTCGAGGGGTTCCGCGCAAGATACCGGTGGGTAACCGGTCGGGCGGCGGCATGTGCCGGACGTCACGCCGCCGCGTTCCTCACGGGGCGGCGGGCTCCACCAGCTCGACCAGGACGCCGCCGGCGTCCTTGGGGTGCACGAAGTTGATGCGCGAGTCGCTGGTCCCGCGCCGCGGGGCGTCGTAGAGCAGGCGCAGGCCGCGCTCGCGCAGGACGGCGCTGACCTGCTCGACGTCGGTGACCCGGTAGGCGACCTGCTGGCAGCCCGGGCCGTTGCGCCCGATGAACGTGGCGATCGTCGACGTCTCGTCGATCGGGGCCAGCAGCTGCACGTGGGAGCCGGAGTCGCCGACGGCCATCATCGCCTCCCGCACGCCCTGCTCCTCGTTGGTCTCCTGGTGGGCCAGGCGCATGCCGAGGGTGTCGCGGTAGAACGCGATCGCCTCGTCGAGGTCGGGGACGGCCATCCCGACGTGGTCGATGGCGGTGAAGAGGTGGTCGGGGATCTGGAGCGTCATGGCCGTCATTGTGCTGCCCCGCGGCCCGGGGTCGGTGTGATCCTCGCCTCACGGAGGGCGACGGACACCCGTGGCTGGTCAGGTGAATGATCGGTAACCTGGGCGGGACCATCCACCAGTACTGCGGAGGCACACCCATGTCCGGATCCGTCATCGTCGCCGGTGCGCGTACGCCGATCGGCCGCCTGCTCGGCGGCCTGAAGTCCCTCAAGGCGACCGACCTCGGTGGCGTGGCCATCGCGGGCGCGCTCGAGAAGGCCGGTGTCTCCGGCGACCAGGTCGACTACGTGGTCATGGGCCAGGTCATCCTCGCCGGTGCCGGGCAGAACCCGGCGCGCGAGGCCGCCGTCGCGGGCGGCGTGCCGATGGGCGTCCCGTCGATCACCATCAACAAGGTGTGCCTGTCGGGCCTCAACGCGATCGCGATGGCCGACCAGCTCATCCGCGCCGGCGAGTGCGAGATCGTCGTCGCCGGCGGCATGGAGTCGATGACCAACGCGCCGCACCTCCTCATGGGCTCGCGCGAGGGCACCAAGTTCGGCGACACCAAGCTCGTGGACTCGATGGCCTACGACGCGCTCTTCGACCAGGTCACCCAGCAGGCGATGGGCCTGCTGACCGAGGAGGTCAACGCCGCCGGCGCCAACCTGACCCGCGAGGAGCAGGACCACTTCGCGGCGCTGTCGCACCAGAAGGCCGCGGCCGCCTGGAAGAACGGCGTCTTCGACGACGAGGTCGTCCCGGTGTCGATCCCGCAGCGCAGGGGCGAGCCGGTCGTCGTCAGCCAGGACGAGGGCGTGCGCGGCGACACGACCGCCGAGTCGCTGGCCGGCCTGCGCCCGGCGTTCTCCAAGAGCGGCACCGTCACGGCCGGCTCGTCCTCGCAGATCTCCGACGGCGCCGCCGCGGTGGTCGTGATGAGCCGGGCCAAGGCCGAGGAGCTCGGGCTCGAGTGGCTGGCCGAGATCGGCGCCCACGGCATGGTCGCCGGCCCCGACTCCTCCCTGCAGCTGCAGCCGGCCAACGCCACGGCGCTGGCCTGCCGCAAGGAGGGCATCGAGCCCACCGACCTCGACCTCGTCGAGTTCAACGAGGCCTTCGCCGCCGTCGGCATCTCCTCGGCCCGCGAGCTCGGCCTGCCCGACGAGAAGGTCAACGTCAACGGCGGGGCGATCGCCCTGGGCCACCCGGTCGGCATGTCCGGCGCCCGCGTGGTCCTGCACCTGGCGCTGGAGCTCAAGCGCCGCGGTGGCGGCGTCGGTGCCGCGGCGCTCTGCGGTGGTGGCGGCCAGGGCGACGCCCTGATCGTCCGTGTCCCGAAGGGCTGAGGGTCGTGGAGGTCGGGGACCCGACGTCCCCGACCTCGTCGCGCGGGCCCGCGCCGGTGAGGCCCGGGCGGTCGCGCGGCTGATCTCCCTCGTCGAGGACGGCTCGCCGAGCCTGCGCGAGGTGACCGCGGCCCTGGCCCCGCACACCGGCCGGGCCCAGGTCGTCGGCGTCACCGGAGCGCCCGGCGTCGGCAAGTCGACGTCGACCAACGCCCTGGTCCGCGCGCTGCGGGACGACGACCGGAGTGTCGGCGTGCTCGCCGTCGACCCGTCCTCGCCGTTCTCCGGCGGCGCGCTGCTGGGCGACCGGATCCGGATGGGCGACCACGCCCTCGACCCGGGCGTCTTCATCCGCTCGATGGCCGCGCGTGGCCACCTGGGCGGGCTGTCGTGGTCGACCCCGCAGGCGATCCGGGTGCTCGACGCGGCCGGCTTCGACGTCGTCCTGGTGGAGACGGTCGGGGTCGGGCAGAGCGAGGTCGAGGTGGCCGGGCTCGCCGACACCACGCTCGTGCTGCTCGCGCCCGGGATGGGCGACGGCATCCAGGCCGCCAAGGCCGGGATCCTCGAGGTCGGTGACGTCTACGTCGTGAACAAGGCCGACCGCGACGGCGCGGCCCAGGTCGCCCGCGACCTGCGCTCGACGCTGAGGCTCGCGGACCGGCGGGACGACGCCTGGGCGCCGCCGGTCCTGACGACCGTCGCCCAGACCGGCGAGGGCGTCGGAGGGGTCGTGGAGGCACTCGCCGAGCACCGGGCGTGGTCGCTGGCTTCCGGCGAGCTCACCCGCCGCCGCGAGCGCCGGGCCCGCGCGGAGGTCGAGGCGATCGCCGTGGCCGCGCTGCGCCGGAGGTGGGCCGACGTCGGCGGGCACGCCGAGCTCGGCCGGCTGGCGGCCGCGGTGGCCGCCGGGGAGTCCGACCCCTACGCCGCCGCCGACCGGCTGCTCCAGCCCGAGCCCTGACCCGCCCCCCGACGACCTGGGGCCTCAGCGCACCCGCAGGTCCACCCACACCGCGCGGTGGTCCGACGACGGGAACGGGTACTCGCCGGTGAGCCGCGACAGCGGGTCCGACGGCGTCGGCCAGAAGACGCCGGCGCCACGGACCCGCAGGTCGCGCGAGGGCAGCACGTAGTCGGCGCGCAGGTTGCCCGGGGCGGGGGAGTCGCTGAAGTCAGCGGTGTCGAGCGCCGGGTCGCCGCGGTGGGTCGTGTTGGCCCCGCCCTGCCGGGCGGCCGCCTCGGGGCCGCCGGCCGAGGTCGGCAGCGGGTCGCGGACGGCGCGGTGGTCGAGCAGCTGGTCGATGGCGGCCGCGACGGAGTCACCGTCGAGCGGGTCGGCGTTCTGGTCGCCGGCGATCACGAACGACGCGCCGCGGGCCAGGCCGCCGCGACGCCCGCGGTCGTCGTAGACGTAGCGGGCGCCCGAGACGTAGTCGGCCCAGAACCGGATCTCGTCGTGGTTGCGCCGGCCGTTGCGGTCCTCGGGGCCGTCGAAGGTCGGCGGCGTCGGGTGCGAGGTCAGGAAGTGCGCCGTGTCGCCACCGATCCTGATCGGCACGTCCCAGTGCGACTTGCTCGACAGCCGCAGGACGGCCTGCTCCTCGGGGGAGTAGAAGTCGGTCGGGATCAGGTTGCCGGGCATGTCCTGCCAGCGGAACTCCTGGAAGGTCCGCACCCGGCGCTGGTCGATCGGGTACCTGCTGAGCACGACCATGCCGTACTGGCCCTCGAAGTCGCCGAAGCCGAACGCGTCGTTGCCGCCGCCGACGGTGCCGTTGCCGTCGAGGTCGAAGCCGCTCGGCACCCCGGTGTTGGACGGCGCGAGGTAGGAGTAGCGGTAGTGGATCGGGCGGGCGCCCTGCTGGCCGACCTCCAGGTAGTTGCGGCGGAACAGGTCGACCGCCGAGCCGTCGGCGACGTGGTCGAACTCGTTGAGCAGCAGCACGTCGGGGCGGGTGCGCTGCACGACCTCGGCCACCGTCGCCGCCTGGACGTCGTCGCGGGTCGACAGGTCGCGCACGAGCTCGCCCGCGGTGGCGCGGTTGAGGGAGGCGTTGAACGTCTGGAACCGCACGGTCCTCCCCGCGTGCCCGTGCGGGCCGCCGCCGTGGTGCCCGCCGGGCCCGCCGTGGTGCCCGCCGTGGTGCCCGCCGTGGTGCCCGGGACCGGCGGTGGCCGGCGGGGTGGCGGTGGCCACGAGGCCGGAGGTGAGGAGGAGCAGGGAGGGCAGGGCGATCAGTCGCGCCCGAGAAAGCGTCGTCATGCCGGTCACCCTGCCACGGCGGCAGCCGCCGACGGGCGAACGGCGGGTGAAGGTTCGCGGGCGAGCACTCCTAGGATTGCGCCATGACGCAGCAGCCCTTCACCCGTCGAGGCGCGATCGACCTCTCCGCACTCAAGCGTCCGGCCACCCCGCCCCCCGGCGCGGGCGCGCCGGCGGGCGCACCCGCCGGTGGCGCGCCGGCCGGTCCGTCGTCCTACGCCGTGTCGGTGACGGCCGAGAACTTCCAGCAGGTCCTCGAGACGTCGATGACGGCGCCGGTCCTGCTGGTGCTGTTCTCGCGCGGACGGATGCCCGAGAGCGGCCAGCTCGCCGACGACCTCGTCACCCTCTCGGCCGAGTTCGAGGGCCGGTTCCTGGCCGGGCTCGTCGACGTCGACGTCTCGCCGCAGATCGCGCAGGCCATGCAGGTGCAGTCGATCCCGCTCGTGGTCGCCGTCCTCGACGGGCGCCCCGCGCCGCTGTTCCAGGACGTCGTCCCGATCGACGAGCTGCGCACCGCGCTCACCCAGGTCATGCAGCAGCTGACCTCGCAGGGCATGACCGCCCGGCACCAGCCGCTGAGCGGCGCCGCGCCCGCCGAGGACGGCGAGGAGCCGGCCGCCGACCCGCGCTACGCCGCGGCCGAGGAGGCCCTGGCGCGCGACGACGTCGACACCGCCGTCGCGGAGTACCAGAAGCTCGTCTCGGCCAACCCGGCCGACGCCGAGGCGGTCGCCGGGCTGGCGATGGCGAAGGTGCTGCAGCGCACCCACGACGTCGACCCGGTCGCCGTGCGGGCCGCGGCCGACGCCGCCCCGGCCGACGTCGACGCCCAGACCCTGGCCGCCGACGTCGACCTCGCCGAGGGCCGACCGGTGGAGGCCTTCGGGCGGCTCGTGGAGCTCGTCCGCGTCACGGCCGGCAAGGAGCGCGACCGGGCCCGCGAGCACCTGATCGGCCTCTTCGCCGCCGTCGGCAACGACGACGCCACGGTCCTGCAGGCTCGTCAGCGGCTCGCCTCCGCCCTCTTCTGAGGTCACGGGACGATGGCGGTGGTGCGCGACTTCGGCTACGGCGCCCAGTGCCTCGGGCGGGGGTGGCGGCTGCTGCGCACCCGCCCGCGGCTGCTGCTGCTCGGCATGGTGCCGGCGCTCCTCGTCTTCTGCCTGCTCGGGGCCGCGTTCGTCGTGCTGCTCCTCAACGTCGGCGGGCTCGCGGCGTGGCTGACGCCGTTCGCCGACGGGTGGGTCGAGCCGGTGCGCTCGCTGCTGCGCGTCCTGCTCGCGGTCGTGATCGTCGTCGCCTCGGTGCTGCTGTGGACCGCCACGTTCACCGGCCTCACCCTCACCGTCGGCGACCCGTTCTACGAGCGGATCTGGCGCGCCACCGAGGACATGATCGGCCCGGTGCCGCTGGGTGACGGCCTCGGCTTCTGGCGCTCGGCGCTCGACGGGCTCAAGCTCGCCGCCGTCGGCCTCTCGTTCTCGGTGCTGGTGCTGCTCAGCGGGTTCATCCCGGTCATCGGGCCGGTGCTCGGCATCGTCCTGGGCCTGACGCTGTCGGGCCGGATGCTGGCCCGCGAGCTGGTCAGCCGGGCGCTGGAGGCCCGGGGGATGGACGCCGCCGCGCAGAAGCAGCTCCTGCACCCCTACCGGCGCTCCGTGCTCGGCTTCGGCGTCGTCACGCAGGCCTGCTTCCTCGTGCCGCTCGGTGGCGTGCTGGTGATGCCGGTCGCGGTCGCCGGCGCGACCGTGCTGGCCCGCGAGATCCTCGACGACGTCCCGGCGCTGCCGTACCCGGTGGTCAAGCAGGGGTAGCCGGGGCGACCGCGTGGCGGCGTCCCCACACCAGGAGCGCCTCGACGACCGGCACCAGGTCCCGCCCGGCCGGGCTCAGTCGGTAGTCCCACCGCGTGGGGGAGTCCTGGTAGGCCTCCCGGACGACGACGCCGGCGTCCTCGAGCGAGCGCAGGCGCGCCGCGACCCGGTCGCGCGGGGCGCCGGTCCCGCGGACGATGTCGCCGAACCGGGTGACCCCGAGGGAGAGCTCGCGGACGACGAGCAGCGACCAGCGCTCCCCGACCAGCTCGAGCGCCGCGGCGGCCGGGCACGGGCGGCCCGGGAGGTCGGTGAGCACGATCTTCGTCATGGTGCTGCTAGCCTGCCGCGGGTGAGTTTGAATATCAAACCGACACGCGCCGACGTCGGCGCCCGCCCGGTCCTGCCCGTCGCCCTCGGGACGGTGCTGGTGCTCGTCGCCTACGTCACGCCGATCGTCTCGCTCCCGGTCACGGCGCCCGACCTCGACGCCGGCGCCGGGGCCCGGGCGTGGATCCTCAGCTCGATGAGCGTCGGGCTGGCCGCGGCGCTGCTGGCCAGCGGCGTCCTCGGGGACCGCTACGGCCGCCGCGCCACCTACGACGTGGGGCTGCTGCTGCTCGCAGGCGGGGCGGTGGCGTGCGCGGTCGCCGGCTCGCCCGCGGTCCTGGTGGCGGGCCGCGTCGTCCAGGGCGTCGGCGGGGCCGCGATCCTGGCGTGCGGGCTGTCCCTGCTCGCCGCGCACCACCCGCCCGGGCCCGAGCGGCTGCGGGCCACCTCGCTGTGGGGCGCGAGCGTCGGGCTCGGCATCGCCGTCGGGTCCGTCCTGGCCGCGGCGGTCGGCGAGGTCGGCTCCGGGTGGCGCGAGACCTACGCCGTCACCGCCGCGGCCGCCGTCGCCCTGCTGGCCCTCTCCTCCCGGCTCGGCACCTCGCGCGCCGAGCACCCGCGCCGCGTCGACGGGCCGGGTCTGGTGCTGCTGGTCGCGCTGCTGACCCTCGTGGTGAGCGCACTGACCCAGGGCCGCGACGGCGTCGACCGGCCCACCGTGGCGCTGGCGGTCGCCGCGCTGGCCTGTCTGGCGGCGCTGGTCGTCGTCGAGCCACGGGTCCGGGAGCCGCTCGTGGACCCGGCGCTGCTGCGCCGCCCGGCCTTCGTGGCGGCGACCCTCGGCTCGCTCTGCCTGGGAGTCAGCATGATCGGGCTCGCGTCCCTCACCCCCACCGTGGCCCAGGTGGGCCTCGGCGCGGGGGTCTGGGCCGCGAGCCTGCTCGCCGCCCTCTGGTCCGGCGTGAGCGTCGTGGCCTCCCTGTCGCTGCGCCGGCTGCCGTGGAGCTTCGCCGGCCCCCGCGGCATCGCCGTGCTGCTCCTCCTCGTGGCCCTCGGCCAGCTCACCGGCCTGGGCCTCGACGAGGGGTCGGGCCTGTGGCGGCTCGCGGTGGTGATGGCGGCCACCGGCGTCAGCACCGGGTTCCTCAACGCGGTGCTCGGCCGCGAGGCGGTGGCCAGCGTCCCGCCCGACCGCACCGCGATGGGCAGCGGCGCCAACAACACCGCCCGCTACCTCGGCGCCGCGATCGGCATCACGCTCCTCGTGACCCTGGCCACCCACGCCGGTGACACCGTCGTCGACGGCTGGAACGTCGTGGTGCTGGCCTGTGCCGCCGTGAGTGCGACCGGCGCGATGCTCGTCGCCGTCGTCGGACGGCCGGGGCGGCGCGACTGAGGGCCGCGCGACCGGTCAGCCCGCGCGACCCCGGTCGGTCAGCGCGTCCAGCAGCACGGCGACGGCGGGGGAGTCGCTCATCGTGCGGCGGTGCACCGCGACGACGTCGCGGGTGGGCGCCGGGTCGTGCGCGCCGACCGCGACCAGCGCGTCGCCGAGCGGCGCGCGGCCCAGGCGCGGCACCAGCGCGATGCCGAGGCCGGCGCGGACCATCGCGAGGTGGGAGTCGAACTCCATGGACTCGTGCGCGATCCGCGGACGACGGCCGGTGCCGTCGTACATCCGGCTGAGCCACTGCCGGCAGATCGTGCCGTCGGGGGTGGCGATCCAGCCCTCGTCGACCAGGTCGTGCGGGGTCACGCGGCCGCGACCGGCCAGGGGGTGGTCACGGTGCACGACGACGTCGGCCTCGTCGGCGGCGACCGAGGTGCGCACCAGGTGGTCGGGGATCTCGAGGGGCACGTCGCCCCAGGTGTGGACCAGCCCGAGCTCGAGCTCGCCGGTGGCGACGAGGTCGACGGTGTCCCACGGCTCGCGCTCGACGAGGGTGAGCCGCAGGTCGGGGTGCTCGTCGAGCACGCGGCGCGCGACCGGTGCGACCAGTCCACGCATCGCGGTCGAGAAGGCCGCCAGCCGCACGTGGCCCGACACCCGGTCGGCCCGGCGGTGCAGCCCGGCCTCGACCTCCTCGAGGTCGGCGAGCAGCCGGCCCCCGGCCTCCACGAGGTGCCGGCCGTGGCCGGTGAGCATCACGCCGCGGCCGACGCGCTCCAGCAGGGCGACGCCGGTCTGTCGCTCCAGCCGCTTGACCTGCTGGGAGACCGCGCTCGGGGTGAAGCCGAGGGCGTCGGCCGCGCCCACCACCGAGCCGTGGGTGTCGACGGCGCGCAGCGAGCGGAGGGCGTCGAGGTCGATCATGCAGCGACCCTACCGAGTCAGGTGCAGAATCGTTCGCTGGTGCTTCATCGTCGGGCGCACGAGGATGGCGGTGTGAACCGCCGTGACTCGCTCCTCGCCGCCCTCGTCGCGACGATCTGGGGCTTCAACTTCGTCGTCATCGACTGGGGCATGGACGGCGTCCCGCCGCTGCTCTTCGTGGCGATCCGCTTCGTCGTGGTCCTGCTGCCGGCCGTGTTCCTCCTCCCGCGCCCCGACCTGCCGTGGCGCACGCTCGCCGCCGTCGGGGTGTTCATGTCGCTGGGCCAGTTCGGCTTCCTCTACGTCGCGATGGACGCCGGCATGCCGCCCGGGCTCGCCGCGCTCGTGCTCCAGGCGCAGGTGATCTTCACCGTCGTCATCGCGGCCGGCGTGCTCCGTGAGCGACCCACGGCGGCCCAGGCGCTCGGCGTGCTCGTCGGGTCGGCAGGACTGGTGGTGGTCGCGCTCGGGCGCGGCGGGCAGGTGCCGGTGCTGGCGCTCGCGCTGTGCCTGCTCGGTGCGCTGTCGTGGGGTGTCGGGAACGTCGTCTCCCGGGCCTCCGGCGCGCGCGGCGGGCTCGCGCTCACCGTGTGGTCGGCGCTCGTCGTCCCGGTGCCGCTGCTGGCGCTGTCGCTGCTGGTCGACGGGCCGGCGGCGGTCGCCGACGGGCTCGCGGCGTTCGGGTGGGAGGCCGGGCTCTCGACCTTGTACACCTCCGGCCTGGCCTCGCTGGTCGGCTACGGGATCTTCAACACCCTGCTCTCGCGCAACCCCTCGGCCGCGGTGGTGCCGTGGGTGCTGCTCGCCCCGGTGGTCGCGATGGCCTCGGCCGCCCTGCTGCTCGGGCAGCGCCCCAACGGCGCCGAGGTCGGGGGCGGCGCGGTGATGGTGCTCGGCGTGCTGGTCGCGCTACGCGCGCCCGCTCTCGGTGTAGGACGCTCCCGGCGCGGGGCCGTCGCCGGTCCCGAGGGTGGCGAGGGCCGCGGCGACCCGGCGCGCGGTGAAGTCGGCGCACCGCTCGGCGACCTGCTCGGCGGTGCAGAACTCCGCGGTCCGGATCTCGCGGGCCTGGTGCACGATCCGCTCGGTGATCGAGGCCGGGTGGGCCCCGCCGTCGAAGACCAGGCAGAGGGCGTCGTCCCAGCCACCCCACGGCGGTAGCCAGTCGGTGAGCAGGAGCCGCCCCGGGGCGAGGGTGAGGGCGAGCTCCTCCTCGACCTCGCGGCCGACCGCCACCTGCGGTGACTCGCCGACCTCGACGACGCCGCCGGGCAGGTCCCAGTCCTGCTTGTAGGTGAGCTGGCACAGCAGCACCCGCGGCACGGGCGTCGCCTCGTCCCGGATGAGCATCTGGGCGATGGCGCGCTTGCGCGGCAGGAACGAGTTCAGCAGCGAGCGGAACGCGCCCGGCTCGCTCAGCGGCGGGTCGCTCGCCAGCCGGGCCAGGACGACGTACTCCTCGGCCTCGGCGCGGTCACCGGTGCCGGGCGCCACCCGCTGCACGCCCTCGCGCCGCAGCCCGCTGCGCGTGGCGACGCGCAGGGAGGACTCGTTGCCGGGCTCGACCCGGGCCTGGACCCGGGTGAAGCCGCGGCCGCCCTGGTCGGCGCCGGTGAGGGCCCAGTCGGTGGCGCTGCGGACGGCGCGGGTCGCCCAGCCGTGGCCGCGCCCGCCGGCGTAGAGCCAGTAGGACAGCTCACCGGTGTGCTCGTCGACCGGTCGCAGCTCGACGGTGCCGACGGGCTCGCCGTCGACGTCGATGACGAAGCTGGTGCGGCCGGCCTCGGCGTGCTCGCGGCGCCACGTGTCGACGATCTCGCGCCACTGCTCCAGCGAGGGTCGCTCGCGCTCGCCGTACCAGTGGCGCACCTGCTCGTCGTGGCCCTCCCACGTCGGCCGGACGTCGCTGTCGCGCCAGGGCCGGAGCGTGACCGTCCCGTCCGTGAGCGTGGGCTGGGGCAGGGGATCGGTGCTCACGTCGTCAGGCTAGTAGGGGCCAGTAGGGGCCGGGCGGGCAGGCGTGGGCGGTGGCCGGGCCCCGGTGGTCCGGGGCCCGGCCGGGCGCCGTCAGACCCGGCTCGTTCCCGCGTCGCGACGCAGCCAGACCGTCGCGAGCGGCGGCACGACCATGTCGGCGTGGGCGGGCATCGAGCCGTGCTCGCCGTCGACGGCCAGCACGGCGCCGAGGTTGCCGACGCCGGAGCCGCCGTAGGCCTGGGCGTCGGTGTTGAGGACCTCGCGCCAGAGCCCGGCCGAGGGCAGGCCGACGCGGTAGCCGTCGTGCGGGGTGGCGGCGAAGTTGCTGATGCAGACCAGGTCGGGGTCGCCGGAGCCCTCGGGCGCGCGTCGCACGAACGAGTAGGTGTTGCGGCCGGCGTCGTCGGCGTCGATCCAGCTGAAGCCGGCGGGGGAGACGTCGTTGGCCCAGGCGGCGGGGGTGGCGACGTAGGTGCGGTTGAGGTCGCGCACCAGGTCGCTGAGCCCGCGGTGCTCGGGGTGCTCGAGCAGCCACCAGTCGAGCTCGCGCGACTCGGCCCACTCCGACTCCTGGCCGAGCTCGCAGCCCATGAAGAGCAGCTGCTTGCCCGGGTGCGCCCACATGAAGGCGTAGTAGGCGCGCAACGAGGCCAGCTGCTGCCAGCGGTCGCCGGGCATCTTGCGTAGCAGCGAGCCCTTGCCGTGCACGACCTCGTCGTGCGACAGCGGGAGCACGAAGTTCTCCGTCCAGGCGTAGGTGATCGCGAACGTCAGGTCGTGGTGGTGGTACTGCCGGTAGACCGGCTCGCGCGCCAGGTAGTCGAGCGTGTCGTGCATCCAGCCCATGTTCCACTTGAAGCCGAAGCCCAGCCCGCCCTGCGACGTCGGTCCGGAGACCCCCGGCCACGACGTGGACTCCTCAGCGATCGTGCAGACGCCCGGGACGCGGCGGTAGACGGTGGCGTTCATCTCCTGCAGGAACTGCACCGCCTCCAGGTTCTCGCGGCCGCCGTGCTTGTTGGGCGACCACTCGCCCGCCTCGCGGGCGTAGTCGAGGTAGAGCATCGAGGCGACGCCGTCGACGCGCAGGCCGTCGCAGTGGAACTCCTCCAGCCAGTACAGCGCGTTGGCGTAGAGGAAGTTGCGCACCTCGGGGCGGCCGAAGTTGAAGATGTGGGAGCCCCACTCCTTGTGCCAGCCGCGCTGGGGGTTGGGGTCCTCGTACAGGGGCGTGCCGTCGAAGTTGACCAGCGCCCACTCGTCGGTGGCGAAGTGGCCGGGCACCCAGTCGAGGATGACGCCGATGCCGGCCTGGTGGAACCGGTCGACGAGGCGGCGGAAGCCGTCGGGGTCGCCGAAGCGCGAGTCGGGTGCGAAGTACGACGTCACGTGGTAGCCCCACGACCCGCCGAAGGGGTGTTGCATGACCGGCATCAGCTCGACGTGGGTGAAGCCGAGGTCCTTCAGGTACGGGACCAGGTCCTCGGCCATCTCGTCGTAGGACCAGAACCGGCCGCCGGGGTGCCGCTTCCACGAGCCGAGGTGCATCTCGTAGATCGACATCGGCTCCTCGACCGGACGCCGCTCGGCGCGCGCGGTCATCCACGCCGCGTCGCCCCACTCGTGGGTGGAGTCGAAGACGCGCGAGGCGGTGTCGGGCGCGACCTCGGCGTGCGCCGCCATCGGGTCGGCCTTCTCGCGCCAGGTGTGGTCGGCGCCGAGCACGACGTACTTGTAGGCCGAGCCGGCGCCGGCGTCGGGCACGAAGAGCTCCCAGACGCCGGACTGGCCGAGCTGGCGCATCGGGTGCTCGCGCCCGTCCCAGCTGTTGAAGTCGCCCTTGACCCGGACCGCGCGCGCCGAGGGCGCCCAGACGGCGAACGACGTGCCGACGACCTCGCCGCCGAGCGGCTCGGTGTAGCGGTGCACGCGCGCGCCGAGCACCTGCCACAGGTTCTCGTGGCGGCCCTCGTTGACCAGGTGCAGGTCGACGGAGCCGAGGGTGGGCAGGAACCGGTAGGGGTCGTCGACGACGACCTCGCCCTGCCCGTAGTCGACGCCGACCCGGTAGCCGGGCACGTCGCCACCGGGGGTGGTGCCGACCCAGATGCCGCCGTGCTCGTGCTCGAGCGGCACCACGGTGTCGCCGAAGCGCACCACGACCCGCTCGGCGAGGGGACGCAGCACCCGGAAGGTGACCTGGGGGCCGGCCGGGCCCTCGCTGACGTGCGGGCCGAGGACGGCGTGCGGGTGCCCGTGCTCGCCGCGGACGAGCTGGTCGAGCTCGTCGCGGGGGATGGGGACAGGGGTGGGGGTGGGCGGTGGCGTGGGTGTGCTCGTCATCGTGCTCCGATCCTGGCCACGGCGGCGAGTGGGATCTCCACCCACGCGGGTCTGTTGCGGGTCTCGTACACGGTCTCGTAAACCGCCTTGTCGGCGACGTAGGCGTCGACGAGGACCTGCTGCTCGGCGGTCAGGTCACCGCCGGCGTAGGCGGCGAGGAAGTAGCGCTGGTTGCGCGCGGACCACTCCTGGCCGCGCCGGCGTCGCTCGGCGAGGGCCTCGGCGTCGCCGCTCTCCTGGCGCTGCCGCTCCCCGGCGTGCGGGGCGTAGTCGAAGGAGCGCAGCATCCCGGCGACGTCGCGCCAGGGGGAGTCGGGCAGCAGCCGCTCGGCGAGCGGCTTGGCGGGCTCGCCCTCGAAGTCGACGATCTTCCACCCCGCCGCGGTGCGCAGGGTCTGCCCGAGGTGCAGGTCGCCGTGCACGGTCTGCACGTCGATGCTCGCGAGCGCGCCGAGGGCGTCGTAGGCCGCGCGCAGCCGGTCGGCGTGGGGCGCGAGGCCGGGGACGACGGTCAGGGCGGCCTCGAGCCGCGACCGCATCGCCGTCGCGATCGCCGCGGGCGTCGGCACCGACGCCGGGTCGGTCGGCACCTGCTCGTGCAGCGTCGTGTGCACCTCCCGCAGCGCCTCGCCGAGGCGCCCGGCCTCGCCGGAGAAGTCGCCGCCGGCCTCGCGGGCCTCCACCTCGGGGTCGGCGTACAGGTCGCGCACGCTGGTCAGCGCGAGGTCCCAGCCGTCGGTGGCGGTGCGCAGGAACTGCTGGAGCATCCCGAGGTGGGTGGGCAGGCCGCCGCCCTCGGGCGCGAGCTCGACCCAGCCGTAGAGGTGCGCGACGTGGGTGGAGCCGGCGCGGGTCAGCGCGTCGTGGGTGGTGATGTCGGGGTTGGGGCCCGGCGTCACCTTGCGGAAGATCTTGAGCACCGAGTCGTCGCCGTAGAGCACCGAGGAGTTCGACTGCTCCCCGGAGAAGAGGCTGCCGGTCGCGGTGGTGTCGATCTCCTCGCCGGGGACGCGGTGGAACCGCAGCCCGCCCAGCTCGGCCGTCCCGGCCTCGGCGGCGCCGAAGGCCCGCAGCCACAGCCCGGTGGCCTGCTTGTCGTGCAGCGCGTCGTAGGCGTGCACCCAGCCGAGGTCGGGGTCCTCCCACCAGCCGACGAAGGCGTGGTCGAGGCGGTGCTGCGGCTCGGTGTAGTAGCTCAGCGGCACCTGGTACAGCTCGGGGGAGCCGCCGTCGGCGTAGGTGAGCTCGACGAGCAGGACGTCGAGGGTCGGCTCGCCGTCGCCGAGCCGGCCGATGCGCCGGCCGGCGGTGACCTCGAAGTCGCGTCCCTTGCCGCCGAACCAGCGCGTCTTGACCAGGTACGGCGCGAAGACCGACAGGTCGAGGTGGCCGCTGCCCGCGTCGGGCGTCCCGGCGCTCACAGCAGGTGCCCCTCGTCGGGCCGCTCGCTGGGCACGAGGCGGAACCAGTAGAAGCCGTAGCCGCTCAGCGTGAGCAGGTAGGGCAGCTCGCCGACGGCGGGGAACTCCACCCCGCCGAGCAGCTCGACCGGCACCATGCCCTCGAAGCGGCGCAGGTCGAGCTCGACCGGCTGCGGGAAGCGCGAGAGGTTGTTGACGCACACGATGACGTCCTTGTTGCCCTCGTCGTCGGTGTGCTCGCGGGCGTAGGACAGCACGGTGGAGTTGGTGCCACCGAGGTCGTGGAAGGTGCCGAGCCCGAACGCCGGGTGCTGGCGCCGGGCGTGGATCATCCGGCGGGTCCAGTGCAGCAGCGAGGACGGGTTCTCCAGGTGCGCCTCCACGTTCACGCTCTGGTAGCCGTAGACCGGGTCCTGGATGGCCGGCAGGAACAGCTTGCCGGGGTTGGCCGAGGAGAACCCGGCGTTGCGGTCGGGCGTCCACTGCATCGGCGTCCGGACGCCGTCGCGGTCGCCGAGCCAGATGTTGTCGCCCATCCCGATCTCGTCGCCGTAGTAGAGCACCGGCGAGCCCGGCAGCGAGAGCAGCAGGGCGGTGAACAGCTCGATCTGGTTGACGTCGTTGTCGAGCAGCGGGGCCAGCCGGCGGCGGATGCCGATGTTGGCCTTCATCCGCGGGTCCTTGGCGTACTCGTCCCACATGTAGTCGCGGTCCTCGTCGCTGACCATCTCGAGGGTGAGCTCGTCGTGGTTGCGCAGGAAGATGCCCCACTGGCAGCCCGACGGGATGGCCGGGGTCTGCTCGAGGATCTCCGAGATCGGGAAGCGCGACTCGCGCCGCACCGCCATGAAGATCCGCGGCATCACCGGGAAGTGGAAGCACATGTGGCACTCGTCGCCGCCGGACTCGAAGTCGCCGAAGTAGTCGACGACGTCAGAGGGCCACTGGTTGGCCTCGGCGAGCAGCACCTTGCCGGGGTACTTCTCGTCGACGAAGCGGCGCACCTTGCGGAGGAACTCGTGGGTCTCGGGCAGGTTCTCGCCGTTGGTTCCCTCGCGCACGTAGAGGTACGGGACGGCGTCGAGGCGGAACCCGTCGAGCCCCATGTCGAACCAGAACGAGATGGCCTCGAGGATCGCGTCGTGGACCTTCGGGTTCTCGTAGTTCAGGTCGGGCTGGTGGGAGAAGAACCGGTGCCAGAAGTACTGCTGGCGCACCGGGTCCCAGGTCCAGTTCGACGGCTCGGTGTCGACGAAGATCACCCGGGCGTCCTGGTACTTCTCGTCGGTGTCGGACCAGACGTAGAAGTCGCCGTACGGACCGTCGGGGTCCTCGCGGGAGGACTGGAACCAGGCGTGCTGGTCGCTGGTGTGGTTGGCGACGAAGTCGATGATCACCCGGATGCCGCGGGCGTGGGCCTCGTCGAGGAAGTGGTGGAAGTCCTCGACCGTGCCGGCCTCGGGGAGGATGTCGGTGTAGTCGGAGACGTCGTAGCCGCCGTCGCGCAGCGGCGAGGAGAAGAACGGCGGGACCCACAGGCAGTCGACGCCGAGCCACTGCAGGTAGTCGAGCTTCTCGGTCAGGCCCTTGAAGTCGCCGGTGCCGTCGCCGTTGGAGTCGCGGAAGCTGCGGACCATGACCTCGTAGAACACCGCGGTCTTGAACCAGTCGGGCGTCTGGTTGATCGGCTCGCCGGGACCGGCCGGGAGCACCGGCTGCTCGACCGGCTCGCCGGTCGTCGAGGCGCCGACCGCGCCGGTGGCGTCGGGGCCGGTGGGGTGGGACGTCGTCATGCGGGCCTCCTGACGACCAGCACGTGGGCCGGTTCGTGGTGCGGGTCGAGCCGGACGTAGTCGTGCTCGCCCCAGGTCCAGTCGGCCCCGGTGATCTCGTCGTGGACGACGAACGAGTCGTCCCACCCGAGGCCGAGGGCCGGCATGTCGAGGTGCACGGTGGTCTCGCGGGCGCCGTGCGGGTCGAGGTTGATGACGACGATCACCGTGTCGTCCTCGCCGTCCGCGGTCGTGGCGCGCTTGGAGAAGACGAGCACGTTCTCGTCGTCGGCGGAGTGGATGGTGATGTTGCGCAGCCGCTGCAGCGCCACGTGGTCGCGGCGCACCTGGTTGAGCCGGGTGAGGTACGGCGCCAGGGTGCGCTCCTCGGCGTCGGCGGCGGCCCAGTCGCGGATCCTGATCTGGAACTTCTCCGAGTCGAGGTACTCCTCGCTGCCCGGCTTGACCGCCACGTGCTCGAAGAGCTCGTAGCCGGCGTACACGCCCCAGCTCGGGACGCTCGTCGCGGCCAGCGCGGCGCGGATCTTGAAGGCCGGCGGGCCGCCGTACTGGAGGAACTCGTGGAGGATGTCGGGGGTGTTGACGAAGAAGTTCGGCCGCATGACGTGGTCGGACTCCGAGCTCACCTCGCGCAGGTACTCCTCGATCTCCCAGCGCTGGGTGCGCCAGGTGAAGTAGGTGTAGCTCTGCTGGTAGCCGACCGAGCCGAGGCCGTGCATCATCGGCGGCTTGGTGAAGGCCTCCGAGAGGAAGATGACGTCGGGGTCGGTGCGCCGGACCTCGGCCAGCAGCCACTCCCAGAAGGCCAGCGGCTTGGTGTGCGGGTTGTCGACGCGGAAGATGCGGACGCCGTGCTTCATCCACAGCCGCACGATCCGCAACACCTCGCGGCAGATCCCCTTGGGGTCGTTGTCGAAGTTGACCGGGTAGATGTCCTGGTACTTCTTGGGCGGGTTCTCGGCGTAGGCGATGGTGCCGTCGGCGCGGGTGGTGAACCACTGGGGGTTGCTGGTCACCCACGGGTGGTCGGGCGCGGCCTGCAGGGCGAGGTCGAGGGCCACCTCGAGGCCCAGCTCGCCGGCGCGCGCCACGAAGGCGTCGAAGTCGTCGAAGTCGCCGAGCTCGGGGTGGATGGCGTCGTGGCCGCCGTCCTTGCTGCCGATCGCCCACGGCGACCCCGGGTCCTCGGGACCGGGGGTGAGGGTGTTGTTGGGTCCCTTGCGGTTGACCTCGCCGATCGGGTGGATCGGCGGCAGGTAGATGACGTCGAAGCCCATCGCGGCGACGGCGTCGAGCCGCTCGGCCGCGGTGCGGAAGGTGCCGCTGGTGACCTTGCCGGTCACCTCGTCCTGGGTGGCCCCCTCCGAGCGGGGGAAGAACTCGTACCAGCTGCCGTACAGCGCGCGCTCGCGGTCGGCCCACGCCGGGAAGGGCCCGGCGACGGTGAGCAGCTCGCGCAGCGGGTGGGCGGCCAGGACCGCGGTGACGTCGTCGGACATGAGCTGGGCGAGGCGGGCCTCGGGCGGGCGGGCGGTGTCGGCGGCCGCGCTGAGCGCCCCGGAGAGCACCGACTTCTCGGCCTTGGTGCCCTTCGGCAGGTCGGCGACGACCCGCTCGAGCAGCAGCCGTGCCTCGGTGAACATCAGCTCCACGTCGATGCCGGCCGGCACCTTGATGCCGGCGGCGTGCTGCCAGGTGGCGATCGGGTCGGCCCACGCCCGCACCTCGAAGGTCCAGGCCCCGGGCTTGTCGGGCGTCACCCAGGCGACGTACCGGTCGACGGGGTCGGGCTGGCGCACCATCGGGACCGGCGCCTGCCGCTTCCCCTTGGGCGAGATGAGCACGACGTCCGCGGCGAGCTTGTCGTGACCCTCGCGGAAGATCGTCGCGGAGACGGGGAACGGCTCGTCGACGGTCGCCTTGGCGGCGAGCCGCCCGAGGTCCACGACGGGGTGCACGTCCATGACTGGGATTCGACCGACCATGCACTCACCCTTGCTGGTCGTCGGTGGTGGTGCAACCTCGTCGTGCGGGTGAAGACACCGGCACGGCCCAGGTACTTGGATCGATCCAAGAATTGTCGGTACCTTTCGTGCGTGCGCGCCATCCGTCGATTCACCGTCCGTCCCGTCCTGCCTCCGGCTCTCGCCCCCCTGGGCGAGCTGGCCGGCAACCTGCGGTGGTCCTGGCACCCCGAGACCCAGGACGTGTTCGCCGAGGTCGACCCGGTCCTGTGGGAGTCCACGGGGCGCGACCCGGTGCGCCTCCTCGGGGCCGTGGGCCGGTCCCGGTTCGACGAGCTCGCCGCCGACGAGGGCTTCCTGGCCCGCCTCGGTGCCGCGCGGGCCGACCTCGAGACCTACCTGACCGCCGACCGCTGGTACCAGCGCCGGATGGCGGCGGGCAGCGAGTCCGCCGCCCCCGGGCCGCGCACGATCGCCTACTTCTCACCCGAGTTCGGCATCACCGCCGTCCTCCCGCAGTACTCCGGCGGCCTCGGCATCCTGGCCGGCGACCACCTCAAGGCCGCCAGCGACCTCGGCGTCCCGATCATCGGCGTCGGCCTGCTCTACCGGCACGGCTACTTCAAGCAGTCGCTCTCGCGCGAGGGCTGGCAGCAGGAGACCTACCCGGTGCTCGACCCCGACGAGCTGCCCATCTCGCTGCTGCGCGAGCCCGACGGCTCCGGCGCGACGATCGCCATCCAGATGCCCGACGGTCCCGACCTCATCGCCCGGATCTGGGTGGCCAGCGTCGGCCGCGTGCCGCTGCTGATGCTCGACACCGACGTCGAGGGCAACCCCGACCACTACGTCGACGTCACCGACCGGCTCTACGGCGGCAACTCCGAGCACCGGCTGCGCCAGGAGCTGCTGCTCGGCGTCGGCGGGGTCCGCGCGCTGCGCGCCCACGCCCGCATCACCGGCAGCCCCGAGCCCGAGGTGTTCCACACCAACGAGGGCCACGCCGGCTTCCTCGGCATCGAGCGGATCCGCGAGCTCACCGTCGCCGCCGACGGGCCCGGCCTCGACTTCGAGACCGCCCTCGAGGTCGGCCGCGCCTCGACGGTCTTCACCACCCACACCCCGGTGCCGGCCGGCATCGACCGCTTCCCGCGCTCGCTGGTCGAGCAGTACCTCAACGTCGACGCCGGCGCTACGCCCGGCGTCCCGACCGAGCGGATCCTCGCCCTCGGCACCGAGGACTACGCCGACGGCGACGCCTCGGTCTTCAACATGGCCGTCATGGGCTTCCGCCTGGCCCAGCGCGCCAACGGCGTCTCCCAGCTCCACGGCGAGGTCAGCCGCGGGATGTTCAACGGCCTGTGGCCGGCCTTCGACGAGGCCGAGGTCCCGATCGGCTCGATCACCAACGGCGTCCACGCGCCGAGCTGGGTGGCGCGTGAGGTCTTCGGCCTGGCGACCTCCCAGGGCGCCGACGGCGGTGCCGACGACGCCGAGAGCTTCTGGGACGCCGTCGACCGCGTCCCCGGCACCGACGTGTGGTCGGTCAAGCGGACCCTGCGCGAGCGGCTCGTCGTCGACGCCCGCAAGCGGCTCGCGAAGTCGTGGGAGAAGCGGGGGGCGGCCAAGGCCGAGCTCAAGTGGATCGAGGACGCGCTCGACCCCGACGTCCTCACGATCGGCTTCGCCCGTCGCGCGGCCTCCTACAAGCGGCTGACCCTGATGATGCGCGAGCCCGAGCGGCTCAAGGCGCTGCTCCTGCACCCCGAGCGGCCCATCCAGCTCGTCATCGCCGGCAAGGCGCACCCCGCCGACGACGGCGGCAAGAAGCTGATCCAGGACATCGTCCGGCTCTCCGACGACCCCGCGATCCGGCACCGCATCGTCTTCCTGCCCAACTACGACATCGCGATGGCGAAGCCGCTCTACCCCGGCTGCGACGTCTGGCTGAACAACCCGCTGCGCCCCTACGAGGCCTGCGGCACCTCCGGCATGAAGGCCGCCCTCAACGGCGGCCTCAACCTCTCGGTGCTCGACGGCTGGTGGGACGAGTGGTACGACGGCGAGAACGGCTGGGCCATCCCCACCGCCGACGGCGTCGAGGACATCGACAAGCGCGACGACCTCGAGGCCGCGGCGCTCTACGACCTGATCGAGAACGAGGTCGCCCCGCGCTTCTACGACCTCGACGCCGACGGCGTCCCGACCCGCTGGGTCGAGATGCTGCGGCACACGCTGAAGTCGCTCGGCCCGAAGGTGCTCGCGACCCGCATGGTGCGCGACTACACCCGCCAGCTCTACGCCCCGGCCGCCGTCAACGCCCGCGCGCTCAACTCCGACTACGCCGGGGCCCGTGAGCTCGCCGCGTGGAAGGCCCGCGTCAAGGGCACCTGGCCCGAGGTCAAGGTCGAGCACGTCGAGAGCAGCGGGGTCGGCGACGCCGCCGAGGTTGGCGGCCACCTGAGCGCCCGCGCCTTCGTCTCGCTCGGCGCCCTGTCGCCCGACGACGTCGAGGTCCAGCTGGTCCACGGCCGCGTGCAGTCCGACGACACCCTCGTCGACACCGCCTTCGTCGCCCTCGAGCTCGCCGAGACCTACGAGGGCGGCCGGCACCGCTTCGACGGCACCCTCGCCCTGGACCGCAGCGGTCCCTTCGGCTACACCGTCCGCGTGGTCCCGAGCAACGGGTTGCTGACGTCGTACGCCGAGCTGGGCGTCGTCGCGACCGCCTGAGGATCCCCGCCCCGCCCCGGCACCCCTCGCGCTCCCGTCAGACCGGGCAGGCCGCGACGGGCAGCTGGGCGGGGCCCTGGATGAAGATGTTGGAGATGTAGCCGGCGACCGGGCTCGAGATCCGCGCCCAGCGGTCGTTGGTGTAGCCCTCGGCGGTGACGGTCTCGCCGACCGCCTCGCAGACCACGTGGACGGTGGTCGGGGCGGCCAGCTGGCCGACCGGCGCGCCCGAGGTGTCGGGGGTCGGGCGCACGTTCACGTTCGAGACCCACGTCTGGAACGGCGTCCCCGCGGGCGGCTCCGGGGGAGTGCCGCCCATGGCGAGCGCCACGTCGGCCCGCATCGCGTCGAGGTCGATGAACGACGGGTCGATCTTGCCGCTGGTGCTGGTCTCGCGGTGGCCGCGGGCGTGCGAGGCGTCGCGACCGAGGTGGGCCAGCACCGCCGCCGTCGCGGCGACCGACGCGTCGTACTGGGCCTGGGTCATCTCCTGGACCTGGCCGCCGCCGCCGTCGCCGGCGTAGTCGATCTCCCACCCGATCATCAGCGTGTTGCCGTCGCCGGACGGGATCGGGCCCGAGCCGCGGCTGGCGCCGGCGTGGTTGGCTCGGTTGCCGCTGATGACGTGGAAGACGCCGTGGTGGTCCACGAGGGCCTGGCACAGGGGGCCGGGCAGGTCGGCGCGGCCGTTGATGCACACGTTCAGCGCGGGCGCGGGGTTGGTGGCGCTGCTCGGCGCCGCGGTGTGGTGCCACAGGACGCCGATCGGGGCGAACCCGGAGCCGGCGCTGCGAGCCATCCAGTCGCCCTCCTCGACGACCTGCACCCCCGCCCCGCGCAGGACGTCAGCGAGCCACGAGATCGCCACGGGTCACCGCCCCGCTCTCGATGAGGTCGGCCAGGCACTCGGCGAGCTCCCCGCCGTCCGCGCCGGCCGCGGGAGGCCGGGCGAGCAGCAGCGGCGCCGCCCCCACGGCGCCGAGGCCGAGCAGGACGTGGCGGCGGTGGGGCCGGGGCCGGACGGGTGGGCTGCCTGCTTCGTGGGACGCCATGCAGGTCATGTCAGCACGGATCGCCCGCGCCGTGACGGGGGGATTCCCTTGACCTCGCCCCGGACGGCGACCCGGCCCGGCCCCACGACCGGCCCTACGGCCCGGCCCGGCCGGTGACCTCGCCCAGGACGACCACGCAGGGACCCGACAGCGCCAGCGTCCCGCCGGCGTGCACCGTCGTGCCGACCGCGACGCCGGGGTCGGTCGAGAGCACGACCTCCCCGGTGTGGGTCCAGCGGTTGCGCGGGAGCTCGAGGTCGACCGGGTCGGCACCGCTGTGGAACCACAGCACGAACGACGAGTCCGACTGCTGCTCGCCGCGGGGGCCGGGGGAGCGCAGGGGGTCGCCGAGGACGAACATGCCGAGCGTCGTCAGGTCCTGGTCGTGCCAGTCGGCGGTGGTCATCTCGCGCCCCCCGGGGTGCAGCCAGACCAGGTCCTTGGGGCCGCCGGCGATCGTGGGACGGCCCTCGAACCAGTGCCGCTGGCGCAGCGCCGGGTGCGAGCGTCGCAGCCGCAGCGCCGCCTTGGTGGTCTCGTAGACGTCGAGCCACGCGTCGTCGGCGCTCCAGTCGATCCACGAGGTCTCGTCGTCCTGGCAGTAGGCGTTGTTGTTGCCGCCCTGGGTGCGACCGCGCTCGTCGCCCGCGGTGAGCATCGGGACGCCGTTGGACAGGCAGAGCGTCGCCATCAGGTTGGCCGCGGTGCGCCGGCGCCGCGCCACGACGTCGGCGTCGTCGGTCTCGCCCTCCACGCCGTGGTTGTGCGAGCGGTTGTTGTCGGTGCCGTCGCGGTTCCGCTCGCCGTTGGCCTCGTTGTGCTTGACGTCGTAGCTCACCAGGTCGCGCACGGTGAACCCGTCGTGGGCGGTGACGAAGTTGACCGAGGCGTACGGCGAGCGGCCGTCGTCGGCGTACAGGTCGGAGGAGCCGGCGAGCCGGGTGGCGACGTCGCGGGTGCCGGTGGACCGGCCGCGCCAGTAGTCGCGGATGGTGTCGCGGTACTGGTCGTTCCACTCCACCCACGGCGGCGGGCACTGGCCGACGACGTAGCCGTCCATCGTGGCGTCCCACGGCTCGGCGATGAGCTTCACCCCGCGCAGCACCGGGTCCTGCCCGACGGCGGTCATGAAGCGCGAGCGCATGTCGATCTGGCGCTCGGTGCGCGAGAGGGCCGAGAGCAGGTCGAAGCGGAAGCCGTCGACGTGCATCTCGTCGGCCCAGTAGCGCAACGAGTCGAGCACCAGCCGCAGCGCGAACGGGTCGTCGGTGTCGACGGTGTTGCCGCAGCCGGTGGCGTCCCAGTAGGCGTCACCGGCGCCCGCGGCCCGCGAGCGGGTGTAGAACGCGTCGTCGTCGAGCCCCCGGAAGGACAGCGTCGGCCCGTCGGAGCCGGCCTCGGCGGTGTGGTTGTAGACGACGTCGAGGTAGACCTCCAGGCCGGCGGCGTGGAAGGCCCGGACCATCTCCTTGAACTCGGTGACCTGCTCGCCACGCTCGCCCGAGGACGCGTAGGCGTTGTGGGGGGCGAGGAAGCCGATGGTGTTGTAGCCCCAGTAGTTGCCGAGCCCGCGCTCGGTCACGCTCGGCTCGGAGAGGAACTGCTGCACCGGCAGCAGCTCGACGGCGGTGACGCCGAGGTCGCGCAGGTAGTCGGTGACGGCGGGGCAGGCGAGACCGGCGTAGGTGCCGCGCAGGTGCTCGGGCACCCGGTCGTGCAGCGCGGTCATGCCCTTGACGTGCAGCTCGTAGATGACGGTGTCGCGCCAGCGCTGGCGCTTCGGGCGCTCGCCGCCCCACGCGAAGTCGTCGGGCGCGACGACCACCGAGCGCGGGACGTGGGGGGCGGAGTCGCGGTCGTCGCGGCGCTCGGGGGCGTCGGCGTCGAAGCCGTAGACCGCCGGGTGCGGGGTGAGCGTGCCGCTGACCGCGCGCGCGTAGGGGTCGAGGAGCAGCTTGGCGGGGTTGAACCGGAGACCGCGGGCGGGGTCCCAGGGCCCGTCGGCGCGGAAGCCGTACCGGGTGCCGGGCGCGACGTCGGGCAGCGCGCCGTGCCACGTGCCGAGGGTGCGCTCGGTGAGCGGGTGCCGGGTCTCGCGGCCGTCGTCGTCGAAGAGGCACACCCAGGCCCTCGTCGCCCGCGGCGCGTGCACCGCGAAGTTCGTCGCCTCGACGCCCCACGTGGCGCCGAGGGGCTCGTGCCGCCCGGGCCACACGTCCGCGCGCTCACCCATGCTGTTCCACACGCCCGGACTCATTCGGCCGATGATAGGGCGCGCAATGATAGGCAGGACGCAGCGGCTCACCGGCCGCGCGAGGGCAGGGGAGAGGAACGACATGGCGGAGTTCGTGCGGCTCGAGGTCAGCGACGGCGTCGGCACCATCCGGCTGGACCGGCCGAAGATGAACGCGATCAGCGTCCAGGTCCAGCACGAGCTGCGGGCCGCGGCCGCCGAGGCGACCGAGCGCGACGACGTCCGGGCCGTGGTCGTGTACGGCGGCGAGCGGGTCTTCGCCGCCGGCAACGACGTCAAGGAGATGGCCGGGCTCTCCCACGCCGAGATGGTCAAGCTCTCCGCGTCGGTCTCCTCGGCCGTGACGGCCGTGGCGCGGATCCCCAAGCCCGTGGTCGCGGCGATCACCGGCTACGCGCTCGGCGGGGGCTGCGAGCTCGCGCTGGCCGCCGACGTCCGGATCGCCGCCGACGACGCCACGCTCGGTCAGCCCGAGGTGCTGCTCGGCATCATCCCCGGCGCCGGCGGCACCCAGCGGCTCGCCCGGCTGGTCGGACCGAGCCGGGCCAAGGACATCATCTTCACCGGCCGGTTCGTCAAGGCCGAGGAGGCGCTCGCGATCGGCCTGGTCGACCGCCTGGTCCCGGCGGCCGAGGTCCACGACGCCGCCCTGGCCTGGGCCGCGCAGTTCTCCTCGGCCGCCGCGCTCGCGCTCCGCGCGGCCAAGGAGAGCATCGACCGGGGGCTGGAGACCGACCTGGAGACCGGCCTCGAGATCGAGCGCCAGCAGTTCGCCGCGCTCTTCGCGACCGAGGACCGCACCCGCGGGATGACCTCGTTCGTCGAGAGCGGGCCGGGCCGGGCCACCTTCGTCGGGCGCTGACGGCGGGTCGTCCGGGGGCGTATCTATCCGCGTCACCGTGTGACAGTCTTCACCCGCGACGAGGCCCGACCCGGAGGACCGACATGACTGACGAGAAGACCACGACCGACGCGCCGCGGCGGGAGTCGGCCGCGCCCGAGGCCGGCGACGACACGACGTCCACCGACCGGGGCCGTAGCCTTCCCGGCATGGACCTGGCGAAGCTGCGGATCGCGCTGGCGCGCGCGCTCTGGGCGGTCTGCGTGCTCTTCGCCCTGATCCTGGCCTCGGCGGTGCTGATGATCGCGCTGGAGGCCAACCCCGCCAACGACCTGGTCCGCTTCGTCGTCGACCGGGCCGACGACGTCGACCTCGGCTTCTTCGACCTCAGCAACCCGATCAAGGACTTCGACACCGCGCTGGCCGAGACCCAGGACACCAAGACCGCGCTCTTCAACTACGGCATCGCCGCGATCGTCTGGCTGGTCGTCGGCCGCATCGTCGACCGGCTCGTGCGCCCCTGAGCGGCTCCGTCGTCGGATGTGGCGCACGTCGCACCCGTGTGCCCTAGGTGCGGGTGGTCCCACCGTGTTGACTCGGCGGTAACCTGCCAACGTCGCATCATCCGGGCCCCCGGCCCGCCGAGTGCATCAGGAGGGGCCCTCCGGGCCACACCACCATGAACATTGTCGTCTGTGTGAAGTACGTGCCCGACGCCACCGCCGACCGGCGGTTCGAGTCGGACAACACCGTGGACCGGGTCGGCGTCGACGGGCTGCTGTCGGAGCTCGACGAGTACGCCGTCGAGCAGGCCCTGCAGCTGAAGGAGAAGCGCGAGGGCGAGGACGTCACCGTCACCGCGCTCTGCGTCGGCCCCGAGAAGGCGCTGGACGCCGTCCGCAAGGCCCTGCAGATGGGCGCCGACCAGGGCGTCCACGTCAGCGACGAGGCGATCGCCGGGTCCGACTACGCCGCGACGTCGCTCGTGCTGGCCAAGGCCGTGGAGAAGATCGGCGCCACGCTCGAGGACGGGAAGGTCGACCTCGTCGTGTGCGGCATGGCCTCCACCGACGCCTCGGGCTCCGTCGTCCCGGCGATGCTCGCCGAGCGGCTCGGTCTCCCGCAGGTCACCTTCGCCTCGGTCATCGAGACCCAGGGCGACCAGGTCCGCATCAAGCGCGACGGCGACACCGCCACCGAGGTGATCGGCGGCACGATGCCGCTGGTGCTCTCGGTGACCGACCAGTCCGGCGAGGCCCGCTACCCCTCGTTCAAGGGGATCATGGCGGCCAAGAAGAAGCCGCTGGAGACCTACAGCCTCGCCGACATCGGCCTCGAGGCCGACCAGGTCGGCCTGTCGGTCGCCTGGAGCGAGGTCACCGACACCACCGAGCGGCCCCCGCGGACCGCCGGCGAGATCGTCAAGGACGAGGACGGCTCGGGCGCCTCGGCGCTCACCGAGTTCCTCGCGTCCAAGAAGTTCATCTGAGCCGGCCCGGGTACAGGAAGAGAGCGAACCAACATGTCTGAGGTCCTGGTGCTCGTCGACCACGTCGACGGAGCCGTCCGCAAGCCCACCCTCGAGCTGCTCGCGCTCGCCAAGAAGCTCGGCGAGCCCGCCGCGGTCTTCATCGGCGGCGCCGACAAGGCCGCCGGTGCCACCGAGAAGCTGAAGGCGTTCGGCGCCGAGAAGGTGTACGTCGTCGACGACACCGAGGTCAAGGGCTACCTCGTGGTGCCCAAGGTCGAGGTGCTCCAGCAGCTCGCCGAGAAGAGCTCGCCGGCGGCGATCCTCCTGGTCTCGGGCTACGAGGGCAAGGAGATCGCCGGGCGCCTGGCGATCCGCCTCGAGTCCGGCATCATCACCGACGCCGTCGACGTCGCCGACGACGGCACCACCACGCAGTCGGTCTTCGCCGGCAACTTCACCGTGCAGGCGAAGGTCACCCGCGGCACCCCGATCATCACGGTCAAGCCCAACTCCGCCACGCCCGACGAGACGGCCGGAGCCGGCACGGTCGAGGAGTTCGTCCCCACGATCTCCGACGCCGCCAAGACGGCCCAGATCGTCGCGTCGCAGCCCCGCAAGGCGACCGGTCGGCCCGAGCTGACCGAGGCCGCCATCGTGGTCTCCGGCGGCCGGGGCACCGGCGGCGACTTCGCCCCGATCGAGGGCCTGGCCGACGCGCTCGGCGCCGCGGTGGGCGCCTCGCGCGCCGCCGTCGACTCCGGCTGGATGCCGCACAGCTTCCAGGTCGGGCAGACCGGCAAGGTCGTCTCGCCGCAGCTCTACGTCGCCAACGGCATCTCCGGTGCGATCCAGCACCGCGCCGGCATGCAGACCTCGAAGACGATCGTCGCGGTCAACAAGGACGACGAGGCCCCGATCTTCGAGCTCGTCGACTTCGGCGTGGTGGGCGACCTGCACCAGGTCCTGCCGGCCGCCACCGAGCAGATCGAGGCCAAGAAGGGCTAGTCGCCCGGATCGGTTCCCGACCGACGCCCCGTCGACCTCGCGGTCGGCGGGGCGTCGTCGCGTCCACCGTCGTCGCGGCCCCCCGGCACGGACCGGCCGTGCCGGAAGGCCAGGACGACGAGCACCAGCAGCGAGGTGCCGATCGCGACCCAGACCGCCACCAGGTCGACGGTGGCGGTGCCGGGGCGCGCGACCCGGTCGCGGGCCAGCAGCGCGCAGACCACGGTGAGGCCGCTGACCAGCGCCAGCCCGTGCGGTCGTCTCGAGCCCCGCACGGCCCCCGCGACGGCGGCGACCAGCAGGGCGGCCGAGGCCAGCCAGAAGAACGTCGCGGCGAGCTGGACCCGGCCGGGGTCGAGCGCGCTGGTCGTGGTCACGTCGTCGGTGAGGCGGTTCTCGAGCACGACGACCAGGCCCGCGACGGGCAGCAGCGCGGTCAGCGCGAGGTGGGCGAGCACGAGGGGGTTCGGCGCGGGTGGGGCCATGGCCTCGATGCTGCCCGGGGAGCGGCCGTCCACACCCGGGGCGCTCCCGGGCTCACTAGGCTGGCGCGGGTGAGCACCCTCCAGAACCTTGGCGACCGGACCGACGTCGTGCCCGCCGGCGACCCGACCGACGTCGTCCGCGCCCTGGCCGAGCGGGCCCGGGAGGCCTCCCACGAGCTCGCGCTGGCGACCCGCGCGACCAAGGACGCCGCCCTGCACGCGATGGCCGAGGCCCTCCTGGCCCGCGGCGACGAGCTCCTGGCCGCCAACGCCGAGGACGTGGCCCGCGCCGAGGCGGCCGGCACGCCCCCGAACGTCGTCGACCGGCTCCGCCTCACCGACGAGCGGCTCGTCGCGATGGCGCAGGGCCTGCGCGACGTGGCCGGGCTGCCCGACCCGGTCGGGGAGGTGGTGCGGGGCAGCACCCTGGCCAACGGGCTCGAGCTGCGTCAGGTGCGGGTGCCGTTCGGGGTGGTCGGGATGATCTACGAGGCACGCCCCAACGTCACCGCCGACGCCGCCGGGATCTGCCTGAAGTCCGGCAACGCCGTCCTCCTGCGCGGCTCCTCGAGCGCGGCCTCCTCCAACGCCGCGATCCTCGCCGTGCTCCGGGACGCCGTCGCGGGCGCGGGCCTGCCGGCCGACGTCGTCCAGCTGGTGCCGGCCGGGAGCCGCGAGACCGTCACCGCGCTGATGCGCGCCCGCGGGCTGGTCGACGTCCTGGTCCCGCGCGGCGGCGCCGGCCTGATCAGGAGCGTCGTGGAGGGCTCGACGGTGCCGGTGATCGAGACCGGCGTCGGCAACTGCCACGTCTACGTCGACGCCGCCGCCGACCTCGACCGCGCGCTGGCGGTCGTGCTCAACTCCAAGACCCACCGCACGAGCGTCTGCAACTCCGCCGAGTCGCTCCTGGTGCACGCCGACCTCGTCGACACCTTCCTGCCCACCGTCGTCGCCGCGCTCCAGGACGCCGGGGTCGTCGTGCACGGCGACGAGACGGTCGCGCGGCTGCCCGGCGTCGAGCCGGCCACCGACGAGGACCACGCCCGCGAGTACCTGTCGATGGACATCTCCGCGGCCGTCGTCGCCGACGTCGACGGCGCCATCGCCCACATCCGGCGCTTCTCCAGCGGCCACACCGAGGCCATCCTCACCCGCGACCAGGACGCCGCCCGGCGCTTCGTCGCGGCGGTCGACTCGGCCGCGGTGCTGGTCAACGCCAGCACCCGGTTCACCGACGGCGGGGAGTTCGGCTTCGGCGCCGAGATCGGGATCAGCACCCAGAAGCTGCACGCACGCGGCCCGATGGGCCTGCCCGAGATGACCTCCACCAAGTACGTCGTCACCGGCGAGGGCCACGTGCGCTGACCCGGACCCCGTCGGGGATAGGGTTCGGGCGTGCCAGACGGGACCCGCTCCACCCACGCCGACGCGGCGGACGAGCGACTCTGGACCGGAGCCACGATCATCACCTTCGTCCGCACGGTCGCGGCCCTCGCGCTGTGCCTGGTCGGGGTGTGGCAGGAGGAGCTGGTCTGGCTCGTCGTCGGGCTGGGCGTCTACTGGGCCGGCGACAGCCTCGACGGCGCCTGGGCGCGGTGGTTCGACTGCGAGACGCGCATCGGCGCGGTCGTCGACATGCTCTGCGACCGGCTCAACTGCGCCGCGTTCTACCTCGGCTTCGCCGCCCTGCAACCCGAGATGCTGCTGCCGGTGGCGGTCTACCTGTTCGAGTTCCTGGTCGTCGACTTCTTCCTGTCGCTGGCCTTCCTCGCCTGGCCGATCCGCAGCCCCAACTACTTCTACGAGGTCGACCGGCGCATCTACACCTGGAACTGGTCGAAGCCGGCCAAGGCGGTGAACTCCTCGCTGTTCGCCGTGCTGCTCCTGGTCACCGGCTGGTGGTGGCTCGGCCTGGTCATCGCGATCGCGCTGCTGGGCCTCAAGTGCGTGTCGCTGCGGTGGCTGCTGCAGCTGGGGCTCCCGGTCCCGCAGCGGCAGCCGCAGGCGACCCGGTAGCGAGCCGTGTTCCTCGCCCTGCTCAGCATGTTCGGGCTCAGCATCGCCTCGGCCCTGCTGCCGTTCCTGCCGATCGAGGCCTTCATCATCGGCGGCGCCGCGGCCAACCCCGGCACGGCGGCCTCGATCGCCCTGGGGGTCGCGGCCGGCGCGGGCGCGACCATCGGCAAGGTGGTCTGGTACGAGGTCGCTCGCCGGGGCATCAGCTCGTCGTGGGCGCAGAAGAAGCTCTCCGCGCCGAAGGTCAAGGCCGGCTACGAGCGGTGGACCGCCCGGATGGAGGGCCGGCCCGTGTACGCCGGCGCGGTGATGTTCGTGGCCGCGTCGGTCGGGCTGCCGCCGCTGCTGGTGATGTCGTTCGTCGCCGGCCTGCTCAAGATGCCGATGTGGGTCTTCCTCCCCACGGTCCTCGTCGGCCGCTCCATCCGCTTCTCGCTGCTCTTCCTCGGCGCCGACTTCGCCTTCCACTGACGGGTTCGAGGGGGCCGGGCGATAGGGTGGGCGCATGACGCTGAGCACCATCGCCGCCCTCGCCACCTCCGTGGCCGCCGAGACCGAGGCGCACGGCGAGCCCGCCGTCCACCCCTACGTGGTGGGCGCGATCGCGCTGGCCATCCTGCTGGGTCTGCTGGGTGCCTTGATGGCCTTCGGCGGGGGACGCGAGCACAGCTGAGCATGTCTGCCCCGGTGCCGGCCCGTCGGCGGGTCGGCGTGATGGGCGGCACGTTCGACCCCATCCACCACGGCCACCTGGTCGCGGCGTCCGAGGCGCAGTCGTGGTTCGACCTCGACGAGGTCGTCTTCGTGCCGACCGGTCGCCCGTGGCAGAAGTCCGACCGCGAGGTCTCCCCGGCCGAGCACCGGTACCTGATGACGGTCGTGGCCACCGCGGCGAACCCGCGCTTCCGGGTCTCGCGGGTCGACATCGACCGCGACGGGCCGACGTACACGATCGACACGCTGCGCGACCTCGGCGAGCAGCACCCCGACGCCGACCTGTTCTTCATCACCGGCGCCGACGCGCTGGCCGACATCTTCAGCTGGCGCGACCACGAGCGCCTCTTCGACCTCGCCCACTTCGTCGGCTGCACCCGCCCGGGCGCCGACCTCGAGGCGAGCACCGTGGCTGCCATCCCGCAGGACCGGGTCACCCTCCTCGAGGTGCCCGCGCTCGCCATCAGCTCCACCGACTGCCGCGACCGGCAGCGCCAGGGCCGACCCGTCTGGTACCTCGTGCCCGACGGGGTCGTCCAGTACATCACCAAGCACGGCCTCTACCCGAGGCCCCAGGGAGACACAGCATGACCGCCACCGACCACGCCCTCGAGCTCGTCGTCGCCGCCGCCCGCGCGGCCAGCGACAAGCTCGCCCAGCAGATCATCGCCTTCGACGTCAGCGAGCAGCTCGCGATCACCGACGCCTTCGTGCTGGCCTCGGCGACCAACGACCGCCAGGTCAAGGCCATCGTCGACGCCGTCGAGGACAAGCTGCGCGAGATCGGCGCCAAGCCGATCCGCCGCGAGGGCGAGCGCGACGGCCGCTGGGTGCTCATCGACTACGGCGAGATCGTCGTCCACGTGCAGCACGAGGAGGAGCGGGAGTTCTACGCCCTCGAGCGGCTGTGGCGCGACTGCCCGGCCATCAAGCTCCCCGACGACGTCACCGCCTCGCAGCGGTGAGCGCCCCGGCCGCAGACCCGGGCACCGACCCCGCCACCAACCAGGTCGGCGGTCGCACGCTGGTGCTGCTGCGGCACGGGCGGACCGCCTGGAACCACGAGGGCCGCGTGCAGGGCCAGCTCGACGTCAGCCTCGACGACCACGGCCGTGACCAGGCCGCCCGCGTCGGCCCCGTCGTGGCCGCCCTGGCGCCGAGCCTGGTGTGGTGCAGCGACCTGGCCCGCACCCGCGAGACCGTCGCCCCGCTGGCCGCGGCCACCGGCCTGCCGGTCACCTACGACAAGCGGCTGCGCGAGTTCTACTTCGGCGAGTACGAGGGCTGGTCACACGCCGAGTTCGAGGCCCGGGACGCCGTCGCGTTCCAGGCCCTGCGGCGCGGCGACTACGACCACGTCCCGGCGGCCGAGCCGACCGCCGCGGTCCGCGAGCGGATGGTCGAGGTGCTCGGCGAGCTGCTGGCCGCCCTCGGGCCCGGCCAGACCGGCGTGGCCGTCAGCCACGGCGCCGCCATCCGGGTCGCCACGGTGGCCCTGCTCGGCTGGCCCGACGCGCTGACCCACACCCTGCGTGGCGTCGACAACTGCGGCCGCGTCGAGCTGGTGGAGACGTCGGAGGGCACCGGTCCGGGCGGGCCGGCGCTGCGTCTCCAGGCCTACAACCGCACGGTCTGACGCGCTTCGGCGGACCCGATTTCGCATCCGCCGGAGGCGTTGGCTAAAGTACTCCGCGTTGCCCGGTCACACGATCGGGCGGCGTCCTTCGGGGGTGTGGCGCAGCTGGTAGCGCACCTGCATGGCATGCAGGGGGTCAGGGGTTCGAGTCCCCTCACCTCCACCGGAGCGAGAGGCCGGTCCTTCGGGACCGGCCTCTCGTCGTCCCGGCCGGTGCCGCTCAGCGACCGGGGCCGACGAGGTCGAGGTCGTCCCAGTCGACGGTGGCGGTGCGCTGCTGGTACTCGGCCACGGTGCCGGGCCAGTTCGTCGTGATCCGGTCGCCGTCGACGTACCAGCTCGCGCAGCCCGTCGCCCAGGGCGTCGCGGCGAGGCGGGTCTGCATCTCGCGGTCGTAGGCGTCGGCGACCTCGGGGCGGACGTCGACGCTCCGGCCGGGTGCGCCCTCGGAGGCGAGCCGGCCGGCGACCTCGGCGACGTAGCCGGCCTGGGCCTCCATCATCGCGATGATGGAGCTGCCGCCGAGGTTGGTGTTGGGGCCGTAGATGCAGAAGAGGCCGGGGAAGCCGGGCACCGTCAGCCCGAGGTGGGCCCGGGCGCCGTCCGCCCAGACCTCGTGGAGGTCGCGGCCCTCGGCGCCGGTGACCTCGATGCCGGCCAGGAACCCGGTGGCGGCGAACCCGGTGCCCCAGATGATCGCGTCGACCTCGTGCAGGACGCCGTCGGCGGTGCGGACGCCGTCCGGCTCGACGCCGACGACGGCGCCGTCGTCCCCGGTGACGACGTCGACGTGCGCGCGGGCCAGCGCGCGGTACCAGTCGTTGGAGAACAGGATCCGCTTGCAGCCGATCTCGTGGTCGGGCACCAGGCGGGCGCGCAGCCCGGCGTCCGGCACCTGGCGGCGCAGGTGCAGCCACCACACCGTCCGCATCGCGCGCAGCAGCGCCGGCGACCAGGCGACCTGGCCACCGAGGGCCGCGTTCAGCCGCTCGGTCAGCCAGAGGACCGCGCGGCGCTCGGCGGTGAGCAGCCGCGGCCAGCGCGCGAAGGCGCGGTGGTGGACGGGTCGGTACTCCCCGTCGGGCTTCGGGACGACGTAGGGCGCCGAGCGCTGGAAGACGGTGAGCGAGCCGACGACGTCGACGATGCCCGGCACGAGCTGGATCGCGCTGGCCCCGGTGCCGATCACCGCGACCCGCCGCCCGCGCAGGTCGACGTCGTGGCGCCACCGCGCCGAGTGGAAGGCCGGCCCGGCAAACGTGTCGAGGCCGGGGACCGCGGGGACGACGGGGTTGGAGAGCTGCCCGACCGCGGAGACGACCAGGTCGGCGTCGTAGGTCGTCCCGTCGGCCGCGGTGACCCGCCACGTGCGCTGCTCGGCGTCGTGGACGCAGGAGCGGACCTCGACCCCGGTGCGGACCAGCGCGAGCAGGCCCTCCCGCTCGGCGGCGGCGCGCAGGTGGGCGAGGATCTCGGGCTGCTCGCAGTAGCGGCGGCTCCAGGCGTCGTTCAGCGCCCACGACCAGGAGTAGAGCGGCGAGGGCACGTCGCACGCCGCGCCGGGGTAGGTGTTGTCGCGCCAGACCCCGCCGACGTCGTCGGCCCGCTCGAGCACGGTGACGTCGGTGATGCCGCGCTGCAGCAGGGCCCGGGCGGCGCCGAGGCCGCCGAGGCCCGCGCCGATCACGACCACGCGGGGCCACGACGTGCTGGTGGTGTCGGTCATGCCGCGACCCTAGGAAGCCGGCGCGGGGTCACGACAGGGGTGCGCCGCGCCCTGGTTGATAATTCCGGACATGCTGCCCGGACCCGCCGCGGACGACTGGACCTTCCCGCGCTCGGTCGTCGGCGCCGCGGTGCTCGTCCGGTACGCCGCCGGCCACGGGGTGGCCCCGACCACCGCCCTGGTCGGCACCGGCCTGGCGCCGGGCGACCTCGACGACGCGACCCGCGAGGTCACCGCCGCGCAGGAGCTGCGGGTGGTGCGCACCCTGCGGCGCGAGCTCGGCGACGTCGGCCGCGAGGTGGGGCGGACCTACCGCGCCTCGACGTTCGGGGCCTTCGGCTACGCGATGCTGGCCAGCCGCACCGTGCTCGACGCGATGACGACGGCGCTGCGCTTCTTCGACCTGAGCTTTGCCTTCGTGATCCCGGGTGCGGCCGTCGTTCCTGGGGGGAGCGGTGACGAGGTCGCCGTCACCCTCGACGCCACCACGCTGCCCGACGACGTCCGGCGCTTCCTGCTCGAGCGCGACGCGACCGCCGTCCACCTCGTGCTCGAGAGCCTGGTGCCGGGCGGGGTCGGGGCCCGGCTGGAGGTGGCCGGTGACCGGGCCGTCGTCCGGTTCGGTGCCGACCAGCTCGCCCGGCCGCTGCCCGAGCGCAGCGCGGAGCGGCTGCTGGCCGCCGAGGCCCTGTGTCGCGACGTCGTCGACCGGCGCCGGGCGCGCACCGGGTTCGCCGCCGACGTCCGGGTGCTGGTCGCGCAGCGGCTGCGCGACGGCGCCCCGATGGCCGACGTCGCCTCGGCGCTCGGGATGACCGAGCGCACCCTGCGCCGCCGGCTGGGCGCCGCCGGCACCGGCTACCGGGAGCTGCTCGACGAGGTCCGGTCCTCGGTCGCCGCGGCCCTGACCGCCCGCCCGGCGACGCTGCCGCTGGTCGACCTCGCGGCCCACCTCGGCTACGGGAGCCCGGCGGCGTACCTGCACGCCCGGGCCCGCTGGTCGCCCGACCCGGTCCGCGGACCCCTGGACACGGCGCCGGATCTTCCTACCATCGAAGGATGACCATCCTCGGGAACCGTCAGCTGCCCCTGCTCCCGCCCGACGCGGTCGGCGCCCACACCCGGGCCTCGCGCGACCCGATGACCTGCCTGTTCAAGTGCGGCAACGCCTGTGACCAGCCCGAGCCCAACCGCTCCGGCAACCCGCACCTGCAGGACGAGATCGCCCGGGTGCTGGGCCGGCGTCGGGTGCTCCAGGGCGCGCTGCTCGGCGGCGCCACGCTGGTGCTGGCCGGTGCGGCGACCGAGGACGCGGCGGCGGCGCCGACGGCCGACCGGGTGCGCCGCGGCAGCCTCGCCCGCACCTGGTTCCGACCGGTGCGCCCCAACCGGCGCGACGCCGTCGTGACGGCGTCGGGGTTCACCAGCTCGGTGGTCATCCGCTGGGGCGACCGCGTGCTGCCGGGCGCCCCGGCCTTCGACGCCCGCCGGCAGACGGTCGCGGCGGCGCGCCGGCAGTTCGGGTTCAACTGCGACTACGTCGGCCTCGTCCCGCTGCGCGAGCGCACCGACGAGGCCCTCCTCGTGGTCAACCACGAGTACACCAACGACGAGCTGATGTTCCCGCCCGGGATCTACACCGACGACGAGAAGCGCGCCCTCAGCATGTACAACCACGGCATGTCCGTGGTCCGGGTGCGGCAGGGGCTGGTGCCCGGCTCCTGGAAGCAGGTCACCCCGCTGCGCCGCGCGCCGGAGAACCGCCGGATCAACGTGGAGACCGAGTTCCGGCTGACCGGCCCGGTCGCCGGCGACCCCCGGGTGCGGACCAGCGCCGACCCGCGCGGCCGCACGATCCTGGGCACGCTGAACAACTGCTCGGGTGGCACGACGCCGTGGGGCACGGTGCTCTCGGGGGAGGAGAACATCAACCAGTACTTCGACGCCGGCGACGGCGTCCCGGAGGAGTACGCCGAGGAGTACGCCCGCTACGGCATCACCGGCGAGGGGAAGGGCTGGAGCTCGGTCGACCCGCGCTTCGACCTGAGCCGGGAGCCGCACGAGCCGCACCGGTTCGGCTGGGTCGTCGAGGTCGACCCGAGCAACCCCTCGTCGGTGCCGCGCAAGCACTCGATGCTCGGCCGGTTCAAGCACGAGGGCGCCAACATCATCATCGCCAGGAACGGTCGGGCCGTGGCCTACCTGGGCGACGACGAGCGCGGCGAGTACCTCTACAAGTTCGTCTCGCGGGACCGGGTCGACCGCCGGCCCACCCGGGCCGCCCGCCGGCACAACCTCGGCCTGCTCGGCAGCGGCACCCTCCACGTCGCCCGGCTTCGTGGCGACGGGCTCGACGACGACCGGTACGACGGCACCGGTCGCTGGATCCCGCTGACCTCGGACCGGCGCTCCTTCGTGGCGGGGATGTCGGTGGCCGACGTCCTGCTCTTCACCCGGCTCGCCGCCGACCGGGTCGGCGCCACCCGGATGGACCGGCCCGAGGACGTCGAGCCCAACCCGGTCAACGGCCGGATCTACGCGGCGCTGACCAACAACTCCGAGCGGGGCACGACGTTCCCGGTCGACGAGGCGAACCCGCGGGGCACCTCGATGGTGCGAGCCGAGCCCGGCGCCCCGCTCACCCCGGCCGCCGGCAACCGCCACGGGTACGTGCTCGAGTTGGTCGAGGACCGGGGCCGCCACACCGGCCTCGCCTTCGGGTGGAACCTGATGCTGGTGTGTGGCGACCCGGCGTCGGCCGAGACCTGGTTCGGCGGCTTCGACAAGCGGCTGGTCAGCCCGATCAGCTGCCCCGACAACGTCGCCTTCGACAGCAGCGGCAACCTGTGGGTCTCCACCGACGGCAACGCGCTCGGCTCCAACGACGGGATCTTCCGCGTGCCGACGTCGGGTCTCGAGCGCGGCCGGGTCGCGCAGTTCCTCACCGTGCCGCCCGGGGCCGAGGCCTGCGGCCCGCTCGTCGCCGACGGCGACCGCTCGCTCTTCTTCGCCGTGCAGCACCCCGGCGAGGTCACCGGCGCGACGTTCGAGGAGCCCGCCAGCACCTGGCCGCACACCGACGACTTCCCCCGCCCGTCGGTGTGCGTGGCCCACCGGGACCGCTGACGGCCCCCGCCCCGGCGCCGGCACCGGGGCAGGGGCGGGGCCGACGCCACCCGGTCGCCGCCGCGCCCCGTGCCGTTCACGTGCGCGTCACGGGCTGCTCGGACGCCGCGCCTAGCGTCGCGCGCATGACCCCCGCTCTCGGCACCCGCTTCCTCCCGATCACCCCCGTCGCGTCGGTCGGCGCCCACACCCGCGCCTCGCGCGACCCGATGACCTGCCTGCTGCGCTGCGGCAGCGCCTGCGACCACCCCGAGCCGAACCGGAGCGAGCACGCCCACGTCCAGGACGAGATCGCCAAGGTCGTGGGACGTCGGGGGGTGCTGCGCAGCGCGCTGCTCGGGGGCACCGTGCTCGCCGCCGGCGGTGCACTCGCCGGCGAGGCCGCGGCCGCCCCGGCGCGCGCGCAGAGCCGCGACCTCACGAGGTCCTGGTTCCGGCCGGTGCGGCCCAACAAGCGCCACGCCGTCGTGACGGCGACCGGCTTCACCAGCTCGGTCGTGGTGCGGTGGGGCGACAAGGTCGTGGCCGGGGCGCCGACGTTCGACGCCTACCGCCAGACGGTCGAGGCGGCCAAGACGCAGTTCGGCTACAACTGCGACTACGTCGGGCTGGTGCCGCTCGCCGGGCGCACCGACGAGGCGCTGCTGGTGGTCAACCACGAGTACACCAACGAGAACCTGATGTTCCCGACCGGCGTCTACACCGCCGACGAGGTCAAGCGCCTGGCGATGTACAACCACGGCATGTCGGTGGTGCGGGTCCGCCAGGGCCGCACCCCGGGGTCGTGGAAGCAGGTCAAGGTGCTCAGCCGCTGCCCCGAGAACCGGCGCCTCCACCTCGACACCCGCTTCCGGCTGACCGGACCGGCCGTCGGCGACCCCCGGCTGCGCACCAAGGCCGACCCGCGCGGCACCACGGTGCGCGGCACCCTCAACAACTGTGCCGGCGGGATGACGCCGTGGGGCACGGTGCTCTCGGGCGAGGAGAACTTCAACCAGTACTTCGACGCCGGCGCCGGCGTGCCCGCCGAGTACGCCGCCGAGTACGCCCGGTACGGCATCACCGGGGCCGGCAAGGGCTGGGGCACCGTCGAGCCCCGCTTCGACCTGAGCCAGGAGCCGCACGAGCCGCACCGCTTCGGCTGGGTCGTCGAGGTCGACCCGAGCAACGCCTCGTCGGTGCCGCGCAAGCACACGATGCTCGGCCGGTTCAAGCACGAGGGCGCCAACATCATCATCGCCAAGAACGGTCGGGCCGTGGCCTACATGGGCGACGACGAGCGTGGCGACTACCTCTACAAGTTCGTCTCGCGGGAGAAGATGGACCCGAGCGGGACCCGCGCGGCGCGACGTCACAACCTCGGGCTGCTGACGGCCGGGACCCTCTACGTCGCCCGGCTCTCCGGCGACGGCAGCGCGGACGGCCAGCACGACGGCACCGGTCGGTGGATCCCGCTGTGCGACGAGAACACCTCCTACGTGCCCGGGATGTCGGTCGCCGACGTCCTGCTGTTCACGCGGCTGGCGTCCGACAAGGTCGGCCCGACGAAGATGGACCGTCCCGAGGACGTCGAGCCGAACCCGGTGAACAAGAAGATCTACGCCGCCCTGACCAACAACTCCAACCGCGGCACCGAGGCGATGCCGGTCGACGAGGCCAACCCGTTGGCGACGTCCATGGTCCGCTCGGCGCTGGGGGAGCCGCTGACGGCGGCGTCCGGCAACCGCAACGGCTACGTGCTGGAGCTGACCGAGGACGGCGACCGGCACACCGGCCGCGCGTTCAGCTGGGACCTGATGCTGGTGTGCGGCGACCCGGCGGCGGCCGAGACCTGGTTCGGCGGCTTCGACAAGAGCAAGGTCAGCCCGATCAGCTGCCCCGACAACCTCAGCTTCGACAGCCGGGGCAACCTGTGGATCTCCACCGACGGCAACGTCCTGGGCTCCAACGACGGCATCTTCCGCGTGCCGACGTCGGGTCCCGAGCGGGGCCGGGTGGTGCAGTTCCTCACCGTGCCCGCCGGTGCGGAGGCCTGCGGGCCGCTGGTCACCGACGGCGACCGGTCCCTCTTCTTCGCCGTCCAGCACCCCGGCGAGATCACCGGGGCGACGTTCGAGGAGCAGGCGAGCACCTGGCCGCACACCGACGACTTCCCCCGCCCGTCGGTGTGCGTGGCCTACCGCGACCGCTGAGCCCGACCCCGCCGAGCCCGCCGACCCGTCAGTGATCACTGACGGGTCGGCGGGCTCGTGGCGCTCCGGCGGCCTCCGGCGGTCACGTCCTGGACAGGGCCCGGACGATCGTTAGCCTGATCGGCGCAGACGCCCTGACCGGTCGAACCTCGGAGGACCCCCATGTCGACGACAGCACCCGCGCCGGGGTCGGCGCCGGACGAGCAGCGCGAACGGGGGCTGGCCCGCTTCGCCCAGCGCACGGCGGGCTGGACCGAGCGGTGGTTCCCCGACGCCTACGTCTTCGCCCTGGCCGGCGTCGTGCTCGTCGCCGTCGCCGCGATGGCCAACGGGTCGAGCCCGCGCACGGTCGCGACCACGTTCGGCGACGGCTTCTGGGACCTCGCGGCGTTCACGCTGCAGATGGCGATGGTCGTGCTCACCGGGTACGTCGTCGCGACGTCCGCCCCGGTCGCGCGGATCATCGAGCGTGCGGCCCGGCTGCCCTCCACGCCCCGCGGCGCGGTCGCGTGGGTGGCCCTGCTGTCGTGCACCGTCTCGTTGCTGAACTGGGGACTCAGCCTGGTCTTCAGCGGCCTGCTCGCCCGGGCCATCGCCCGTCGCGGCGACCTGCGCTGCGACTACCGCGCGCTGGGCGCGGCGGCCTACCTCGGCCTCGGCGCGGTCTGGGCCCTCGGGCTGTCGTCGTCCGCGGCCCAGCTCCAGGCGACGCCGGAGAGCCTGCCGCCCGAGCTGCTCGAGATCACCGGCGTCCTCGACTTCGGCGCCACGATCCTCACCTGGCAGTCGCTGGTGATGGCGGCGGTGCTGATCGCGCTGTCGGTCGCGATCGCCTGGGCCTCGGCCCCGCAGGGCACGGCCGTCAGGACCGCCGAGGACATGGGCGTCGACCTCACCGACGACGCCGGCACCGTGCCGGAGCGCCAGCACCCGGGGGAGTGGCTGGAGTACTCCCCGGTCCTGCCCGCGATCGTCGGCGTGCTGACCCTGGGCTGGCTGGTCGTGCAGTTCGTCGAGCTGCCGGTGCTGACCGTCGTCAGCAACCTCAACGGCTACCTGATGGTCTTCCTGGTGCTCGGCCTGGTGCTGCACGGCACGCCGCGAAAATTCCTCTCGGCGGTCAGCAAGGCGGTGCCCGCCACCGCCGGGGTGCTCGTGCAGTTCCCGCTGTACGCCGCCATGGCCGCCGTGCTCACCCGCGCCGAGGGGCGCGGCGGCGAGACCGTGTCGGGCCACCTCGCCGAGCTCTTCACCGACATCGGCGGTGGCGGCGCCTTCGCGATCGTGATCGCCCTCTACACCGCCCTGCTCGGGCTGCTCGTGCCCTCCGGCGGCGGCAAGTGGCTGGTCGAGGCGCCCTACGTCATGCAGTCGGCGACCGACGTCGAGATGAACCTCGGTTGGACGGTGCAGATCTACAACGCCGCCGAGGCCCTGCCCAACCTGGTCAACCCGTTCTTCATGCTGCCGCTGCTGGCCGTGCTCGGGCTGCGCGCGCGGCACCTGGTCGGGTTCACGTTCCTGCAGTTCCTCTTCCACCTGCCGGTGGTGCTGGTCCTGCTCTGGGCACTCGGGCGGACCTTCAGCTTCGAGCCACCGGTGATGCCCTAGCAGTCAGGCGACGGTCGGGCGGCGGTCGGGCGGCGGTCAGGCGATGGTCAGGCCGCCGTCGACCGCGAGGGTCTGGCCCGTGATGTAGCCGGCGGCGTCGGAGGCGAGGAAGACGACCGTCGCCGCGAGCTCGGCCGGGTCACCCTTGCGGCCGCGGGGGACCCGCGCCAGCTGCGACTCGAGGTAGCCGTCGGGGTACTGGTCGGTCATCTCGGAGAGGAAGAACCCGGGCGCGATCGCGTTGACCCGGATGCCCTTGCGCCCGGTCCACTGCTGCGCCAGGTCGCGGGTCAGCCCGATCAGCCCCGCCTTGGACGACGCGTACGCCGCCTGCGGGAGCCCGGCCGTGGTCAGGCCCAGCACCGAGGAGATGTTGATGATGCTCGAGCCGTCCTGCATCACCCGGCCGCAGGCCTGGGCCATCCAGTAGCAGCCGTTGAGGTTCACGTCGATGACCTGGCGGAACTGCTCGGGCGTCTCCCGGGTCGCCGGGACGGCGGTACCGATGCCGGCGTTGTTGACCAGGACGTCGACGCGGCCGAACTCCTCCATCGCCAGGGCCACGAGGTTCGTGCAGGACTCCGGGTCGGCGACGTCGGTCGCGACGGTGAGGGCACGACGTCCGGTGGCCTCGACCAGCGCGGCGGTCTCGGCGAGCCGGTCGACGCGCCGCGCGCCGAGGGCCACGTCGGCGCCGGCCTCGGCGAGCCCGCGGGCGAAGGCGACGCCGAGGCCGCTGGAGGCGCCGGTGACGACGGCGACCTTGCCGTCGAGTCGGAAGAGGTCGGGGACGGGACGGGTCTCAGTCATGCCCGAAAACTAGCCGCTGCTTGATGTCGGTCTTGAGGACCTTCCCGACCTTCGAGCGCGGCAGGTCGGTCCAGAGCTCCACCTGCTTGGGCGCCTTGACGCCGCCGATCCGGGCCCGGACGAACGCCGTGACCTCGGCCGGGTCGGGCCGCGTCCCGGCCCGCGGTTGCACGACGGCGACCACCCGTTCGCCCCACTTCTCGTCGGGCAGGCCGACCACGGCGCAGTCCTGCACGTCGGGGTGAGCCATCAGCGCCTGCTCGACCTCGGTCGAGTAGACGTTGAACCCGCCGGTGATGACCATGTCCTTGGCCCGGTCGACGATGAAGAGGTAGCCGTCCTCGTCGAGGCGGCCGATGTCGCCGGTGTGGTGCCAACCGTGCGCCGAGGCCTCGGCGGTGGCCACCGGGTCGCGGTGGTAGCCGGCCATCACCAGCGAGCCCCGCACGACGATCTCGCCGGTGTCGCCGGGCGGCAGCAGGGTGCCGTCGTCGGCCATGATGGAGACCGTCACCAGCGGTGCTGGACGCCCCGCTGATGACAGCCGTTCTCGGGCGATGCTCCCGTCGGGGCGGAAGTGCTCGCGGGGCGGGAGCGTCGCGATCATCATCGGTGCCTCGGTCTGGCCGAAGAGCTGCGCCATCACCGGGCCGATGCGGGTCAGGGCCTCCTCGAGACGGGCCGCGGACATCGGCGCGGCGCCGTACCAGAGGCACTGCAGGCTCGAGAGGTCGGTGGCGTCGAGCCGCTCGTGGGCCAGCACCATGTAGACGAGCGTCGGCGGCAGGAACGTGTGGGTGACCCGGTGGCGCTCGACGTGCGCGAGGAAGCCGCCGACGTCGGGGGCACGCATCACCACGACCTCGCCGCCGAGGGCCAGCACCGGGAAGCACAGGACGCCGGCCGCGTGCGTCAGCGGCGCGAGCGCCAGGTAGACCGGGCGCCCCTCGAACGGGTAGCTCATCAGCGTGATGGCCGTCATCGTCTCGAGGTTGCGGTGGGTGAGCAGCACCCCCTTGGGCCGGCCCGTGGTGCCCCCGGTGCCGACGATCATCGCGACGTCGTCGCCCTCCGTCGGGGCCGGGGGAGCCGCCACCCCGACCCCGTCGCCGCGGTCGAGGAAGTCGGTCCAGGACAGCGCCCAGGCGGGAGCGTCGTCGGGGCCGGCGTCGAGGCAGACGAGCGTCGTCAGCGCGGGCAGGTCGCCGCGGACCTCGTCGACCAGGTCGGCGTACGAGGCCTGGAAGACGAGCGTGGTGCACCCGAAGAGCTCGAGCAGCTCGCGGTTCTCCGAGGCCTCGTTGCGGGGGTTGATCGGGCACCAGACCGCGCCGACGCGGCTGATGCCGAACACGGTGGTGAAGGCGACCGGGTCGTTGGCGGAGATGATCGCCACCGCGTCGCCGGGCGCGACCCCCCGGGCCACCAGGCCGCGGGCGACGCGCCGGCTCAGCTCCTGCACCTCGGCGTAGGAGCGGGTGCCGGCGTCGGTGGTCAGGCAGGGGGCGTCGGGTCCCAGCGACGCCCCCTTGTCGAGGTAGTCGGCCAGTCGCACCGGCTCAGCCCTCCACGGTCAGGACCGGGGCGGCGACCAGTCCGAACGCCCGCAGGACGCCGAGCAGCTCGCGGTGGCCGAAGGCCTGGCAGCCGGAGGCGAACCCGACGCGCAGCGGTGGCTGCTGGAGCAGCGAGTAGGCGGCGTAGGCCTGCAGGAGGCCGGTCTGCTTGTAGTTGGAGTTGCCGTGGATCACGCAGTGCGCGCGTCCGAGCGGACCCGAGGCGTGCACCGAGTCGAGCGACTTGTTCAGCCGGGGGTTCTCGCGCGGGGGCATCTGGTTCATGACCTGGGCGGCGGTGGCCGCCAGGGCGGCGTCGCGCTCGTCGTCGTCCATGCCCTGGGTGGCCTCCAGCGCCGCCGCGACGATCTGCGGGACGCCGTGCATCAGCGCCGCGTTGAACACCCCGCCCTGGGCCTTGCAGCTCGCCACGCGCGGGTCGCGCTTGAACCACACCGGGTGCGAGGTGCCGCCCCACGGCAGGGAGAGGGCCAGCTCGTGCTGTCCCGGCACGACGAGCGGCACGAGGCCCTGGCCAGGGTCGAAGGGCACGTACTGGTTCTGCTGGAGGTGGTGCGCGGCCGACGTCGCGGCGTTGAACAAGATCGTCTGCGTCGAGGCGATCGTCGGGCTGCCGCCCCAGAACACCGCGATGTCGAGCGTGTCCAGCCCCGGCGTCTCCAGGCAGAGCTGGGCGGCGATCTCGCCCGTCGTGTACATCTGCGCGATGCCCGGCGCGAGGAGCAGCCCGGCGGCGGCGAAGTCGGCGCCGTACCTCTCGTCGCACGTGATCAGCCAGTCCTGCTCGCCGGTCGTGTCGGTGTAGTGCGCCCCGGTCGCGAGGCACGCCTCGACGACCTCGGGTCCCCACTTGCTGAACGGGCCGACCGTGTTGAGCACCACCGAGGCGCCACGGACGAGCTCGGTGAGCGCCTCGAGGGTGTGCTCGACCTCGACGACCTCGTAGTCGGCGGTCTCGATGCCGGCGACGTGGGACTGCATGGAGTCGGTGAGCCGCTCGGCGCTGCGGCCGGCCGCGACGAACGGGACGCCGTACTCGCGCAGGTACTCGCAGACGAGGCGGCCGGTGTAGCCGGAGGCGCCGTAGACGACGACGGGCCTGGGGCTGCTCGGGGAGTCGGTCACGGTCACATCCCCATCCCGCCGTCGACCGACAGCCCCGTGCCGGTGATGAACCGGGCGGCGTCGGAGGCCAGGAAGACGACGGCGTCGGCCATGTCGGCCACCTCGCCGAGCCGCCCGAGCGGGGTCAGCTCGACGACGGCGCCGACGGCGGCCTCCGGGCTCTCGAAGAGCCCGAGGGTGGCCATGTCGACGGCGAGTCCCTGGCCCATCGCGGTGGGGACCAGACCGGGGTAGACGCAGTTGACCCGCACGCCCCAGCCGAGCTTGCCGGCCTCCATGGCCGCGACGCGGGTGAGCCGGTCGACGGCGGCCTTGGTGGCGGAGTAGATCGGGATGCCGGGGAAGGCGATGGTCGCGGCGACCGAGGAGATGTTGACGATGCTGCCGCCGTGGCCGGCCGCACCGCCCGGACGCATCGTGCGCAGCGCGTGCTTGATGCCCAGGGCGGTTCCGAGCACGTTGACGTCGAGCATGGTGCGGATGTCGGACACCTCGACGTCGGCGGCGAGGCTGCTGACCTCGACGCCGGCGTTGTTGACGACGATGTCGAGTCGCCCGGTGCGCTCGACGGCGGCGGCGACGGCCGCCTCCCAGCCGGCCTCGTCGGTCACGTCGAGGTGGACCGCGCCGTGCCCCTCCCCGAGCGAGGCCGCGACGCTCGCGGCCGCCTCGTCCTGGAGGTCGGCGATGACGACGGTGGCGCCCGCGGCGGCGAGGGCGCGGGCCATGCCCTCACCGAGGCCCTGGGCTCCGCCGGTGACCAGGGCGGTGCGCCCGGTCAGGTCGTGGTGGGTCATGGAGCGTGGCCTCCTGCAGTCGGGTGTGGTGGCCGTCACGTTCCTCCTCGCGCTTGACGACTGTCAAGAGAAATCTTGACAGTCGTCAGGATCGGGGTGGCGTGCGAGGATGGCGTCGTGACGACCACGGCGACCGCCCGTCGCTCCCCGGGCGACAAGCACGACGAGCGTCGCAACCAGCTCGCCGAGTCGGCGCTGCGCACCCTCGGCGAGCTCGGCTACGCCCGGGCGAGCCTGCGCGAGATCGCGACCAACTCCGAGTTCAGCCACGGCGTGGTGCACTACTACTTCCGCGACAAGCTCGAGCTCATCGTCTACTGCGTGCGCTACTACAAGGCGCGGTGCGTGCGCCGCTACGACGCGGTCGTCGCCGACTCCACCAGCGCCGACGAGCTCGTCGAGGCGTTCGCCGCGAAGCTGGTCGAGACGCTGCGCGACGAGGCACCGATGCACCGCCTCTGGTACGACCTGCGCACCCAGAGCATGTTCGAGCCCGGTCTGCGCGAGGCCGTCACCCACATCGACGCCACGCTGCAGGAGATGATCTGGCGGGTCGTCGAGCGCTACTCCGACCTCGCCGCGCGCCCGCCCGCGCTCGCGCCGGCGGCGGCCTACGCCGTCCTCGACGGGCTGTTCCAGCAGGCCCTGCTCGCCCTCACGCGCGACGGCGAGGCCGTGCTCGCCGGGCTGCCGGCCCAGGTGCGCGCGGTGATGCCGGTGCTGCTGGTGCCGCCGGCCTGAGCCTCAGCGCAACCGCCACCAGTCCCGCGAGGCGGCGCCGCCGGAGGTCCCGGTGGCCCCGGGGGGCACGTCGGCCGCCCCCGGCCAGAAGTCGAGCAGGTCGCCCGGGCCCAGCCCGAGTGCCCGCTCGATGTCGGACGGCGTCGTGGCCTGGAGGTAGCGGGAGACCCCGAGGGTCAGCTCGCGCCAGTAGCCGCGCAGCGTCGACTCCGACAGGAAGAGCGTGCGGCTGAGCTCGGCGTAGGTCAGGCCCCGCGCCCGGCCGGCGAGGACCTGACGCTGGCGCTCACCCAGGATGGTGATGCAGTCGCGCCGCACGAGCAGCTCCATCAGGCTGATGATCGCCTGCGGGACGACGATCCGGCCCACCATCGCGTCGAGGAACAGCGCCTGGGCCGACTCCACCGGCTCCGACTTCGACACGATGCCGGTGGCGCCGGCGGCCAGGCAGGCCGCCAGGACGAAGCGCCGCTCCTCCTGGCTGTAGACGCACGCCCGGTAGCCGGCCGCGACGACGGCGCGCACGGCCGCGACCCCCTGGCGGGCCGAGGGCTGGGTCGAGTTCACCAGGTGCAGGTCGAGGATCACCAGGTCGGCGTGCGGCCGCTCCGCGATGAGGGTCTCGACCCGCGAGTAGGAGCCGACGACGTCGAAGGCCGGCATCAGGGCGGGGATCGACTGGCGGATCACCGTGGCGTCGTCGACCACGACGGCGGTCGGCCGGGCGGTCGGTCCGGCGGTCGGTCCGGCGGTCACCGCTGCGCCCCGAGCGTCGTGGCGAGGGGGGCCGGGGGGTGGGGGAGGGAGACGACGCCGCCGGAGAGGGTCACCGTGGTGCCGGCGCCCCGCGCCGACTCCAGCCGGACCTCGACGCCGTGCCGGCCGAGCTCGCCGTGGACGACCTCGCGCAGCCCGACCCCGAGCGCGACGTCGTCGAGGTCGAAGCCGCAGCCGTCGTCGTGGACGGAGAGCACCCACCCGGTCGGCGGGAAGGCGTCGCCCGCGTCGAGGTGCACCACGACCAGCCGGGCACCGGCGTGCACGCGCACGTTGAGCAGCAGGCTGGTCAATGCGTTCTGGACCGCCGCGGCGACGGCCGGGTCGACCAGCACCCCCTGCCCGAGGTCGAGCGCGACCTCGATGACCAGGTCGTCGAACGTGCGGCACGTGCGGCTGACCGCGTCGGCCAGCGCCTGCGGGGCGGAGTCGTCACCGGTGCCACCGAGGTCGGTGCGGGGACCGCCGCGCAGGTAGGCGCGCATCCGCGTGGCCTCGTACTGCGCCTGCTCGAGCAGCCGGTCCCGGGTGACGTCGTCGAGGTCGGGCTCGCCGAGCAGGTGCATCACCGCGGCGCCGTTGTGGATCGCGACCTGGGCCCGCTGCTCCTCCTGCAGCCGGGCCAGCTCGGAGGCTCGGGCGCGCGCGTCGTCGGCGTCCTCGGCGACGCGGCGCAGGTACTGCACGCTGACCCGCCCGACCGCCCCCAGGATGACCACGGTGAACAGGTTGCCGAGCGTCGTGGAGAAGCTCACGGTGTCGAACGCCGAGGCGACGTAGCAGATCTGGGACAGCACGATTGCGGTGAGACCGGCCCACCACAGGCCGCTGCGGCGCATCACGGCGATCGACATCACCACCGACAGGGCGTAGCCCGGCTGGAAGCCCTCCCACGTGCCGATCCGGTGCTCCTCGGTGACCGTCCACGGCCCGAGCAGCAGCAGCGTCGCGGCCAGGGCGATGTCGGCCACCTGCACCCGGTCGGGCAGTGCCCGGCCGCGGAGGAAGGAGGCGACGCTGACGGCGGTCGCGGCGGTGGCGGCGGCGCCCCAGCACACGACGTACACGAACGGCGCGGGGGAGGAGGACACCCCGCCGACCAGCGAGGGCAGGCCCTGCACCAGCATCCCGAGGCGGGTGCCGATCAGCAGCAGGATGACGGCGGTCTCCGCGCCCGCCGCGGTGGTGGGCGGCCGGCCGCCGAGCCACGACCAGGCCCACGGCGCGGGCTGGCCGGGGCCGGTGGGCAGGGCGCGTCGACGGTCCACGAGGCCACATCCTGCCCGATCGCCCGGCCGGTCGGGAGCGCGGATTCCGCGGGAGGTTCTGCGATTTCGTTGGTACCGCGGGCGGGGGGCGCGAGCCAGCCTGGGGACTCCAGCGAGCTCGCCCGCAGCTCGCCCGTGACGAGGAGGACCCTTGAAGATCCGTATGTCCGTGGCCGCGGTGGCGACCGTCGTCGGCCTGGGCGCACTGAGCGCCTGTGGCGACGACGAGACCGACACGCCCACGACCGACTCCAGCAGCGAGGCGGCCGAGGACGCCGAGGGCGCCGAGGGCGACGGCGAGGACGTCGCCCCGGGCGAGGGCGAGGACGCCGTCCCCGAGGAGCCGTCGGAGGCACCCGCCGAGGGCGGCGCGCCGGTGGCCGTCGGCGAGACCATCACCGACGACGTCCTGGGCGACACGATCACCGTGGCTCAGGTGCTGCGCGACTTCCCGGCCCCGGCCGAGTTCTCCGGCATCACCGAGGACGGCGGCGAGCTGGTCCTCGTCGAGGTCGAGGTCAGCGCCGGCGACGAGTTCAGCGGCGGGGTCCAGGGCGGCTTCAAGCTGCTCGCCGACGGCGACACCGCCGGCTCGGCCACGACGATCGCCGACGAGGCGATGACGGCGGCCGGCTACCCGCCGTTCGAGGGCGTCAGCAGCGGCGAGCAGGGCGGCGGCTGGCTCTGCTTCCAGGTGAACTCGCGGGCCGAGACCTACGAGCTCGAGTACACCCGCGCGGCCGCGAACATCATCGGCTCCGACGACAGCATCGAGGAGGAGGTCTGGACCGTCGCGCTGCCCTGACCCACCCCACGAAACCGACGAAGGAGACCCACCTTGAGCGCGAAGCTTCCCAGCCTCCTGCTGACCCTGGTCCTGGCCGGCGCCCTCGGCCTGTCCGGCTGCGGCGACGACTCCGGCGACGACGGCTCCGCCGACACCTCGTCCGACGCCGGGAGCAGCAGCCCGGCCCCGGCGGACGACGACACCACGACCGAGGGCGACACCCCGCCGGCCGAGGAGGAGCCCGACGAGGGCGACGGCGACCACGGCCGGCCGAGCCGCGACGACGTCGTCGCGGGCTACACCGCGATCCTCACCGACCAGTCCGGCGGCTCGCTGCCGGCGGAGATCGTCGAGCAGACCGTGACCTGCTTCGTCGACGAGCTCTACGACACGGCCTCGGCGACGACGCTGCAGGCGATCGCGGACTCCGACCCGGCGGGCATCGACCCGGCCGACGCCGAGCTCTTCGGCCAGGCCGGCGTCACCTGCGCGGAGGCGCCCACGGGCTGAGCCCCGGGCCCGGGGCGGGGGTCACGGCGACGTGGCACCGCCCCGGCCGGGAGCGACGGCGCCGCGCACCGGTCAGGAACCGGCGCGGCGCCGCATCTCGGCGTCGAGGGAGAGCTCGAAGTGCCCCATCGTCTCGGCGGTGGCGGGGTCCTCCATCCGGGCCAGCAGGGTGTCGAAGTCGACGTCCTGCACGTGCTCGTGCACCCACCACAGGTTGCCCCACGGGTCGGTGAACCGGGCGACGTCGTCACCGAACGGCAGCGAGGTGCGTGGCGTGACCGTGGTCGCGCCGGCCGCCTCGGCGCGGGCCAGCACGGCGTCGACGTCCTGGACGTCGACGCGCATCAGCGCCGGCTGCGGGGCCCAGCCCGGCAGGGCGTCCACCACCACGACGGTCGTGCCGCCCACCACCGTCTCGGCGTGCCCGATCAGCCCGTCGGGACCGGGCGCGCGCCCGGTCTCCTGCGCGCCGAGGACGTCGGCGAGGAAGTCGAGCAGCGCGGCGGCGTCGGCCGCCACGACCCAGGGCGCCAGGCTCATCGGACGGCGACCATCAGAGGACCTCGCGGCCCTGCAGGTACGGGCGCAGCACCGGCGGCACGGTGACGGTGCGGTCGGCGTTCTGGTGGTTCTCGAGGAGCGCGACCAGCAGCCGCGGCGTCGCCGCCGCGGTGTTGTTGAGGGTGTGGGCGTGCTTGATGGTGCCGTCGGTGTCGCGGTAGCGCAGGCTCGCGCGGCGCGCCTGCCAGTCGTGCAGCGTGGAGCACGAGTGGGTCTCGCGGTAGCTCTCCAGCGAGGGGAACCAGGTGTTGATGTCGTTCATGCGGAACTTGCCCAGGCCCATGTCGCCGGTGCTGCACTCCACGACCTCGTAGGCCAGGTCGAGGTCGAGGAGCAGCTGCTCGGCGCAGTCGAGCAGCGCCTGGTGCCACTTCTCGGACTCGGCGTCGTCGGCCTCGCACACGACGAACTGCTCGACCTTCTCGAACTGGTGGACCCGGATCAGGCCGCGGACGTCGCGCCCGGCGCTGCCGATCTCCCGCCGGAAGCAGGGCGAGATGCCGGCGTAGAGCAGCGGCAGCTGCGCCTTGTCGAGGATCTCCCCGGCGTGCAGGCCGACCAGCGCGACCTCGCCGGTGCCGGCCAGGAACAGGTCGTCGGCGGGCAGCTCGTAGGTCTCCTCGCGGCCCTTCGGGAACATGCCGGTGCCGACCAGCGCGGCCTCGCGGACCAGCGAGGGCACCGAGATCGGCGTGAAGCTGCGGGTCACGAGCAGGTCGAGGGCGTAGGACAGCACCGCCCGCTCGAGCAGGACGGCGTCGCCGCGCAGCGCGTAGGCGCGCTCCCCGGAGACGTTGCGGGCGCGGGCGAACTCGGCCCACCCGCGCTCCTCGAGCAGCGTGACGTGGTCGAGCGGCTCGAAGTCGAAGCTCGGCGGGGTGCCGACCTTCTTGATGACGACGTTCTCGGCCTCGCCGGCGCCGACCGGCGCCTGGTCCCAGGGGATGCCCGGCACCTGGAGCAGCAGGTCCTGCAGCTCGGCCGCGCGGGCGGCGTGCTCGTCCTTGGTGGCGCCCAGCCGCACGTCGAAGTCGGCCTGCTCGGCGCGCAGCCGCTCGCGGGTGGCCTCGTCGGCCCGGCCGAACTCCTTGGAGCGGCGCTTGCGCTCGCCCATGGCGTTGTCGACCTCGTGGCGCAGCCGGCGCACCTCGGTGTCGAGCGCCACCAGGGCGTCGACGTCGAGGTCGATCCCCTTCACCTCCACCGCGTGCTTGACCAGCTCGGGGTGCTCGCGGATGGTGCGTACGTCCAGCATGGCGAACATGCTAGGGCGCGTCCCCGGGACGCGGGGTAGGTGGTCGAGGCCGGGCCCCGCCACGCGGTAGGATGCACCCGTGAGCACCCACACCCTGCTTCTTGCACAGCCGCGCTGATCACCCACCGATCGCGCGGCCACCCCTCCACGTGAGGGGTTTCTTTATGTCCGAAGCAGCACGAGCAGGAGCAGACGATGAGCGAGCAGGGCACCGACAGCACCGCGACCGGCACCGGCGAGGCGGCCACGTACGACGTCCGGTCGGTCGAGCAGAAGTGGCAGCGGGTCTGGGCCGAGCTCGACCCGTTCCGGGCCGACGACGCGGCGGTCGTCGAGGGGCGCCGCGAGAAGCGCTACGCGCTGACGATGTTCCCCTACCCCAGCGGCGACCTGCACATGGGTCACGCCGAGGTCTTCGCGCTGCACGACGTGCTCGCCCGCTACTGGCGTTTCCGCGGCTACGAGGTGCTGAACCCGATGGGCTGGGACTCCTTCGGCCTGCCCGCCGAGAACGCCGCGATCCGCAACGACACCCACCCCGCGACCTACACCTACGCCAACATCGAGACCCAGCTGTCGTCGATGAAGCACTACGGGCTGTCCTTCGACTGGTCGCGGCGGCTGCACACCTCCGACCCCGAGTACTACCGGTGGACGCAGTGGCTGTTCCTGAAGCTGCGTGAGCAGGGCCTGGCCTACCGCAAGAACAGCCCGGTCAACTGGTGTCCCCAGGACCAGACCGTGCTGGCCAACGAGCAGGTGCTGTCCGACGGCACCTGCGAGCGCTGCGGCGCGGAGGTGACCAAGAAGGAGCTGACGCAGTGGTACTTCCGCACCACGCACTACGCGCAGGAGCTCTACGACGGCCTGGACGCCCTGCAGGACACCTGGATCGGCAAGGTGGCCAACGCCCAGCGCAACTGGATCGGCCGCTCCGAGGGCGCCCACGTCACCTTCGACGTCGAGGGCCACGACCCGGTCACCGTGTTCACGACGCGTCCCGACACGCTGTTCGGGACGACGTTCATGGTCATCGCCGTCGACGCCCGGCTGGCCGAGACCCTGGTCACCGACGAGCACCGCGCCGAGCTGGAGGCCTACCGCGACGAGGTCCGCAAGGCCACCGACATCGACCGGCTGGCCACCGACCGGGCCAAGACCGGCGTGTTCCTGGGCGTGCACGCCACCAACCCGCTGACCGGTGAGCGGATCCCGGTGTGGGCCACCGACTACGTGCTGGCCGACTACGGCACCGGCGCCGTGATGGGCGTGCCCGGCGGCGACCAGCGCGACTGGGAGTTCGCCACCGCCTTCGACCTGCCCATCGTGCGCACCACCGAGCCGCCGGCCGACTTCGAGGGCGAGGCCTACGCGGGGGAGGGCACCGCGATCAACTCGCCCGCGCCGGGCGTCGCGTCGGCGCTCGACCTGAACGGCCTGCCGGTGGCCGAGGCCAAGAGCGCCACGATCGCCCACCTGGAGCAGATCGGCCACGGCGCGGGCACGATCAACTTCCGCCTGCGCGACTGGCTGCTGTCGCGGCAGCGCTACTGGGGTGCGCCCATCCCGATCGTGCACTGCCCGGCGTGCGGCGAGGTCGCCGTCCCCGAGTCCGAGCTGCCGGTCCGGCTGCCCGAGCTGCGCGGCGCCGACCTGAAGCCGCGGGGGACCTCGCCGCTGGGCGCGGCCCGCGAGTGGGTCGAGGTGTCCTGCCCCGCGTGCGGCGGCCCGGCCGAGCGGGACACCGACACGATGGACACCTTCGTCGACTCGTCCTGGTACTTCTTCCGGTTCCTGTCCCCGAACGACGACACCCAGGCCTTCGACCCGGCCCTGGCCGAGGCGTGGGGTCCGGTCGACTTCTACCTGGGCGGCGACGAGCACGCCGTGCTGCACCTGCTGTACGCGCGCTTCTTCACCAAGGCGCTGCGCGACCTGGGGCTGATCACCTGGGACGAGCCGTTCTCGTCCTACCTGTCCCAGGGCAAGGTCATCAACAACGGGCGCAAGATGAGCAAGTCGCTGGGCAACGGCATCGACCTGGGCGCCCAGCTCGAGCAGTTCGGCGTCGACGCGGTGCGCCTGACCCTGGTCTTCGCCAGCCCGCCCGAGGACAACATCGACTGGGCCGACATGAGCCCGACCGGCTCCCTGCGCTTCCTGCAGCGCGCCTGGCGGCTGAGCGGCGACGTCACCTCGGCGCCGGGCACCGACGCCGGCGGTGGCGACGTCGCGCTGCGCCGGGTCACCCACCGCACCGTGGCCGAGGCCGAGACCCTGCTCGAGAGTCACCGCTTCAACGTCGTGGTCGCCCGCACCATGGAGCTGGTCAACGCCACCCGCAAGGCGATCGACTCCGGCCCCGGCGGCGCCGACCCGGCCGTGCGCGAGGCCGCCGAGGTGGTCGCGCGGCTGCTGTCGATGGTCGCGCCCTACGTCGCGGAGGAGATGTGGGACCGGCTGGGCCACGCCCCCTCGGTCGCCCAGGCGGCCTGGCCGAGCGTCGACCCGGCGCTGCTGGTCGCGGAGTCGGTGACGGCCGTCGTCCAGATCCAGGGCAAGGTCCGTGCGCGGCTGGAGGTCGCCCCCGACATCAGCGCCGCCGACCTGGAGGCGCTGGCGCTGGCCGACCCGGCCGTCGTCGCCGCGGTCGACGGGCGCGAGGTGCGCAAGGTGGTCGTGCGGGAGCCGAAGCTGGTCAACCTGGTGGTCTGAGCGGGCTCGTCGTCGGGGCGCGATGTCTCCTAGGATCCCCGGCATGCCCCCGTCCGTCGCCGTCGTCACGGACTCCACCGCGAGCCTGCCGGCGGACCTGGCGGCCCGGCACGGCATCGTCGTGGTGCCGCTGCAGGTCGTCGTCGGGGCCGACGCGTTCGACGAGGGCTCGCCCGAGGCGACACCCGCCCGGGTCGCCGACGCGCTGCGCGAGTTCCGGCCGGTGAGCACCTCGCGGCCGGCCCCGGCGGTCTTCCTCGACGCCTACCGGGCCGCGGCCGCGGCCGGCGCCACCGACGTCGTCTCGGTGCACCTGTCCGGCGAGATGAGCGGCACGTTCGAGTCGGCCCAGCTCGCCGCGCGCGACGCCCGCGCCGAGGGCGTGCGGGTCGTGTGCGTCGACAGCCGGCAGGTCGGCGTCGCGACCGGGTACGCCACCCTCACCGCGGCCGAGGTAGCCGCGGCCGGGGGCTCGGCCGAGGAGGTCGCCGAGGCGGCGCGGCAGCGGGCGGCGGACAGCTCGTCGTACTTCTACGTCGACACCCTCGAGTACCTGCGGCGCGGCGGCCGGATCGGCGCCGCGGCCGCCCTGCTCGGGGGCGCGCTGGCGGTCAAGCCGCTGCTCACCATCGAGGACGGCACCGTCTCCTCGCTGGAGCGGGTGCGCACCTCGAGCCGGGCCCTGGCCCGGCTGGCCGACCTGGCCGTCGCCGCCGCCGGCGACCGGCCCGTCGACGTCTGCGTGGCCCACCTGGCCAGTCCCGAGCGCGCCGCGGCCCTGACCGAGCAGCTGGCGGAGCGGCTCGCCGACCAGCTGCACGGGGGGTCGGAGGGCGACCGGGTCTGGTGCGCGGAGATCGGCGCCGTCCTGGGGGCCCACGTCGGGCCCGGGATGCTCGCGGTGTGCGTGGCGCCGCGGCCCGTGCCGGCGACCCGCCCCGCCCGGTAGCCCTGCCCGGTAGCCACGAACCGTCCACAGGACGGGCCGGCCGGGCGTTCTCCACAGGCGCGCCGCCGGCGGTCGCCGAGGGTCCGACCGGGTGCCTACGGTCCTCGGCATGCGCAGCCGACGTCCGAGCCCCGAGCAGCAGGAGGCGGTCTCGCGCCGGCTCGCGCTGCTCTCCGAGCAGCTGGCGGCCGGCAGGGAGCCCGATCCGGTCGGCCGGGTCGACCCGGCCTCGGGCGGTGAGTGGTGGGACGACCACACCCGGGTGAGTGCGGCCCGGGCTGCGCTGCACGCGGTGCCCGACCCGCCGCCCGCCGACCGGCCGCTCACCCCGGCACCGGCGACCGTCCCACCGCCGCCCGCGCCACCGGCGACGGTGCCGTCCGCGGTCCCGGCGGCGGTGCCGGTGCCGGTCCCCGGGCGGCACGCGGCGCGCCGCCGGGTCCCGCTCGGCCCGGTCGTGCCCGAGACGCTGCGGGGGCGGGTGCGGGTCGGTGCCGGCGCGCTCGCGGTCGTCGCCCTGCTCGTCTCGGTCGGGCTGGCCGTGACCGCCTGGCAGGTGCTGCGAGACGACCCCGGCCCGCCGGTGACGGTCAGCGACCCGCCCGCCGGGCTGGTGCCCGTCGAGGCCCCGGGCGCGCAGCCATCCACCGCGCCCCCGGCCGCCCCGCCAGCGCCGGCCGAGCCGTTGGCCGGTGCCGCCGGCGCGGCCACCGTGACCGTCGACGTGGCCGGGCGGGTCCGGCGTCCCGGCATCGTGGTGCTCGACGCCGGCGCGCGGGTCGTCGACGCGCTCGAGAGGGCCGGCGGGGCCCGTCCCGCGGTCGACCTGAGCTCGCTGAACCTGGCCCGCGTCCTGGTCGACGGCGAGCAGATCCTGGTCGGGGTCGACGGGGGAGCGCCCGTCCCGCCGTCCGGCTCGGCGTCCGGCCCGGCGGGGGCGACCGTCCCGGGCTCCGCCGGGGCGCCGGCCGGTCTGGTCGACCTCAACCTCGCCGACCAGGCCCTCCTGGAGACCCTGCCCGACGTCGGGCCGGTCACGGCCGCCGCGATCATCGCCTGGCGCGAGGAGCACGGTGCCTTCACCGCGGTGACCGAGCTGCTCGAGGTCTCCGGCATCGGCGACGCCACCCTCGCGACCCTCACCCCGTTGGTGACGGTCTGATGTCGTGCCCGACCTCGACGAGGAGGGGCCCGCGGTCGCCGCCCCGGCCGACCTGCGCACGCCGTGCCTGGCCGCGTCGGGCTGGGCCGGTGGCCTCGCCGCGGCCCTGCTGCCGCCGGGTCTCGCCGTGGCCGTCGTCCTGGCCGCGGTGGTCGCCGGGGTGGTGCTGGCCGTGGTGCGGCGCGACCGGGGCGCCGTCGGTGCGGTGCTGGCGTGCGGGATGGTCGCGGTCGCCGTCCTGACCTCGGCGTCGCTGCGCGCGGAGGCGGTGCGCACCAGCCCGGTCACAGCGCTCGCCGAGCAGCGGGCCGCCGTCGAGGTGACCGGGGTGGTGGTCGCCGACCCGCGCCCGGTGGCGGGACCGTTCGGTGACGGGGTCGTCGTCCGGCTCGAGGTGCACACGGTGGTGGGTCGCGGCGTCCGGCACGAGGTCGCCGTCCCGGTGCTGGTGCTGGGCGACGAGCGGTGGGCCGGCGTCGAGCTCGGGTCGGGCGTGGCGACCCGTGGTCTCCTCACGCCGGCCGACGGCGCCGACCTGGCCGCCCTGCTCACGGGCGCCTCCGCCCCGGTCGTGCGGCACCGGCCCGACGTCTGGTGGCGCGGGGCCGGCGCGGTCCGCGCGTCGATCCGCGACGCCGTCGCGCACCGCCCGGCCGACCAGCGGGCGCTGGTCCCGGCGCTCGTCGACGGCGACGACGCCGGCCTGGCGGCCGACCTGGAGGACGACTTCCGCACCACCGGCCTGACCCACCTCACGGCGGTGTCGGGCACCAACCTGACGCTCGTGGTCGGGTTCCTGCTCGTCCTGGCCAGGTGGTGCCACGTGCGCGGCCGCTGGCTGGGCCTGGTGGCGGCGCTCGGGATCGCGGGGTTCGTGCTGCTCGCCCGCACCGAGCCGAGCGTCCTGCGCGCCGCGGCGATGGGCGCCGTCGGCCTGCTGGCGATGGGCGCCAACAGCCGGCGCCGGGCGTTCCGCGGGCTCGGGGTCGCGGTCGTCGTCCTGCTGCTGGTGCAACCGGGGCTGGCGACGTCGGCCGGCTTCGTGCTCTCGGTGCTGGCCACGGCCGGCATCGTGGTGCTGGCGCCCGGCTGGCGCGACGCGCTCGCCCGCTGGCTGCCGCGGTGGCTCGCCGAGGCGGTGGCGGTCCCCGCGGCGGCCCAGGTCGCGTGCACGCCGGTGGTCGCGGGCCTCTCCGCCCAGGTGAGCCTGGTCGCGGTGGTCGCCAACCTGCTGGTCGCGCCGGTCGTCGGGCCGGCCACCGTGCTCGGTCTCGGCGGCGGTCTGGTGGCGCTGGTGAGCGATCCGCTCGGTAGTCTCCTCGGCACCGCGGCCGGGTGGTGCGTGGGGTGGGTCGTGGCGGTGGCCCGCCGCGGGGCCGACCTGCCGCTCGCCGCCGTCGACTGGGGCGCGGACGCCTGGTCGCTGGCCGTGCTCGTCGCCGTCTGCGTCGCCCTGGCGGCGTCGGCGCCCTGGGTGCTGCGCCACCCGGCCCGCGCGCTGCCGGTCGCCGTCGTGCTGGTCGTGGTGGTCGCGGTGCCGCTGCCCTCGCCGGGCTGGCCGGTCGCGGGATGGGTGCTCGCGATGTGCGACGTCGGCCAGGGCGACGCCCTCGTGCTCAACGCGGGCGGCGGCCGCGGCGTCGTCGTCGACGCCGGGCCCGACCCTGCGGCCGTCGACCGCTGCCTCGACCGCCTCGACGTCGAGGAGGTGCCGCTGGTGGTCCTCACCCATTTCCACGCCGACCACGTCGACGGCCTGCCCGGCGTCCTCGACGGCCGGCGGGTCGGCCAGGTCTGGACGACGTCCCTGCTCGACCCGCCCGAGGCGGTCGCAGACGTCGTCCACGCCGCACGCGGGGCGGGGGTGGTCCCGACCCTGCCGCCGCCGGGGCCCGTCACGGTGGGCGACGCCGTCCTCCACGTGCTCTGGCCGCTGCCCGGACCACCCCGGTACGGGCCCGGTGACGGCAGCACGGCCAACGACGAGAGCCTCGTCCTGCTCGCCGAGGTCGGTGGGGTGAGCATCCTGCTGACCGGCGACGTCGAGCCGCCCGGCCAGGCCGCCGTGGCCCGCGAGCTCCCCGGCCTCGACGTCGACGTCCTCAAGCTCCCGCACCACGGCAGCCGCCACCAGGACCTCGACTGGCTGGCGTCGCTGCGGCCCGAGCAGGTGCTGGTCTCGGTCGGCGCCGACAACGACTACGGCCACCCCGCGCCCGACGTCCTTGCGGCGCTGGAGGCCGCCGGCGCGAGCGTCTCGCGCACCGACGAGGACGGCGACGTCCTGGTCGTGACCGGCGACGACGGGGACGACGACGGGGGCGGCACGGTGGGCGTGCGGGCCGGTGGGTGAGCGTCGGCGGCGTGTGCCAGGGTGCAGCCATGCCGGCAGCGAACCTGGACAGCAGCAGCGTGCTCGGCCGCGTCACCCTGGTGACCGGCAAGGAGGAGTTCCTCAACGAGCGCACCGTCCAGACGGTCCGCGACGTCGTCCGGGCCCACGACGGCGAGGCGGAGTTCTCCGAGACCGGCGCCTCCGACCTCACCCTGGCCTCGCTGGGGGAGATGTCGGCGCCGTCGCTGTTCTCGGCGACGCGGTGCGTCGTCGTCCGGGGGCTGGAGAACCTGCCCGAGGAGTCGGTCGCCGGCCTGCTCGAGTACGCCGCGGCGCCGGTCGAGGACGTCGCGGTGGTGCTCGTGCACGGCGGCGGTGCCAAGGGCAGCGGCACCCTCACCAAGCTGCGCAAGCTGCGCGGGGTCACCGAGACCATGTCCGAGGAGCTCAAGGCCTCCGAGTTCCCCGGCTTCGTCGCCGCCGAGGTCCGTCGCCACGGCGCCACCATCGACAACGACGCCGCGCGCGCCCTCGTCGAGGCGGTCGGCCAGGACCTGCGCTCGCTGTCGGCGGCCGCGCACCAGCTGACCAACGACTTCTTCGGCGAGCGGCTGACCGCCGACAAGATCGCGCGCTACTTCGGTGGCCGCGCCGAGGCCAAGTCGTTCGCGGTGGCCGACCACGCGTTCTCCGGGCACCGCGAGCAGGCGCTCGAGGAGCTGCGCTGGGCGATGGACAACGGCACGCCGGCGGTCCTGGTGACCTCCGCCTTCGCCGGCAGCGCCCGGGGCCTGGCCCGCTACAAGGGCGCGATGAGGGGCCTGCGCGAGGCCGACCTGGCCCGGGAGGTCGGCGTCCCGCCGTGGAAGCTGCGCACCCTGCGCTCGCAGGCCCAGGGCTGGTCGGAGTCCGGGCTGTCGCGCGCGATCCGCGCCGTGGCCCAGGCCGACGCCGACATCAAGGGCGCCGCCAGCGACGCCTCGTACGCCCTCGAGCGCCTGGTGCTGACCATCGCCGGCCTCCGCGACGAGCGCTGACCCGTCGCTGATCAGCGACGGGTCAGCGAAAAACACGTCGACCCGTCAGTGATCACTGACGGGTCGATGCAGGTGGGGCTCAGAGCGAGGCGGAGGTCTTCGAGATCGCCGACTTGCGGTTCGCCGCCTGGTTCTTGTGGATGACGCCCTTCGAGGCGGCCTTGTCGAGCGCCTTGTTGGCCTCGCGGCCGAGGGTCAGCGCCTGGTCCTTGTCGCCGGCCGCAGCGGCCTCGCGGAACTTGCGGACGGCGGTCTTCAGGCCGGTCTTGACCGCCTTGTTGCGCTCGTGCCGCTTCTCGTTCTGCTTGTTGCGCTTGATCTGGCTCTTGATGTTCGCCACAGGGTTGCCTTCGCCTCGGATGCTGGTGCTGGACAGGTGGTGCAGGTCTGGGTGCGTGGGCACGTCGGGACGGCCGGCACGCGACGGACCAAGTTACCAGTGGGACGTGCAGGACAGAAATCGTCACCGGGTCCCACGCCGGGTCACGGACCGAGACCCAGCCGGCGCGCCGCGGCCCCGAGCATCCGGGCCGACTCGCGCCGCCGGAAGTCTTGCAGGGTCGGCAGGTTGACGTCGACGGCGGTGTGCGCGCGGTGGGCCAGGTAGGTCCCCATCGCGACCAGCCACGACGTCACGACCTCGTCGCCGACCCGGGCCAGCGCGGGGGAGGTGGCGAGGGAGGCGTCGAACCAGGGGGTGTCGACCCGCTCCAGCCGCGCCAGCAGCGGGTCGAGCCAGTCCGGGCCGATGCCGCAGGCGCCCCAGTCGAGGAAGACCAGCTCCCCGGTGGGCCGCACGAGGAGGTTGTCGTTGCGGATGTCGTAGTGCACGAGGTGGTCGCTCGGCTGCTCCGCGAGGGCCCGGACGCCGGGCAGCAGCTCCTCGCGGCGCTCGACCACCCACGCCGGCACCAGGTCGGGCGGCACCTCCGCGACGTGCTCGAGCCCCGCCCGCCACCCGACGAACGTCGCGCGGAGGTCGGTCAGCCCGGCGCGGTAGAGCGCGTTGCCGGACGCCGGGGGCGGCCGGGGCGGGTCGGGCACCCGCTGGGCCATGACCTCCACGAGCCGGTCGGTGTCGTCGACGAGCCGGCCCATCTCGGCGTCGTCGTCGAGGTCGGGGTGGCGGCCGTCGACGTCCTCGAGCAGCAGCGCCACCCAGCCGTCCTCGTCGTGGGACGCCAGCAGGTCGGCCCACAGCGGGTGCGAGCCCAGCAGCGTCAGGGCGAGCACCTCGCGGCGGAACAGGGTCGGGCTGTCGGGGTTGAGGTCGGCGCCCACCGCCTTGACGAACGCGCGGCTGCCGTCGGCGCAGCGCAGCCGCGTGGCGCACCCGGGGGAGAAGCCACCGACCTGCTCGCGGGTCTCGACGACCGGGGAGCCCAGGGTGTCCTCCACCCAGGCGCGCACCGCCGCCGGCATCTCGGCGTACGTCGCGCGACGACCGACCGCCCGTGGCGCCGTCACTCGCCGGTCTCCCAGCCGCGCCGCTCGCAGAGCCAGTCCCAGAGCACGTCGGCCTGCCAGCGCTGGTGGTCGCGCAGGTGCGGCGACGTCGGGGGCACCGGGTCGTCGGCCGACTTGAGCAGGTAACCGGTGAGCAGGGCCAGCACGACGTCGACCGACTCGGCCGGCACGTCGGCGAAGGTGGGGTGCTCGGCGAGCACGGCCTCGACGTCGAGCCCGTCGCCGCACGGTCCGACGAGCAGCATCAGGGAGTCGAGCCAGGCCGCGCCCAGCACCGGCCAGTTCCAGTCGCACAGCAGCGCGCGGCCGTCGTCGGTGAGCAGGATGTTGTCGTCGCGCACGTCGGTGTGCACCACGGTCGTGCCGCCGACGACCTCGTCGAACCGGGCCGCGAGGGCCGCGGCCTCCTCACCGTGCGGGAGGACGAAGGTGCGCAGCGCGTAGTCCCAGTGCGCCGGCCACCCGGCCAGGTCGGCGGCGACGGTGTCGAGGGCCAGCCCGGCCGGCGGCGGGGTCAGCACCGCGGCGGTGGTGGCGAGCATGTCGAGCGCGAGGTCGAGGTCGCCGCGGGTCCAGGGACGGCGGGGGGCGCGGGCCTCGACGTGCTCGATGCCGAGCACCACCCAGTCGTCGGCGTCGTGGACCCACAGCAGCCGCGGCGCGGGGACGCCGGCCGGCAGCGCCCCCAGCCGGCGTGCCTCCTCGCGGTAGGACTCCGCGAAGAGCCGCTGGGCCCTGGTCGAGGCGGCCTTGACGAAGTGCCGCGACCCGTCCGCGCCCAGGAGCACCGAGGCAAAACCCGGGGTGAAGCCGGCCGTCTGCGAGTGCGAGGACCGCACGGCCGTCCCGATCCGCCACTCGACCGCCGACCGGATCACCGGCGGCAGGTGCGGCCACTCCAGGCGCCGGGCGGTGCGGCCGACGGGGGCAGGGTAGGGCCGCGGCGAGATCACGGGCGCCATCCTCGCCGACGCGGTGCCGTCGGTCCCTGACCGGCGCGCGGTCCACCGGGGGCGACCATTTCGCCCCGCGCGCACCCGTCGGGGACACTGGAGCCCTCATGGCTGCCTCCACCGCTCCGAAACCCGGTCACACCGACCCCGCGATCATCCGGAACTTCTGCATCATCGCCCACATCGACCACGGGAAGTCGACCCTGGCCGACCGGATGCTGCAGCTGACCGGCGTCGTCGACGCGCGCGCCGCCCGGGCGCAGTACCTCGACAGGATGGACATCGAGCGCGAGCGCGGCATCACCATCAAGAGCCAGGCTGTCAGGATGCCGTGGACCGTGCCGGCCGGCAACGACGAGAAGGCCGAGCCGGGCACCTACGTGCTCAACATGATCGACACGCCGGGCCACGTCGACTTCACCTACGAGGTCTCCCGCTCCCTCGAGGCGTGCGAGGCCGCCGTCCTGCTCGTCGACGCCGCGCAGGGGATCGAGGCCCAGACGCTGGCCAACCTGTACCTCGCGATGGGCGCCGACCTCCACATCATCCCGGTGCTCAACAAGATCGACCTGCCCAGCGCGAACCCCGAGAAGTACGCCGCGGAGATCGCGGGCCTGGTCGGCTGCGACCCCGACGACGTGCTCCGGGTCAGCGCCAAGACCGGCATGGGCGTCGCCGAGCTGCTCAACCACATCGTGGCCGAGACCCCGCCCCCGGTCGGCGACGCCGACAAGCCGGCGCGGGCGCTGATCTTCGACTCGGTCTACGACACCTACCGCGGCGTGGTCACCTACGTCCGCGTCGTCGACGGCAAGCTCACCCACCGCGACCGGATCAAGATGATGTCCAACGGCGTCGTCCACGAGATGCTCGAGGTCGGCGTGATCAGCCCCGAGCCGGTCAAGTCCAGCGACCTCGGCGTCGGCGAGGTCGGCTACCTGATCACCGGGGTCAAGGACGTGCGCCAGTCGCGGGTCGGCGACACCGTCACCACCCAGCACCACGGCGCGACCGAGGCGCTGGGCGGCTACAAGCACCCCAACCCGATGGTCTACGCCGGTCTCTACCCGATCGACGGCGACCAGTACGGCGACCTGCGCGAGGCCCTCGAGAAGCTCCAGCTCAACGACGCCGCCCTCGTCTACGAGCCCGAGACCTCCGGTGCCCTCGGGTTCGGGTTCCGCGTCGGGTTCCTCGGGCTGCTGCACATGGAGATCACCCGCGAGCGCCTCGAGCGCGAGTTCGACCTCGACCTCATCTCGACCGCCCCCAACGTGGTCTACGAGGTGATCCTCGAGGACGGCACCTCGATCGAGGTGACCAACCCCAGCGAGTTCCCCGAGATGAAGATCGACGAGGTCCGCGAGCCCGTCGTCAAGGCCACGATCCTCAGCCCGAGCGACTACATCGGCACGATCATGGAGCTGTGCCAGGCCAAGCGCGGCATGCTCGGCGGCATGGACTACCTGTCCGAGGACCGCGTCGAGATGCGCTACACCCTGCCCATGGGCGAGATCGTCTTCGACTTCTTCGACCAGCTGAAGTCGCGCACCAAGGGTTATGCCTCCCTCGACTACGAGCGCTCCGGCGAGCAGGCCGCCGACCTGGTCAAGGTCGACATCCTGCTCCAGGGCGAGCCGGTCGACGCGTTCAGCGCGATCGTGCACAAGGACGCCGCCTACGGCTACGGCGTGATGATGGCCGGCAAGCTCAAGGAGCTCATCCCGCGCCAGCAGTTCGAGGTGCCGATCCAGGCCGCCATCGGCGCCCGGATCATCGCCCGCGAGAACATCCGCGCCATCCGCAAGGACGTGCTGGCCAAGTGCTACGGCGGTGACATCACCCGCAAGCGCAAGCTGCTGGAGAAGCAGAAGGAGGGCAAGAAGCGGATGAAGATGGTCGGCCGCGTCGAGGTCCCCCAGGAGGCGTTCGTCGCCGCGCTCTCCAACGACGGCGCCGGGTCGGCGTCCGAGAAGGGCAAGAAGTAGTCCGTGGACCGAGGCGGTCCCGCCGGGCCGGCCGGCGCGGACGGGCCCGACCGGGCGGCCTGGCTCGACGCGCTGCCGCGGCTGGTCCGCGACCTGCTGGCGGAGTGGCGGTTGACCAGCGACGGCGAGCCGGTGCCCGGGCGCCGCGCCCTGGTGCTCCCGGTGCGCGACGCCGACGACCGCGCCGCCGTGCTGAAGGTGCACCCCCGCGAGGAGGAGTCCGAGCACGAGCACCTCGCGCTGCAGCACTGGCACGGCGACGGCGCGGCGCTGCTGCTGCGCGCCGACCCGCGCCGCGGCGCCCTGCTCCTCGAGCGGCTGCACCCGGTCGACCTGACCGATCACTGGGACCTCGAGGCCTGCGAGGTCGTCGCCGGGCTCTACGCGCGCCTGCACGTGCCGGCCCCGCCCCAGCTGAGGCTCCTCACGACCCACGTCGAGCGCTGGACCGAGGCGCTGGCCGACCTCCCGCGCGACGCCCCGGTGCCGCACCGGATGGTCGAGCAGGCCGTGGCGCTCGGTCGCGGGTTCGTCGCCGACCCGGCCAGCACCGGCACCCTGGTCCACACCGACCTGCACTACGGGACCGTGCTCGCCGCCGACCGCGAGCCGTGGTTGGCGGTCGGCCCGAAGCCGCTCAGCGGCGACCCGCACTACGAGGTCGCGCCGTTGCTCCTCCACCGCTGGGACGAGCTCGACGGCGACGTCCGCGGCGGGGTGCGGCGCCGCTTCCACGCCGCCGTCGACGCCGCCGGCCTCGACGAGGACCGGGCCCGCGACTGGGTCGTGGTCCGCATGCTCGGCGACGTGGTCCGGGCGCTGGCGGCGCACCGGCCGGACGGCGACCGGATCACCCGCTGCGTGAGCATCGCCAAGGCCGTGCAGGACTGACCCCGACGCCTCGGCGCCTCGGGGGCGGTCGGGTGGGAGGATGGGGCGGTGTCGGTCATCGTCTCGGTCCACGTCGGCCGGCCGCAGCCGGTGCGGTGGGTGCGCAGCGGCCGGACGTCGATCGAGAAGGCCACCGTCAGCGGTCCGGTGTCGGTGGGCCCGCTCGGCCTCGAAGGCGACGAGGTGTCCAACCGGCGCCACCACGGCGGGCCGGACAAGGCGCTCTACGCCTTCGCCCGCGAGGACCTCGACCGGTGGGCGGGGACCTTCGGCGCCGACGTCCCCGACGGCACGTTCGGGGAGAACCTCACGACCCGGGGCGTCGACGTCAACGGCGCGGAGATCGGCGAGCGGTGGCGGATCGGGGCGGACGTCGTGGTCGAGGTGACGATGTTCCGCACGCCGTGCCGCACCTTCCAGGTCTGGCTCGGCCGGCAGGGCTACGACAACCGGGCCTGGGCCCGCCGCTTCGCCGAGGACGGCCGCCCCGGCGCGTACCTGCGGGTCGTCTCGCCGGGCCTGCTGCGGGCCGGCGACGCGGTCGAGGTGGTGCACCGTCCGGGCACCGGCGTGACGGTGTCGTCGTGGTTCGGCGAGGTCATGCGGACCCCGCGCGGTTGAGCGGGAAAGCGGCTCCGTGGCCCGGCGCGGCGGTGGCAAACCGTGTCAGCACGCGGGTTGTCTACCCGCTGGTAGGTGAAGTGATCTAGGTTACGTCGCAACCCGTACCCGCCCGGTCGAGCCCAGGAGCAACATGCCCGTCAATCACGACACGTCGTTCGTCGACACCATGCCGCAGAACGTGGCCGTGCAGTTCATCGAGCGGGTGAAGGTCTCACCCGGCTCCGAGGCCTTCCGCTTCCCCCGCGGCGAGTCGTGGGAGTCCGTCACGTGGCAGCAGGCCGGCGACCTCGTCAGCCGCCTCGCCGCCGGCCTGCTCTCCCTCGGGCTCGAGTCCGAGCAGCGGGTCGGGATCGCGTCGGGCACCCGCTACGAGTGGATCCTCGCCGACCTCGCCATCATGTGCGCCGGCGGCGCGACCACCACGGTCTACCCGAGCACCAACGCCGACGACACCGGGTTCATCCTGGGCGACGCCTCGTGCCGCTTCGTCTTCGCCGAGGACGACGTCCAGCTCGCCAAGATCGCCGAGCAGGCCGCGGACCTGCCCGAGCTGGTCAAGATCATCACCTTCGACGGCACCGCCGACGGCGACCGCGTCCTGACGCTCGACGCCCTCGCCGAGCTCGGCGACGCCTACCTCACCGAGCACCCCGGCATCGTCGAGGAGAAGGCGCGGGCGATCCCCGCCGACCAGCTCGCCACCCTCATCTACACCTCCGGCACCACCGGCCGGCCCAAGGGCGTGCGGCTGCTGCACCGCTCCTGGGTCTACGAGGGCGCGGCCATCGAGGCGCAGAAGATCCTCGACGAGTCCGACCTGCAGTTCCTCTGGCTCCCGATGGCCCACTCGTTCGGCAAGGTGCTGCTGTCGGCCCAGCTCGCCTGCGGTTTCGCGACGGCCATCGACGGTCGCGTCGACAAGATCGTCGACAACCTGGCGGTGGTGAAGCCCACCTTCATGGGCGCGGCCCCGCGCATCTTCGAGAAGGCGCACGCCCGCATCGTCACGATGCAGGCCGCCGAGGGCGGTGCGAAGGAGAAGATCTTCAAGAAGGCCTTCGCCGTCGGCCTCGAGGTCGACCGGCGCAGGATCGAGGGCAAGTCCATCCCGGTCGGGATGAAGCTGCAGCACGGGCTGTTCGACAAGCTCGTCTTCAGCAAGGTGCGCGACCGGTTCGGCGGACGGGTGCGCTTCTTCATCTCCGGCTCGGCTGCCCTCAACCCCGAGATCGCCGCGTTCTTCCACGCCGCCGGCGTGAAGATCCTCGAGGGCTACGGGATGACCGAGAACGCCGCCGGCGCCACGGTCAACCACCCCGACCACTACAAGATGGGCACCGTCGGCCCGGCGCTCCCGGGCGCCGAGGTGAAGATCGGCGAGGGCGACGAGGTGCTGCTGCGCGGGCCCCACATCATGGCCGGCTACCACAACAACCCCGACGAGACGGCCCGCACGATCGACGCCGACGGCTGGCTGCACACCGGTGACAAGGGCTCGCTGGACGCCGACGGCTTCCTCACCATCACCGGCCGGATCAAGGACCTCTTCAAGACCTCGGGCGGCAAGTACATCGCCCCGCCGGCGATCGAGGCGAAGTTCAAGGCGCTCTGCCCCTACGCCAGCCAGTTCCTGGTCTTCGGCAGCGAGCGCAACTTCGTGGTCGCGCTGATCACCCTCGACCCCGACGCCATGGCGGTGTGGGCCGAGGAGAACGGGCTGGCCGGCAAGGGCTACACCGAGGTCGTGCGCTCCGAGAAGGCCCACGCGATGGTCAGCGGCTACGTCGAGGAGCTCAACGCCAAGCTCAACCGCTGGGAGACCATCAAGAAGTGGGAGATCCTCGACGAGGACCTCACCATCGAGTCCGGCGAGCTCACCCCGTCGCTCAAGGTCAAGCGGAACGTCGTCGAGGCCAGGCACGAGGACCTGATCGCCGGCTTCTACGCCTGAGTCGTCGTCGGCCCCGGGTGTGTCCACACCCGGGGCCGAGGCGTCCCTCAGCAGACGCACAGGCGTGGCGGTCACCCTCGGGTCATGAGCAGCGAGCCGACCCGCCCCCACCCCGACCACCACTCCGACGGCCACGACTCCGACGGCCACGGGCCGGAGGGTCACGACCTCGGTCTGTCGCACGACCTGGTGAGGATCGCCGAGCACCGGCGCGCGGCGCTGGGCCGTCGCGGCCTGCTGACCGTGCTCGGCGGCATCGGCGCCGTCGCCGTGGTCGGCTGCGCGGCCGACGACCCGCCGGGCCCGACGGCGTCCGCCACCAACCCGTCGGCGAGCCGGGGCGCCGCTGGCGCACCCCCCGCGGCCGGCGGCCAGGGGTCCGCCGTCGACGTCGCCGACGGCGAGATCCCCGAGGAGACCGCCGGCCCCTACCCCGGGGACGGCTCCAACGGCGTGAACGTGCTCACCGAGTCCGGCGTCGTCCGCAGCGACATCACCTCGAGCTTCGGGTCCGCCTCGGGGGTCGCCGCGGGCGTCCCGACGACGGTCCGCCTCAAGGTCTACGACCTCGACGGCGACGACGCGACCGCCCTCGCCGGCGCGGCGATCTACCTGTGGCACTGCGACCGCGACGGTGAGTACTCGATGTACTCGGAGTCGATCGCCGAGGAGAACTACCTGCGCGGCGTCCAGGAGACCGACCGCGACGGCTGGGTCGAGTTCACCACCATCTTCCCGGCCGCCTACTCCGGCCGCTGGCCGCACATGCACTTCGAGGTCTACGAGAGCCTCGCCGCGGCGACGGGTGCCGAGCGCAAGCTGCGCACCTCGCAGCTCGCCATCCCCGAGGCCACGGCCCGCGAGGTCTACGCGAACGCCGAGGGCTACGCGGCCAGCGTGGCCACCCTGGAGCAGACCAGCCTGAGCGACGACATGGTCTTCTCCGACGGCTACTCGCTGCAGATGGCGAAGGTCTCCGGCTCGCTCGCCGACGGCTACGTGCTGACGCTGAACGTGCCCGTCTGACCGGGGGTCGGGCCGCTGCGCGAGGATGGAGCCATGCCCTCCGTCCTGCCCGCCGGTGACCCGGTGCCCGACGACGGCAGCCTGCCCGACTCCGCCCTGTCCGGTCTCGGGGAGCGCAGCTTCTCCTTCTACGTCCACGTGCCGTTCTGCCGGGTGAGGTGCGGCTACTGCGACTTCAACACCTACACCGCCGAGGAGCTGGGTGCGCCCGGGGCCGACGGGCGCGGCGGGACCTCCCGCGGCACCTACGCCGCCTCGGCGGTCGCCGAGGTGCGCCGGGCCCGCCGCGTGCTCGGCGACGTGGACCTGCCGGTGTCGACGATCTTCCTGGGCGGCGGCACGCCGACGCTGCTGAGCCCCGCCGACCTCGGTTCGGTGGTCGCCGCGATCGGCGCCGAGTTCGGGCTCGCCGCGGACGTCGAGGTCACCACCGAGGCCAACCCCGACTCGGTCGGGCCGGAGGACCTCGAGCAGCTGCGCGAGGTCGGGTTCAACCGGGTCTCGTTCGGCATGCAGTCCGCCGTCGACCACGTGCTGCGCGTCCTGGACCGCACCCACGACCCGCTCCGGGTGCCCCACGTCGTCGACTGGGCGCGCGCGGCCGGCTTCGAGCAGGTCAGCCTCGACCTCATCTACGGCACGCCGGGGGAGTCGCTGGAGGACTGGGCGACGTCGCTCGACGTCGCGCTCGCCTGCGAGCCCGACCACGTCTCGGCGTACTCGCTGATCGTCGAGGACGGCACCGCGCTGGCCCGCCGGGTGCGGCGCGGCGAGCTCCCCATGCCCGACGACGACGACCTCGCCGACAAGTACGTGCTCGCCGACGACCGGCTCGCCGCGGGCGGCCTCGGCTGGTACGAGGTCTCCAACTGGGCCCGCGACGAGGCAGCCCGGTGCCGGCACAACCTGGCCTACTGGCGCGGCGGCGACTGGTGGGGCGTCGGGCCCGGCGCGCACTCCCACGTCGGCGGGACCCGCTGGTGGAACGTCCGGCACCCCGTCCCCTACGCCGAGCGGCTCGCCTCCGGGCTGAGCCCCGCGCACGCCCGCGAGGTGCTCGACGACGACACCCGCCGGCTGGAGCGGGTGCTGCTGGAGGTGCGGCTCGCCGAGGGCCTGGCCCTCGACGTGCTGGAGTCGACCGACGGGGTGGGGCCGGTCGTCGAGGCCGGGCTCGCGGTCGTCGACGACGGGCGGCTGCTGCTCACCCGGCCCGGCCGGCTGCTCGCCGACGCCGTCGTCCGCGACCTGCTGGGCTGACCCGCCGGGCTGACTGGCCGGGGTCAGCCGGTGACGAAGTCGATGAGCTCCTCGACGCGGCCGAGCAGCGCCGGCTCGAGGTCGTGGAAGGAGCCGACCCGGCCGAGGATCTGCTTCCAGGCGCGGGCGATGTCGGCCTGGTCGCGGTGCGGCCAGCCGAGGTGCTGGCAGACGCCCTTCTTCCACTCGATGCTGCGCGGGACGTCGGGCCAGCGCTCGAGCCCGACCCGGCCGGGCTTCACCGCGGCCCAGACGTCGACGTAGGGGTGCCCGACGATCAGCACGTGCTTCCCGACCGGCGAGGACGCGACCGCCTGGGCGATCCGGCTCTCCTTGGAGCCGGGCACCAGGTGGTCGACGAGCACGCCGACGCGGCGCTCGGGGCCGGGTCGGAAGTCGCGCAGGTGCTCGGCGAGGTCGTCGACGCCGTCGAGGTACTCCACGACGACGCCCTCGATGCGCAGGTCGTCACCCCACACCTTCTCGACGAGCTCGGCGTCGTGCCGGCCCTCGACGAAGATCCGGCTCGCCCGCGCGACCCGGGCCCGGGCGTCGTGCACCGCGACCGACCCGGACGCCGTGCGCGTGGGCCGGGCGGGCGCGCCGGCTCGGGCCGGGGGCCTGAGGATGACCGGCCGGCCCTCGAGCAGGAAGCCGGGGCCGAGCGGGAAGGTGCGGCGCTTGCCGCGCCGGTCCTCGAGCGTGAGCGTGTCGAGGTCGCGGTCGACCGCGACGATCTCGCCGACGAAGTCGGTCATGACCTCCTCGACGACGAGCCCGGGGTCGGCCGCCGCCTCGGCGGCGCGCCCGCGCTTGGGCGCGCGCCAGTCTCCGGACAGGACGTCGGTGCCGTAGCGATCCACCCGCTCACGCTAGGCGCGGGCACCGACAGCGGCGGTCAGGACGCGCCGTTGGCGCCGTCCTGTGACGTGGGGGACCCGCCCGCGTCGACGTCGGTTTCCTCGGGCTGCTCGGCCGTCTTGCCGCCGGTCAGCAGGTCGTCGACGGTCTCGCCGTCGTCGAGACCGCCGGCCAGCGGGTTGTCGTCACCGGGCACCAGGTCGGCGGGCAGCTGCTCGTCGCTGATGCCCTCGGGTGCGGACTCGTTCTCGGACTCGCTCATGGTGCGAACCTACGACGCCGTCGCGCCGGCGGGACCACCTGGGCGGGCGTGCTCAGATGAGGGGGAGCCGCTTCTGCGCCCGCGGGAGCTGCTCGTAGGCCCGGCGGACGGCGTCCTCGAGGTGGCGCACGGGGAAGGGCCACTCGGCCTGGGCGAGCGCGTCGGCGGCCGGGACGCCACGGCCGGCGAGGTCGCGGATCGTCTCGGCCATCACGCCGATGGCGTTGCGCTGGTCCTCGAGGAACTCGCGGTCGACCACGGCCCCGTGGCCCGGCACGACGACGGTGGCGGCCGTGGTGAGGCCGAGGACGACGTCGAGGGACAGCGGCCACTCGAGCGGGAAGCAGTCGGGCCCGAACCCGGGGGTCGCCTCGCGGTCGGCCGACTCCTCGACCAGGTCGCCGGCCAGGACGACGTCGACGTCGGGGATGCGGGCCACCAGGTCGCCGGCGGTGTGGCCGCGCCCGGGGTGGACCAGCTCGACCTGGCGGTCGCCGAGGTCGACGACCACCGCCGAGGAGAAGGTGTGGTCGGGCACGACGACGTCGCTGGCGACCACCTCGGCCGCGTGCGGGTCGTCGGCGCCGTCGTCGGGGTCGGCGTAGCGCTGCTTGACGCGCTCCACGGCCGCGGCGACGTTCGCGGCCGCCGTCTCGTGCGCGCGGATCGGCACCTCGCCGTAGGCCGCCCGCAGGGTGGCGTTGCCGAGCACGTGGTCGAAGTGCTCGTGGGTGTTGACCACCTCGACCACCTCGACGCCGGGGCCGAGCCCGAGCGCGGCGACGTCGGCGACGACCTGGCGCGCCGCGGAGCCCGAGGCGAGCGTGTCGACGACGAGCAGCCCGCGCTCACCGCGCACGAGCGTCACGTTGACGTCGAACCACGCGTGGCGCGCGACCCAGACCCGGTCGGCGATCTCGGTGAACGGCATGGGGCGAGCGTACGGACGCCCGGCCCCACCCTCAGCAGAGGCCGGCGTGCAGCTCCGTGCGCAGCAGCTCGCCGAGCTCCTCGGTGGTGCTCGCGACCCGGCGGAAGACCAGCCGGTGCACGTGGGAGCCCTCGACGTCGACCCACTGGACGTCGACCCCGGCGGGGGAGAGGCCGGCGAGCGCGACGCCGATGACGTCCGCGAGCCGGGTGCCGGTGGTCGTGCTGACCGCCCGGCGCAGCTCGTCCTGGTGGCAGAGGTTGGCGTGCTCGGTCGAGCGCTGGAGGTAGCCGCCGTTCAGCAGGTGCTCGGCGGAGCGGAAGTGCTCGACCGGGACCCGCTGCCGCCCGTCGCCGGGGGCCGTGGGCTGCGACAGCACGACGAGGTCGACGACGAGGACGAGGGTCTCGCGCTCGTCGCAGCAGCACTCGCAGGTCTCGAGGCCCCGGGTCTCGAGCCGCCCGCCGAGGGTGACGACGGCCTCCCGCTCGGTCGAGCCGGGGCGGCCGACGCCGCTCTCGAGGGTGAGCAGGGCGCGGCGGCCGTCGGCGGCGGCGGCCGCGAGCCGGGTGCCGACCGGGCTGGAGAACGTGGGGACGCCCCCGAGGTCCTGCATGCCGAGCTCGCCGCCGGACTCGCCGAGGTCGCCGAGCACGTCCTCGACGCCGTCGACGACGAGGTTCACCCCGGCGGGGCAGGCCAGGATGCTGCGGGCCGCACGGGCGAGCCGGGCCGGCTCGGACTGCCAGGGGCCGGTGGTGGTGCTGCGGTGGTCGAGCGAGGTCATCGGAACTCCTCCAGACGAATAAGGCAAGCCTAACCTACATCTCCCCGGGGATGACAAGTGCCGTCACGACGAGGCGGTAGGCTTGGCACTCCCGGACGACGAGTGCCAGCACCCGCCGGCGGGTCAGCGGCAGCGGACAGGAGGCGGCATGCAGGAGGAACGACGGCTCGCCGTCCTTCGTGCGATCGTCGAGGACTACGTCTCGACCGAGGAGCCGGTCGGGTCCAAGGCCCTCGTCGAGCGGCACGGCCTCAACGTCTCCCCGGCCACGGTCCGCAACGACATGGCCGCCCTGGAGGACGAGGGCTACCTCACCCAGCCGCACACCAGCGCGGGCCGGGTGCCCACCGACAAGGGCTACCGCCTCTTCGTCGACCGGCTGACCACGGTCAAGCCGATGACCGGTGCGGAGAAGCGCGCCATCTCCAGCTTCCTCGACGGTGCCGTCGACCTCGACGAGATCGTCACCCGCTCGGTGCGGCTGCTCTCGCAGCTGACCCGCCAGGTCGCCGTCGTGCAGTACCCCACGCTCTCGCGCTCGACGGTGCGCCACGTCGAGCTGGTCGCCCTCGCCCCTGACCGGCTGCTGGCGGTGCTGATCCTCAGCAGCGGTCGCGTCGAGCAGCGCCTGGTCGAGCTGGGTTCGCCGATCGCCGACGACGACCTCGCCCGGCTCCGCACCCGCGTGAACCTCAGCGCCACCGGCGAGGTGATCGCCGAGGCCGCCACCGCGCTGCGCGACCTCGCCGAGGCCGAGCCCGGACCCAGCGCGCTGGTCGCCGGCGTCCTGGTCGACGCGATGAGCGACCACCGCTCCGACTCGCGGGTCGCCGTGGGCGGCGCCGCCAACCTCGCCCGCTACGGCGACAGCTTCGACTCCGCGGTCCGTCCGCTCCTCGAGGCGCTGGAGGAGCACGTGGTGCTCCTCAAGCTGATGGGGGAGGCCTCCGCGGCCGGCACCGTCACCGTCCGGATCGGCGCCGAGGGCCCGATCGAGCAGTTCTCCTCCACCAGCGTGGTCACCACGGGCTACGGCCCGCACGACGACGCGCTGGCCACGCTCGGCATCGTCGGCCCGACCCGGATGGACTACCCGGGCACGATGGCAGCGGTGCGTGCGGTCGCCCGCTACGTCTCCCGGATCCTCGACGAGGCCTGAGGCCTCCATCCCACCCCAGCACCACACCCACGACCCCTCGCACGAAGGAACACAGTTGAGCCAGGACCTGTACGACCTCCTCGGGGTGTCGCGCGACGCAGACGCCGACGCCCTCAAGAAGGCCTACCGAAAGCTCGCCCGGCAGCTCCACCCCGACGTCAACCCGGACCCCGAGACCCAGGAGCGGTTCAAGGAGGTCTCGGCGGCCTACGAGGTGCTCTCCGACCCGCAGAAGCGGGCGGCCTACGACCGGGGCGGCGACCCGTTCGGCGGCGGCTTCGGCCAGGGCGCCGGCTTCTCGTTCACCGACATCATGGACGCCTTCTTCGGCGGCCAGGGTGGTCCGGGCGGTCAGGGTGGGGGCGGTCGCGGCCCGCGGTCGCGGATGCGGCGCGGCCAGGACGCCCTGATCCGCATCGAGATCGACCTGGCCGAGGCCGCCTTCGGCGTCTCGCGCGAGCTCAAGGTCGACACCGCCGTCCTGTGCACCGCCTGCCAGGGCGACGGCGCCGCGCCCGGCAGCCACCCCGTGCCGTGCGAGACCTGCCGCGGCCAGGGCGAGGTCGCCCACGTGCAGCGCTCGTTCCTGGGCGAGGTGCGCACGCTGCGCCCGTGCGCCGCCTGCCGCGGCTTCGGCACGATCATCCCGGAGCCGTGCCGCGAGTGCTCCGGCGACGGCCGGGTCCGTTCGCGCCGCACCCTCACGGTCAAGATCCCCGGCGGCGTCGACACCGGCACCCGGGTCCAGCTCGCCGAGCAGGGTGAGATCGGCCCCGGCGGCGGGCCGGCCGGCGACCTGTACGTCGAGATCCAGGTCGCCGCGCACGAGACCTTCACCCGCCACGGCAACGACCTGCACTGCACGGTCACGCTGCCGATGACCGCGGCCGCCCTCGGCACCACCCTCACGCTGCCGACCCTGGAGGCCGACGTCGAGGGGGCCGGGTCCTCGGCAGGCGCCGACCCCGGCGTCGAGACGTCGTTCGACCTCGTCATCGAGCCCGGCACGCAGTCCGGCTCGCAGGAGGTGCTGCGGGGTCGCGGCGTCCCCGGCCTGCGCGGCGGACGCGGCGACCTGGTCGTCTCCGTGGTCGTCGAGACGCCCGGTCGGCTCGACGCCCGCCAGGAGGAGCTGCTGCGCGAGCTCGCCGCCCTGCGCGGCGAGGAGCAGCCGACCGGTCAGGTCAAGGCCCAGCAGAAGTCCGTCTTCGGTCGCCTCTTCGGTCACTGAGCAGCGCCGTGTCGCTCCCCGTCCACCTCGTCCCCTCGCTCGGCAACCCGGCCCCGGCGGCCGGCGACCGGGTCGAGGTCGAGGGCGACGAGGCGCACCACGCCGTCGCGGTGCGGCGGACCCGCGTCGGCGAGCGCCTGGTGCTCACCGACGGCGCCGGCACGTCGGTGACCGGCACGGTGGCCGAGACCGGCAAGCGCCGGCTCGCGGTGGTCGTCGACGCGGTCGACGTCGTGCCGGAGCCGTCACCCGCGATCACCGTCGTGCAGGCCCTGCCGAAGGGCGACCGCGGCGAGCTCGCCGTCGAGGTGCTCACCGAGGTGGGGGTCGCCGAGGTCGTCCCGTGGGCCGCGTCCCGGTCGGTCGCGGTCTGGAAGGGCGAGCGCGCCGAGAAGTCGCTGGCCCGCTGGCGGGCGACGGCACGCGAGGCGGCCAAGCAGGCCCGCCGCTCCTGGCACCCGGTGGTGACCCCGCTGGCGAGCACCGCGGACGTCGTCCGGCTGGTCGCCGGGGCCGACCTCGCGGTGGTCCTGCACGAGGCCTCCACGTCGCCGCTCGCCGCGATCGCGGTGCCGGCGTCCGGGCGGGTCGTGGTGGTCGTGGGCCCCGAGGGTGGCCTGAGCGACGACGAGGTCGCGGCCCTCGTCGCGGCCGGTGCGCACGGCGTCCGGCTCGGTGCGGAGGTGCTGCGGACCTCCACCGCCGGGGTCGTCGCCGTCGGCGCGCTGCTGGCTCGCACCCCGCGCTGGTCCTGACCCTCAGCGGGTCGCGAGCAGCGCCTCGACCCGGGCCGACTCCTCGGCCAGATCGTCCCGCTCGGCGCGGGTCAGGTCGCGCAGCGTCTCGAGGACGACGACGCGGCCCTCCACGACGTGCCACAGGCCGGTCAGCCAGCCGTCGACGAACAGCGTCATCGCCGAGGCGCCGTTGACGCCGGACCAGGCGTCGCGCGCCCCGGGCGCGGTGACCCGGTCGCGCCGGGCGTGCGAGAGCCAGACGTTGTCGTAGGTGCCCAGGAGCCGGACCGGGGCGGGCTCGTCGCCGGCCGCCAGCGGTGCCCCCTCGACGTCGTACAGGGTGCGGCCGTCCTCGTCCTCGTGCACGACGAGGTCGCCCATCGCCGCGACGACCGGCCCGAGCCGGGTCACCGCCGACCACGCCGTCACGTCGGCCGCCGTGGCCGGACCGAACGCCCGGAGGTAGCGGCGGACGACGTCCTCGGGGGCCGGCGCGTCGAGCGGGCGACCGGTCCAGCGGTCGGCGCGGTCGTACACGACGCCGCCGGCACCGCGCCACGTGCCGCGCGGCGGCAGCTGCACCAGCGGCGCGGCCGAGCGCGCGAGCTGGCCGAGTCGGGTGGCGGGGTGGTCCGGGAACCGCTCGGCCAGCGCCGCGCCGATCGCCCTCTGCGGCAGCGGCCCGCCGGCGAGCACCTCGTCGAGGGCGGCCAGGAACGCCGCCCGGTCGACGTCGCGCGCCGTCCCGACGTTCTGGCTGGCCCGGATCTCGCGCTCGTGCACCGTCGCGGTGAAGGCGCGCAGCCCGACGTCCTCGGCAGCGAGCAGGTGGACGGTGCCGCGCATCGTCAGCAGGCGGACCAGGGAGCGGTCCTCGAGGCCGCGGGTGACGTCGTCGGGGTCGAACGACGACAGTCGCGCCGCGAGCGACAGGAACGGCGGCAGCCTCTCCTGGGCCTGGAGCCCGAGGAGGTGGCGGCACTCCTCGACGACGCTGGCGCCGGTGCGCTCGAGCAGGTGCTGGCGCCGCAGCAGCGTGCGGTTCAAGGCCTGCGGCGAGAGCCTCACGTCGTCGACCGGGCCGGGTGCGCTAGCCGACGGTGAAGGTGCGGGTGTCCTCGTAGGGGCCGGGGCCCTCACCGCCGCTGGGGTCGTCGGTCATCGCGTGCAGGACGTACTCGCCGGGGGCCAGCGAGGAGATGTCGACCTCCGCCGACCACGGGTAGAGGTCGTCGAGCCAGCCCTCGGCCGTGGCGAAGTCGCGCAGCACCTCCGAGCCGGAGGCGTCGGTGACGAAGAACGGCACCGTCGCCTCGAACGAGGACGCCACGCCCTCGACGCTGAGGGTGCCGCTCGCCGTCGCACCCTCCTCGGGCGTGGTCAGGCTGACCAGGGCGAGCACCTTCAGCGGCTTGGCCGCCTCGACGCCGTCGCCGGTGGGCTGGCCGAGCAGGTCGACGGGGGCGCCGTCGGCGAGGACGACGCGGACCGGCAGGCGGGACCCGGCGACGCCCTGCAGCGTGTAGACGAGCGACTGGACGGCGAGCCTGGCGTCGGCGGGGGACAGGCTCTTGTCGGGGCTGGTCACCGAGTCCTCGGCGAGGGTGACCACGAGGGCGCCGTCCTCCTGGGCGACCGCCTCGATCCTGACGCCGTTCAGCAGCGTGCCGTAGTCGGGGTCGAGCGCGTCGCCGGCCACGAGCAGCGCGGCGGCCTCCTCGAGCGGGTTGTCGGACCCGACCTCGCGGAACTCGCGGTAGAGCCGCTGCCCGAACGGGGAGTCACCGGTGAAGTAGACCGGTGCCGCGGTCGTGGCGCCGGGCTCGCCCGGCTCGGTCGACGGGGCCCCGGACTCCTCCGGGCTGCTGCTCGGTCCGTCGCCGGGTGCGCTGCTCGGCGCCTCGCTCGGGCTCGGGCTCGGGTCGGAGGCGTCGGTGCCGGTGTCGGACGACGCCGGCTCGGGCTCGTCGTCGCCGCAGCCGGCCAGGAGGCCGAGCGCCAGGGGGGCGGCGAGGGCGAGGGCGGCTCCACGGGTCCTGAGGTTCATGGGTCCATCCTTCCGTCGTCGGGCGGTGGATCGGTGGTTCATCCGACTCTGAGGGTGCGCGTGTCGACGTCGGTGCCCCGGCCCTCGGTGCCGGCGGTCGGGTCGTCGGTGGTGCAACGGAGCGTGTAGTCGCCGGGCTCGACCCGGGCCAGCTCCACCCGTGTCTCCCAGGGCTCGAGGGTGTCGTCGAGCAGGCCGCCGTTGACGGTCGCCCTCGCCCACGCCGCGTCGCCCGCGGCGTCGAGGAGCTGGCAGAAGATCGAGCCCTCCCACGAGCTCCCCACCCCGGAGGCGGTGAACGCGCCGCTGACGACGGCGCCCTCGTCAGGTGCGTGGATCTGCACGTGCGACTGGACCACCAGCTCGTCCTGCGCGGCCGTCGGCGCCACGACCCGCTCACCGCCGGCGTCCACGAGCTCGACGGGCAGGTCGACGCCCTCGGCGGCCTGGAGCGTCGCGACGAGCTGCTGGACGGCGAGGGCGTCGTCGGTCGGGCCGCCCTCGACGACCACCCGGACGACGTCCGCGCCGACCTCGTACGACAGCAGCGAGCCCTCGGGCCACCGGGTGCGGTGGTCGGGGTCGGTCGGCCCGGCCATCAGCGCCTCGAGGGCGGTGGCGCCGGTCGACGTCGACCGGTAGAGCACCTCGGCCGGGGCGTCGGGTCCGTCGGGCCCGGGCCCGACGAAGTAGGCCGCCGTCCCCGCGCCCGCCTCGCCGGTGCCCCCGGAGCCGGCGTCCTCGGCCGCGACGACGATCGTGCGGGTGTCCTGGGTCGGCGCGACGCCCTCGCCGCCGGTGGGGTCGTCGGTCCGGGCGACGAAGGTGTAGGTGCCGGGCTCGAGGTCGGAGACGTCGATCTCGGTCTCCCACGGGTAGAGCCGGTCGTCGGCCCCCTCGGCCGTCGCCGAGTCCTCCGCCACCACGGTCCCGTCGGCGTCGACGAGCTGCCAGGGCACGGTCGCCTCGAAGGAGTTCGCCACGCCCCGGGCGGTGAAGCTGCCGAACACCGTGCGGCCCTCGCGGGGGTCGCTGATGCTCACCAGGGCCAGGGCGTCGGGGTCGGCCTCGACGGTGAACGGCTCGGCGCCGCGCGAGAACGTGATCGACTGGAGCCCGGACGCCGCCGCGACCGTGGCCCGCAGCTGCTGCAGGGCCAGGTCGTCGTCCGGTGCGTCCGGGGACAGCTGCACCCGCACCTGGCCGTCGACGACCCGGGCGCCGGTCACCGAGCCGGCCGGCCACGCGGTGCGGTAGTCGGGGTCGTCGGGCGCGGCCAGGGCCTCGACCGCCACCAGCAGGTCCTGGGCGGGGTCGAACCGGGGCACCTGCTGGAACTCGCGGAACAGCCGGGTCCCCTCGGGCGTGTCGCCCAGGAAGTAGAGGCCCACGGCCCGGGTGCGGCCGGCCGGCGCGGTGTCGGGGGGCGCCGAGGGCGAGGCCGTGGTGGGCTCGGTCGTCGGTGCGGCCACGTCCGGGTCGTCGCCGTCGCCGCGGTCGACGACGACCGCGACGGCCACCACGACCGCGGCCGCGAGCAGCGCCGAGCCGCCGGCCGCCCACCAGCCGCGGCGGGGCGGCGGCGTCGTCCGGGCCCGGATGGCCGCGAGCCGGTCGGTCGGCTCGACGTCGGCGACGGCGTCGCCGACCAGGGCGCGCAGGTCGTCGTCGTGCCGGTCGTGCCGGTGCTGCCAGGGATCGGGGGTCGTCACAGGTCTGCTCCGTCCAGGAGGACGCGGAGCGCGGCGGCTCCGCGGGAGGCGTGGGACTTGACCGCACCGCGGCTGATGCCCAGGGCATCGGCGATGTCGGCCTCGCTGAGGTCGAGGTAGTAGCGCAGCGCGAGCACCTCGCGCTGGCGCCCGGGCAGCGCCCGCAGCGCGTCGAGCACGACCTCGCGGCGGGCGCGGGCCAGTGCGGGCTCGTCGGCCGGGCCGGCCGGGTCCGGCAGCCGCTCGCGAGCGGCGTGCCGGTCGACGACGCCGCGGTGGCGCAGCACCGAGCGGGAGCGGTTGACCACCGCCTGGCGCAGGTAGGACAGCGCCTTGTCGGGGTCGCGCAGGCGTCGCCAGTGGCCGTGCATCGCGACGAACGCGTCCTGGACGACCTCCTCGGCGGTCCCGAGGTCGCGCACGAGCAGCACCGAGAGCCGGACCAGCTGGCGCCAGTGGGCGGCGTAGAGGGACTCGACGGCCCGGTCGGCGTCCCAGTCGCGGGACCCGCTCACGACTGCCTCGTCCTCGGTGCCGACATGGGTGATCACGGTAGTGGGACGCGCACCGGTGCCCCGGGGTTTACCGTGGGTGCCCATGACGTCCGTGACCGCTGTCGATGACTGCCTGTTCTGCAAGATCGTCGCCGGTGACATCCCGGCCGAGGTGCTGCACAGCACCGAGCGCACGGTCGCGTTCCGGGACCTGAGCCCGCAGGCGCCGACCCACGTGCTCGTCGTGCCGCGCGACCACCACGAGAACGCCGCCGCCCTGGCCGCCGCCGACCCGGAGGCCTCGGCCGAGCTGGTGCGGACGGCGGCCGCGGTCGCCGCCGCGGAGGGCCACGACGACTACCGGCTCGTGTTCAACACGGGGTCCGGGGCCGGCCAGACGGTCTTCCACGCCCACCTGCACGTGCTCGCGGGCCGCTCGTTCGGCTGGCCGCCCGGCTGACCCGGACGCCGGTGCCTCACAGGACGGCGAGGACGATCCGGAGCACCGCGAAGAGCACCGGCATCCCGAAGACCACCAGCAGCACCCACGCGGTGATGCGGTGCAGCGGCTTGGTGCCGTCGAGGTTGCCGGCGAAGTCGAGGAGCGCCCCGTCGGGGACGTGGTGGGTCAGCCCCATCCGGCGCGCGTCCTCGGGCAGCATCCCGCCGGGGAACCAGGAGGGCGGCGCCGGCTCGCCGGCGTCGTCGGGCGCGAGGTCCTCGTCGAACTCGTCGCGCTGCATGGTCACACGGTACGACCTCGGGCCCCGGGTTACGCGGTGGAAGGGCCCGTGGCCCGCGGCGTACCATGGACTCCTCACGACATCCCGACCGAAAGGCCGCCCGCCCCGGGCACCCATGACCGACTCCCACAGCACCGGTGACCTCCAGACCCGCCACACCGTGGTGGTCCCCAACAGCATCGACATGGTCACCCTCCTCGGTCCGGGCGACGAGCACCTCGGCATCATCGAGGGCGGTTTCCAGGCCGAGATCCACGTCCGCGGCAACCGGATCACCCTGCGCGGCGAGCCGGGCGAGGTGGCGCTGGCCGAGCGGTTGCTCGACGAGCTCGTCACCATCATCCGCACCGGCCAGGGCATCACGTCCGAGACCGTCGAGCGCGTGATCACGATGCTGCGCACCGAGACCACCGAGCGACCCGCCGACGTGCTCTCGCTCAACATCCTGAGCAACCGCGGCCGCTCGATCCGACCCAAGACGCTGAACCAGAAGCGCTACGTCGACTCCATCGACAAGCACACGATCACCTTCGGCATCGGCCCGGCCGGCACCGGCAAGACCTACCTCGCCATGGCCAAGGCGGTCCAGGCCCTGCAGAACAAGCAGGCCAACCGGATCATCCTGACCCGCCCGGCCGTCGAGGCCGGGGAGAGCCTGGGTTACCTGCCGGGCACGCTCAGCGAGAAGATCGACCCCTACCTGCGCCCGCTCTACGACGCGCTGCACGACATGATCGACCCCGACACCATCCCCAAGCTGCTCGCGGCGGGCACCATCGAGGTCGCGCCGCTGGCCTACATGCGCGGTCGCACCCTCAACGACAGCTTCATCATCCTCGACGAGGCGCAGAACACGACGCCCGAGCAGATGAAGATGTTCCTGACCCGCCTCGGCTTCGGCTCGAAGATCGTCGTCACCGGCGACGTCACCCAGGTCGACCTGCCGGGCAGCACGAAGTCCGGCCTGCGGGTCATCCAGGGGATCCTCGACGACGTCGAGGACATCTCCTTCCAGCGGCTGACCAGCCACGACGTCGTGCGGCACCGGCTCGTGGGCCGCATCGTCGCGGCCTACGACGAGTTCGACGCCCGCGGGGGACTCCAGAACGCCAAGGAGCAGACCAGGTGAGCAGCTCGTGACGATCGAGGTCATCGACGAGTCGGGGCTCGACGTCGACGTGCAGCACCTGGCCCGGCTGAGCCGGTTCGTGATGGACCGGATGCGGGTGCACCCGCTCGCCGAGCTGTGCATCAAGGCCGTCGACGAGGACACCATCGCCCAGCTCAACGAGCAGTGGATGGAGAAGGAGGGCCCGACCGACGTGCTGGCCTTCCCGATGGACGAGCTGCGCCCCGGCCTGGTCGACGAGGAGCCCGAGGAGGGCGTGCTCGGCGACATCATGCTGTGCCCCGCGATCGCCGCGCGGCAGGGCGAGACGGCCGGGCACGGCACCGTCGCCGAGATCGAGCTGCTCACGACGCACGGGATCCTGCACCTGCTCGGCTACGACCACGCCGAGCCCGAGGAGCACCGGGTGATGTTCGCCCTCCAGGACGAGATCCTGGGGGAGTGGCGCACCGCATGACCCGCGTCCCGCCCCGCCGGTGACCTGGTTCCTGGCCGCGGTCCTGGTCGTCCTGGCCGGCGTCTTCACCGCCGTCGACGCCGCGCTGGGGTCGTTCTCCAAGGCCCGCGCCGCCGAGCTCGTCACCGAGGAGCGGGCCGGCGCCAAGCAGCTGGTCCGGCTGCTCGAGGACGCCCCGCGCCACCTCAACACCGCGCTGCTGCTGCGGCTGCTGTGCGAGATCTCCGCGATCGTGCTCGTCACCCTCGACCTCGACGAGGCCCTCGACGGCGAGTGGTGGATCAGCGTGCTCGTCGCCATCGGGGTGATGCTGGTCGTCTCGTTCGTCGTCATCGGCGTCGGACCGCGCACCCTGGGCCGCCAGCACTCCGAGACCGTCGCCCTGCTCTCGGCCGGCACGCTGTCGGCGTTCACCACGGTGCTCGGCCCGCTGCCGCGGCTGCTCATCCTGCTCGGCAACGCCATCACCCCCGGCCGCGGCTTCCGCGAGGGTCCGTTCTCGAGCGAGACCGAGCTGCGCGAGATGGTCGACATCGCCGAGGCGTCGGCGCTGATCGAGGAGGGCGAGCGGCGGATGATCCACTCGGTCTTCGAGCTCGGCGACACCACCGTGCGCGAGGTGATGGTGCCGCGCAACGACGTCGTCTACATCGAGCACTACAAGAACCTGCGCCAGACGATGTCGCTGTTCCTGCGCAGCGGCTTCTCGCGGCTGCCGGTCGTCGGGGAGAACCTCGACGACATCCGGGGCTTCGCCTACCTCAAGGACGTCGTCCGCCGCGACTTCGAGGACCCCGACATCGAGCTGACCCAGCACGTCGAGGAGGCCATGCGGCCGGTGCTGTGGGTGCCGGAGTCCAAGCCGGTCGACGACCTGCTGCGGCAGATGCAGGCCGACCGCCAGCACATCGCCGTCGTCGTCGACGAGTACGGCGGCACCGCCGGCCTGATCACCATCGAGGACCTCCTGGAGGAGATCGTCGGGGAGATCACCGACGAGTTCGACGAGGACGAGGTCGAGGTCGAGCAGCTCGACGAGGTCGACGGGCTCGACGGCGGCTACCGCGTCTCCTCGCGCTACCCCGTCGACGACCTCGACGAGCTCTTCGGCTTCGACGTCGAGGAGGAGGACGTCGACAGCGTCGGCGGCCTGATGGCCAAGCACCTGGGCCGGGTGCCGATCGCCGGCTCCGTGGTGGAGGCGCACGGCCTGCGGTTCGAGGCCGAGGACGTCGCCGGCCGCCGCAACAAGGTCGGCACCGTGCGGATCCGCCCGGTCGCCGTCCCGGCGCCGGAGCCGGCCGGCGACGAGCCGTCCGACGACTGACGCCCCGGGCGGGCCCGCGGCTGCTTGGGAGCGGCCTCCTAGGGTCGGTCGCATGAAGCTGCGCGCCCTGCCCCTGATCGACCGGCTCCCCGGCCTCGGGGGCGACCGCCCGCGGACCGTGCTCGAGCTCGACCTGTCCCACGGCGTCCAGGTCGGACCGCCGGGCAGCCCCCTCGAGGCCCTGCGGCTGCGCCAGGCACCGACGCTGCGGGCGCTCGGCGAGGGGCTGCGGCGTGCGGCGGGCGACGACGACGTCCTCGGCCTGCTCGTGCACGTCGGCACCTGCCCGCTCACCCTCGCCCAGGCCGACGAGGTCGGCGCGCTGGTCGCGGACTTCTCGCAGGACAAGCCGTCGGTGGCGTGGACCGAGACGTTCGGCGAGCTGGGCAGCGGCCTGGCCGGCTACCGGGTCGCGGTCCACGCGCGCGAGATCTGGCTCCAGCCGTCGGGCGCGGTCGGGCTGGTCGGCGTGAGCGCCGGGATCACCCTGCTGCGCGGTGGCCTGGAGAAGCTCGGCGTCGACCCCGAGTTCGGGCAGCGCCACGAGTACAAGTCGGCCGCCGAGCAGCTCGCCGGGCGCGAGGTCAGCGAGGCCAACCGCGAGATGACCCAGCGGCTCGCGGACGCCGTCGTCGACGACACCGTCACGCGGGTGGCGGCCCGCCGCTCGCTCACCGAGGACCAGGTGCGCGCGGCGATGGCGGTCGCACCGCTGAGCGCCGCGGCCGCGCTGGACGCCGGCCTCGTCGACCGGCTCGGCTACGCCGACGAGGTGCGCGCGTGGGCCCGGGAGACCTGGACGCCGGCCTGGGAGCCTCGCTACGTGCACCGCTACGCCGGCGACGGGCCCGGGGGAGCGGGCCAGGCGCTGCGCGCGGTGACGCGGCGGCACCAGCCGAGGGTCGCCGTCGTCGACGTGACCGGCCCGATCGTCCTCGGCCCGGGGACGGCGCGACAGGCCGGGGCCGAGCGGGTCGGCGCGCGGCTGCGCGAGGTCGGTCGCGACGACGACGTCCGCGCCGTGGTCCTGCGCGTCGACAGCCCTGGCGGCTCGTACGTCGCCAGCGACGCGATCCGCCGCGAGGTGCTGCGGCTGCGCGAGTCCGGCCGCCCGGTCGTCGCCGCGATGGGCACGGTCGCGGCGTCCGGGGGCTACTTCGTCGCGATGGGCGCCGACGAGGTCGTCGCCCAGCCCACCACGCTCACCGGCTCGATCGGCGTCCTGGCCGGCAAGATGGTCGTGGAGCGGCTCCTGGACCGCGCCGGCATCGTGCACGAGTCGGTCAGCGCCGGTCCGCGGGCGGCGATGATGACCGCGAGCCGGCCGTTCACCGACGAGGAGCGCGCGGTGCTCGACACCTGGCTCGACGACGTCTACGCCGACTTCACCGCCAAGGCCGCGGCCGACCGGGGGCTCGCCCTCGACGTCCTCGAGCCGCTCGCGCGCGGACGGGTGTGGACCGGCGGCGACGCCGCCGAGCGCGGCCTGGTCGACCACCTCGGCGGCACCCGCCTCGCGCTCGAACGGGTCTGCGCCCTCGTCGGGCTCGACGTCGACGACGTGGCCCTGCGCACGCCGTCCCCGCTGGAGTTCCTGCGCCAGCTGCGGGTGGCGGAGTCGAGCGAGTCGCCGGCCGCGGCGTCGCTCACCACGGCCGCGACCGTCGGCCCCGGCGGCCCGGAGGCGGTGCTGGCCCGGCTGTCCGAGGCGGTGGGCCTGCCGCTCACCCACGGGGTGCTCTCGATGCCGCCCGGGCTGCGTCTCCTAGGCTGAGGGGCATGTCGCAGGAGCCCACGCCGGCCGCCCTCAGCGCCGAGGACACCAAGCTCGTCACCCTGGCGCGGGCCACGCGGGCCCGCACGCAGGCGGCCGAGGGCGCCGCCGTCCGCGACCTCGACGGGCGCACCTACGCCGCCGCCACGGTCGAGCTCGACGCCCTCCGGCTCAGCGCCGTGCAGGGCTGCGTCGCGATGGCCGTGGCCGCCGGGGCGCGCGGGCTGGCCGCCGTCGTCGTCCTCGGCGAGGCCACCGAGCTCACCTCGCCCGACCGGGCCGTCCTCGACGAGTACGCCGGCCGCGACGTCGTGGTCCACCTCGGTGACGCCCGGGGCGCGATCCTCCCCTAGCCGGGGGATCACCGGCGGCCCCGCCGGCTACGGCCCGCCCAGCGGGTTGATGCCGTTCCTGCGGCCGCGGAAGGCGAGGTGGAGCAGGTCGGTCATCTCGAAGAGGTCACCGCGCCCGAGCGTCGGACGGAACGACGGGTCGCGCACGATCGAGCTCCGGCTGCCCTCCATCGCGCGGTGCATCGTCTCGGCCACCAGGCGGGCGCCGACACCGGTCATCCGCCCGCCGTTCACCTCGGCCTCGCGCAGCACGTAGAACCACAGCGGGGTCCGCGCCACGACGGCGTCCTTCTCGGACGCCGTCAGCGACGCCAGCGACGCGCCGCCGGCTCCGTCGAGCAGCTGCCCGCGGGTCAGGGCCGGCACGGGCACCCCGCGGGCGGCGAGGAGCTCGACCATCTGCTGGCCGCTGGCCAGGCGGAGCATCGAGGAGCGGGTCAGGTTGCGGAAGGCGAGGTTGCGGCTGACGTCGTCGAACGGCGTCCCGGCCGGCCCGCCGAACGTGCCGGGCGGCAGGTTCTTGAGCGGGTCGGTCAGCAGGGTGTCGAGCCGCATCGCCCGCGAGACGTTGTCGTTGGGCGCGGCGAGGTCGGGGCGGCCGCCCGCGGGGAAGTCGTACATCCGGCGCCAGTCGGCGACCCAGTTGCTGAGCAGCCGGTCCTCGCCGCCCAGGTCGCCGCCGGTCGCGGAGAACTGGAACATGTAGTCGAGGAACCCGTTCGGACCGGCGAAGCGCCGGTTCCAGTTGTACGACGCCCGCACCATGCTGTGGCCGAGGCGGAAGGCCGCCACCGAGAACTCCACCGGCATCCGCGGCACGTCGGTGGGGGCGGCGTCCGGCTCGACGACCACGCGACCGCCGGTGAAGACGTCGTCGACGACGGCCGGCTCGAGGAGCCGCGGCAGGTAGTCGTGCCGGACCAGCCACTGGTAGTGCAGGGTGACCCGCTTGCGGGCCCGCCGGAACTGCGCCGCCGGCGCGACGCCCGACCCGAGGGTGTCCACCACCCGGTTGTGGAAGCGGATCATCGCGAGGTGGGTCTGGGCGACGATCAGGTTCTCGTCGTTGCGGACGTCGGGAATCAGCGCCGTGCGCCGCTCGCGTCGCGACCCGGTGCCGCGCCGGGGCAGGTCGTGGCCGGCCTTGACGCCGTCCGCGCCGATCTCGATGGTGTCGCCGGTGAGCAGGTGCACGCCGTCGGCCTCGTAGAACGCCGACGACACCGGGTCGGCCGGCCCGGCGCCGTACAGCGAGTCGAGGTCGAGGCGCGGTGAGCGTCCCTGCAGCAGCTCGGCGGGCGTGACGTCCTCGCCGAGGCGCACCAGGGTCTGGTCGAGGGTGAGGTCGTGGTCCACGAACTGGCCGAGGTAGGTGTACCCGGCCGGGACGTCGCCGGCCCCGCCACCCCCGGCGACCATCGCCAGCGCGAGCTTGCGGTTGAGCGCGTCGGGCGACCGGCGCCCGCGCGGGCCGGCCCGGAAGAACCGGAACGGCGGCGCCTCGGCCCGGGCCAGCGCGCGGGTCTGGGCGGTGCGCCGGCCGACGTCGGTCTCGACGAGTCCCTCGCCGTCGATGAAGAACGTCTCGGTGCCGTGCCGGTGTCTGCCCATCCCTCGACGATAGGAACCGCCGGATCGGGGCACATGACCCGAACGCGTCATGTCCGACGCCGTTCCCGCGGCTCGCCGCGGACCCGCAGCCTGCGCGACACACGGGCGGAGTAGTTTTCGAGGAGTGGCAGTGCACAACGTTCCGGACCACTGGGCCCAGCACGAGCGGGCGGTCGCCCGGCTGGCGGCGTCGTACGCCGCGATCCCGGCCGGGGCGCCGGTCCGGCTGGCGAAGCGGACGACGAACCTCTTCCGGGTCCGCAGCGCCACCTCGGCGCCCGGGCTCGACGTCTCCGGCCTCGACGGCGTGATCGAGGTCGACCCGGTCGCCCGCACGGCCGAGGTGCAGGGCATGTGCACCTACGAGGACCTCGTCGACGCGACCCTCCCGCACGGGCTGATCCCGCTCGTCGTCCCCCAGCTGCGCACGATCACCCTCGGTGGCGCGGTCACGGGGCTCGGCATCGAGTCGACCAGCTTCCGCAACGGGCTCCCGCACGAGTCGGTGCTGGAGATGGACGTCTTCACCGGCTCCGGCACCGTCGTCACCACGCGGCCCGGCGACGACCTGTTCGACGCCTTCCCCAACTCCTACGGCTCGCTGGGCTACGCCACCCGGCTGCGGATCGAGCTCGAGGCGGTGCCGGCCTACGTCGCGCTGCGCCACGTCCGCTTCGACGACGCCGACCTGCTGGCCAAGACGATCGCGGAGATCACCGAGACCCACGAGCACGCCGGGGAGCGGGTCGACGGGCTCGACGGCGTCGCCTTCGCCCCCGGCGAGCTGTACCTGACGCTCGCGCGCTGGACCGACGACCCCGGCGGGGCGTCCGCCTCCGACTACGCCGGCCAGCAGGTCTACTTCCGCTCGCTGCAGGAGCGCGAGACCGACCTGCTCACCATGTACGACTACCTGTGGCGCTGGGACACCGACTGGTTCTGGTGCTCGGGGGCGTTCGGCGCGCAGAACCCCCGGATCCGCCGCCTGTGGCCGCGCCGGCTGCGCCGCTCCGACGTGTACATGAGGCTGCTCGGACTCGACCGGCGCTTCGACGTCGCCGACCGGCTCGACCGCCGGGCCGGGCGCCCGCAGCGCGAGCGCGTCGTCCAGGACGTCGAGGTGCCGGTCGGGCGGATCGGGGAGTTCCTCGCCTGGTTCGACGAGGAGATCGGGATGCGTCCGGTGTGGCTGTGCCCGCTGGTGGCGCGGCGCGCCTGGCCGACGTACCCGCTCGCACCGGGGGAGACCTACGTCAACGCCGGCTTCTGGGGCACCGTCCACGTCGGGCCGGACGCCGTCGACGCCCCCCGCAACCGCGCCATCGAGGCCGAGGTGCACCGCCTCGGCGGCCACAAGTCGCTGTACTCCGAGTCGTTCTACGACCGCGAGACCTTCGACGCCCTCTACGACGGCCCGGCCCTCGCCGCGGTCAAGGACCGCCACGACCCCGAGCACCGTCTCACCGACCTCTACGACAAGACCGTCCGCAGGAAGTGATCGCATGAGCAACCGCACCGAGTCCCGCACCACCTCCAAGCCCGACTTCCGGATCGCCGACGTCGTCGCCGACCTCACCCGCGGCGGCATGCCGCTGCGGTTCGAGGCCTACGACGGCAGCGCCGCCGGGCCGGCCGACGCCGAGATCCGCCTCGAGCTGGTCAACCAGCGCGGCCTGCAGTACCTCGTCACCGCCCCCGGCGACCTCGGGCTCGCACGGGCCTACGTGTCCGGCGACCTCGTGGTGCACGGCGGGCACCCGGGCAACCCGTACGAGGTGATGCAGAAGCTCAAGGACCACACCAAGTTCCGGGCGCCGTCGGCCTCGGAGCTGGTCACCATCCTCCGCGGCCTGGGGATCTCGAACCTCAAGCCGCCGCCCCCGCCGCCGCAGGAGCACCTGCCGCGCTGGCGCCGGCTGATGGAGGGGATGCGGCACACGCTGACCCGCGACGCCGAGGCGATCCACCACCACTACGACATCTCCAACGCCTTCTACCGCCACGTGCTCGGGCCCTCGATGGCCTACACCTGCGCGGTCTACCCCGACGCGTCGGCGACGCTGGAGGAGGCGCAGCGGGAGAAGTTCGACCTCGTCGCGCGCAAGCTCGACCTCCAGCCCGGCCAGCGGCTGCTCGACGTCGGCTGCGGGTGGGGTGGCATGGTGCTGCACGCCGCCAAGGAGTACGGCGTCAAGGCGGTCGGGGTCACGCTCAGCCAGCAGCAGGCGTCGTGGGCCAAGGAGGCCATCGACGCCGCCGGGCTCGCCGACCTGGCCGAGGTGCGCCACCTCGACTACCGCGACGTGCTCGAGACCGACTTCGACGCGATCAGCTCGATCGGCATGACCGAGCACATCGGGGTCAGGAACTACCCGTCCTACTTCGGCTTCCTGCGCGACCACCTCAGGCCCGAGGGCCGGTTGCTCAACCACTGCATCACCCGCCACGACAACCGCCCGGCCACGACCGGGGCGTTCATCGACCGCTACGTCTTCCCCGACGGCGAGCTGACCGGCTCGGGCCGGATCATCACCGAGATGCAGGACGCCGGCCTCGAGGTCATGCACTCGGAGAACATCCGGCTGCACTACGCCCTCACCCTGCGCGACTGGAACCGCAACCTGGTCGAGAACTGGGACGCCTGCGTCGAGGAGGTCGGCATCGGGACCGCCCGGGTGTGGGGCCTGTACATGGCCGCCTGTCGCGTCGGGTTCGAGCGCAACGAGGTGCAGCTGCACCAGGTGCTCGGCGTCCGCACCGGCGACGACGGGGCCGACGGCTTCGCCCTCCGGCCGACGTGGTGAGGCAGCGCACTACCCTCTCCAGGTGAGCACCCGGGCAGCGACGTACGAGGCGGAGGTGCTCTCGCGCACCCCGCTGAGCGAGCACCTGGTGCGCCTCGTGCTCGGCGGGCCGGGGCTGGCCGACTTCGCCTCCACCGGCGTGCCCGACGAGTGGGTCGGCCTGGTGGTGCCCGGTCAGTTCCAGAGCCGCTACTACACGGTGCGCTCCTGGGAGCCGGGCGCGCTGGTGCTCGACGTCGTCGTCCACGACGTCGGCCTGGTCACCGAGTGGGCCAAGGGCGACTGCGTCGGCGACGTCGTCACCGTGAGCGCGCCGCGGGGCTCCTTCGCGATGCCCGCCGACGCGGCCTGGCTGATGCTGGTCGGCGACCTGACCGCGCTGCCCGCGATGGCGCGGATCGCGGAGACCACCGCCGTGCCGACCCGCGCCTGGGCCGAGGTGCCCGACGACGTCGCGGCGCTGGCCGGCTACCTGCCCGGGCACCTCGAGGTCGACTGGCTCGAGCAGCCGGGCGACGGGGTGAGCCGGCTCGCCGACGTCGTCACCGACCTGGTCTGGCCCGAGGGCGAGGGCTACTTCTGGATGGCGGGGGAGTCGGCGCAGATGCGCGCGATCCGCAAGCACCTGATGCGCGAGCGGGGGCTGCCCGGCACGGCCTACGACGTCATGGGCTACTGGCGCGAGACCACCGGACGCCAGCCGCGGGCCGTCGACCCGGGCCCGGTCTACCGGGCCGGCAAGCGGGCGGGCAAGTCCGACGAGGAGATCTGGGCCGACTACGACGAGGCGCGAGGCTGACATGACGCAGGACACCGGACACACCCCCGAGCGCGCCCCCGAGCACAAGAGCGGGTTCGCCTCGTTCGTCGGGCGCCCGAACGCGGGCAAGTCGACGCTCACCAACGCGCTGGTCGGCTCGAAGGTCGTCATCACCAGCTCCAAGCCGCAGACCACCCGCACCGTGGTGCGCGGCATCGTGCACCGCGACGACGCCCAGCTGATCCTGGTCGACACCCCCGGCCTGCACCGCCCCCGCACCCTGCTCGGCGAGCGCCTCAACGACCTGGTCAAGACCACGCTGTCGGAGGTCGACGTCGTCGCGGTGTGCTTCCCCGCCAACGAGAAGATCGGCCCCGGCGATCGCTTCATCGTCCACGAGATGGGCAAGGTCAAGCGCACGATCAAGGTCGCGATCGCCACCAAGACCGACCTGGCCACGCCCGAGCAGCTCGGCCGGCACCTGCTCGACATCGCCGAGCTCGGCACCGAGACCGGCACCGAGTGGGCCGAGATCGTCCCGGTGTCGGCGAAGGAGAACCACCAGGTCAAGCTCCTCGAGGACCTCCTCGTCGGCCTGCTGCCCGCGGGCCCGCAGCTCTACCCCGACGGCGACCTCAGCGACGCCCCCGAGGAGATCATCGTGGCCGAGCTGATCCGCGAGGCCGCGCTCGAGGGCGTGCGCGACGAGCTGCCGCACTCCATCGCCGTGGTCGTCGAGGAGATGGGCCTGCGCGAGGACCGCCCCGCCGACAAGCCGCTGCTCGACATCCACGCCAACCTCTACGTCGAGCGCGACTCCCAGAAGGGGATCATGATCGGCCACAAGGGCGCCCGGCTCAAGGACGTCGGCCGTCGTGCCCGGCTCCAGATCGAGGCGCTGCTCGGCACCCCGGTCTACCTCGACCTGCACATCAAGATCGCCAAGGACTGGCAGCGCGACCCGCGCCAGCTGCGCAAGCTCGGCTTCTGACCGGGCCGTCGGCCCGGCGACCTCAGTCGGGCGACCAGCACCGGATGTAGGTCTGGCCCGCCGCCCACTGCTCCGGGTCGGGGCCCTCGAAGGCCCACTCGTAGTCGAGGGAGTCCTCGGCGACCGCGGCTGCGGCGTCCTCGCAGGGTCCCTCGCCGGCCGCGGTGACCGCGGCACGGCCGGGGTAGCCGCCCGCGCCGTCCCCGGGGTCGAGGTCGACGACCTCGAAGGCGCGCCACGAGTGCTCGGCGCTGCACGGCACCCGCTCGAAACCCCGGGCGGCCGGGCTGGCGGTGCCGCACATGCCGTAGCGGTCCCGACCCTCCTGGTCGTCGAGGACGCCGGCGAGGCTGCCCCTGACGTCGGCCAGCCGGTCGCGCCCGGCGAGGGCGACGACGTCGCACCGGTACCAGGACGCACCGCCCTCGGCCTGGTCGAGGCTCGGGGTGAACCACACCGCCCGCAGCATGCTCAGCCGCAGGTCCTCGACGGTGCCGCCGACGACGTTGCCGAGGTCGGCCGGGCACGACGAGGCGACCTGGTCCTGGACCCGCTGGGAGTCGACGGCGAGCAGGTGCCCGTCGACGACGTTGTCGATCCGGCCGACCGCGAAGGTCTCCGAGGTGTGGCTGCCGCGGCACGCGACCGGGCGGGCCCCGGCGGTGGGGGAGACCGCCTGCTCGTAGGTGAGGCGGTAGCAGGAGTCGTCGGCCGGGACCGGCGCCGCGGTGGCGCGCGGCGGTGCCGTCGGCGTCGGCGTGGGGGTGGACGTCGGCGCCGGGTCGGCGGGCTCGTCGTCGGAGGTGCAGCCGCCGAGGACCAGGCCTGCGGCGAGCATCGCGGCGACGGCCGCGGCGCCCCGGGCGCGGGTCGTGCGGCGCTCAGTCACTGGTCCGGGCCCAGCAGACCGAGCGGCGGTTGCCGGCGTTCCACTCGCTCTCGTGGAACCAGGTGTAGGCGAAGTCGTACTCGACCGGGTAGTTGAGGTAGGCCAGCACGGACTTCGAGCAGAAGTCGCGGCTCTGCACCTCCGAGAGCCGGTCGCCGGGGTACGGGTCGGCGGCCTCGCCCAGCTTGATGGTCGTGACGGCGCGCCACTGGTGCTCCTGGCTGCACGGGATCTTCTTCGACCCCGCGAACGCGGGCTCGGCCACGCAGGCCATCCAGGCGTCGTCCGGACGGCCCTGGAGCAGGCCCTCGGCGGTCTCCGGCAGCGGCACCAGGGCGGCGCTCTGCTCGCCGCCGCCGACGACGTCGCAGCGGTACCAGCGGGCGCCCTCGTCCCACGCCTTCTCCGAGGGACGGAACCAGGCCCAGCTGAGGATGGTCCGCATCGCGAGGCTCTCGTCGGCGCCGAGGAAGGCGCTGAGCTTGGTGTTGCAGGTGCGGTAGGCGAACTCGCCCACCTCGGGCGCGTCGTACTCCGACTCGCGCAACTCGTCGGGGAGCTCGCCGACGGCGTAGGTCTGGGCGGTGTGCTTCTGGCTGCAGTCGACGGTGCGGGTGGCGTCGGACGGCGCCGAGATCTCCTCGATCGTCAGCAGCCGGCAGGCCCCGAGCTCCGGCGTCTCCACCGCGTCGACCTGGTCGGGGTCGGCGTCCGGGTCGGCCTGGGTCGGCGTCCCGCAGCCGGCGAGGAGGGCCGCGAGGGTCGCCACGACCACGGTCGCGCCGCTGCGCCACGTCGTCGGTCTGCTCCTGGCCACGAGGGGCGATGCTACCTGCGGGCCCTCAGGCGAGCAGCGCGGCCAAGGTGGCACCCAGCTCGTGGGCACGCTCGCGCTCGGCCTCGCCCACCTCGCCGAGCACCTCCAGGACGTCGGCGGCCCGCCGCCAGGGCAGCGCCTGCACGATCGAGACGACGCTGCGCACCGCCCCGGTCGTGTCGTACCTCCCGTGCACCCAGAGCCCGTACGGCTTCCGCCCGCCGCTGCCCGGCGTCCCCGAGCCGTCGTCGGACAGCGCGCCGCCGGCGTCGAGGAAGATCGTGTCGAGGAAGTGCTTCAGCGCGCCCGACATGTAACCGAAGTTGGCCGTCGTCCCGAGCAGGTAGCCGTCGGCGGCCAGCACGTCGTCCGCGGTGGCCTCCAGGGCGTCCCGGATGACGACCTCGACGCCCTCGATCGCGTCGTCGTGCGCCCCGGCCACGACGGCGTCGGTCAGCGTCCGCACGAGCGGGGTCGGGGAGTGGTGGACGATCAGGAGGCGCGGCACGCTCGCACGATAGCCATGAGGAGATTCGCTGTGGCGGCGGCGGACCGGGGCTGCGTGGCGGGGTGACGGACCGGCCCGTGGCACACCACCGGGTGTTCCGTGGCCGGTGGCCGTCACCGAACTTCTCGTAGCTCCTGCACAGGGGTCTGCTGCGCGGGTTCTCGTCGGACGGCGGCTGGCCCCCGCCGCGGGCGGTCGGACGACGCCCTGCCACCCCGGCGGGACGTCGTTCGCCGGCAGGATCGGCAGGCGAAGTGACCGCGGCGCATTAGGCGTCGCGGACCATCTACGTGGCTTCTCGGTGGCGACCGGTCCGGCCCGCACCAGTCCAGGACCAGGTGTCTGAAGTCTGCCGGGCCCGCGGATCACGCGTGCACGTCGCAGTGCGCTGGTGTCGTCACGGCCTGACCCCTCCCGGCACCGGCCGGGCGCGCCGATGTCCCCGCCGGGGCGGGGTGCGGGGCGGGGTGGTCAGGGTTCGGCAGGCTCGGCTGGTGGCGTGGCTGGTGGTGGGTCGAGGGCGGTGGTGCCGTGGTGGTCGCGTCGGTAGGTGAGGCCCGATGGTGCGGTCCAGTGGTAGGTGCCCGGTGTGGTCATCGTGTACGTCCACGGGCTGTGGGTCTTGGCGCGGTGGTGTCGTCGGCACAGTGGGGCGAGGTTGTCGCTGCTGGTGGTGCCGCCGGTTGAGTACGGGGTGATGTGGTCGAGGTCGCAGCGGGTGGCGGGTCGTCGGCAGTGGGGGAAGACGCAGGTGAGGTCGCGCAGCTCGATGTGGTCGCGCAACCGGTCGGGTGCTTCGTAGGCCTCGACGTGGACGTGCTGCTCGAGGTCGATGACGGGCTTGATGGTGACGTGGGTGGCGGTGGCGCACCAGGTGCGGATGGTCTCGACGGTGACCGGACTCCGGGTCATCTCGCAGCGCCCGACGTCGGGTGAGTCCTGGTGGACGTGGACCACGAGTGGCCGGGTGGGCGGGGTGGTGAGGTCGAGGGGTTGGTCGCCGCGGGCGAGGACGCCGAGGGCGATCGAGCGGCGGACGTCGAGGGGGTCGGTGGATCCGGCGTCGGCGAGGGCGTCGGCTCCTGCCTGCAGTGCTTGTTCGAGGTCGAGGGCGTCGGGCACGGACAGGGCGGCGTCGAGGTGGACGTGGCCCTCGATGCTCGGGCGGTCCAGGTCGATTGCCACGTGCCGGCTGTCGGGTCTGGGCACGACCTGGTCGGGGGCGTGACGGGCGATGGCTTCGTCGACGAGACGGTCGAGCTGGGCGTAGGTGATGGTGGAGACGGCCTGGGCGAGCCGGGCGTCGACGTGGGTGGCGCCGTCGAGGGGGAGTCGCATGGTGGCGTCGGCGATCTTGGCGGCCTTCCACACCGGCAGGCGTCCGGCGAGGACCGCGGCCCAGAGTCGGGGGAGTCGGTGGTGCAGCTCGAGGGCGCGGGCGAGGTACTTCAGCCCGGACTCGGTGGAGGAGCCCAGGGCGGCGGCGAGGTCGTAGGCGGCGAACTCCTCGATGGCCGGGCAGCCGGGGCCGCCGAGGGTGAGGGCGCGTTCGCCGAAGGTCACCACCCCGGGGTCGGCGTCGGTGGTGTGCTGGGTGGCCCAGTCGAGGACCGCGAGGAGCCGGTCGACGTCGGCCTGGCGGGCGGCGTGGTCGCGGGCGCGCACCGCCGCCAGCGCCGGGTCGGTGAGCTGGGCGGTGGGTGCGGCCATGGGTCTATTCTAACGGTCGGCACGGACAATCGAGAGCCTGTTCGAGCACCTGTGGAGAAGGGCGGGCGATCCCACCGGGTTGCCACCGGACGGCAGCAGCACCCACGCTGGGCCCATGACCGGAAGCGTGATCATCACCGGGGCGGGCCCCGGCGTCAGCGGCTCGTTGGCCAGGCTCCTCGCCCGTGAGGGGCACCCGGTGGGGCTCGTCGGCGCCGACGAGCGCGCCGTCGGCGACCTCGCCGCCGACCTCGCCGACGCCGGCGCGCGGGTCGGGAGCCGGCTGGCCGACCTGACCGACGCCGAGGCGACCCACGCCGCCGTCACGGGTCTCGCCGCCGAGCTCGGGCCGGTCGACGTGCTGCACTTCAACCCGAGTGCGTTCCGCGAGAAGGACCCGCTGGAGCTCACCGCGGCCGAGCTGCTCGAGGACGTCGCCCTCGGCGTCGGCGCCCTGCTGACCGTGGTCCGGGCGGCGCGTCCCCACCTCCGCGAGGGCAGCCGGATCACGGTCACCGGCAGCATGGCCGCCGACGAGCCGTGGCACCGCGCGGCGTCCCTCGGTGTGCAGAAGGCCGGCGTGCGCAACCTCGTGCACAGCATCGACGCCACGCTGCGCGACGACGGCATCCGTGCCGTGTCGGTGACCGTGCGGGGCGCGCTGTCGCGCGAGGGCGCGTTCACGCCCGACCGGGTGGCCGCCGCGATCCGTGCGGCGCTGGACCAGCCGGTCGGGGAGTGGCGGACCGAGATCCCCTACAGCGGCTGAGCGTCAGTAGCCGCGCTCGCGCCACTGGGGCAGCGACGGCCGCTCGGCGCCCAGCGTGGAGTCCGACCCGTGGCCCGGGTAGAACCAGGTCGCGTCGGGGAGCGTCCCGAACACCTTCGTCTCCACGTCGCCGATGAGCTGCTGGAACGCCGCCGCGTCGCCGAACGTGCCGCCCACCCCGCCGGGGAAGAGCGTGTCGCCGGTGAAGAGGTGGTGCTGCCCGCCGTCGGCGGTGTCGTCGTAGACGAGCGCGACCGACCCGGGCGTGTGACCGGCGATGGCGATCACCGACAGGGCGCACGCGCCGACGGTCACGGTGTCGCCCTGCCCGACGGGCCGGGTCACGGGGACGCCGGTCTGCTCGGTGATGGCGGCGGCGTCGGGGACGCCGGCCACGACCTCGGCCCCGGTCGCCTCGACGACCGCGGCCAGCGCCCGGTGGTGGTCCCAGTGCTGGTGCGTCGTGACGACGGTGCGCAGGCCGGCGTCGCCGACGAGGGGGAGCAGCGTCCCGGCCGAGTCGGCGGCGTCGACCAACAGCTGCTCGCCGGTCTCCCGGCAGCGCAGGAGGTAGCAGTTGTTGCTCATCTTCTCGTCGACCGCCACCTTGGTGATGGTCAGGTGCGCGAGCTCGCGGACGTCGGCGCCGCCGCCGACCGTCACCTCGCCCGTGTAGTCGTCCGCCCGGTCGTCCATCGTCACCATGCTCCGATCCTCGGCAGCTCGCCGTCCGTGGTCAGTCCGTCGCCGTCGCCGCGACCGGTGAGCCACCAGCCGAGGTCGGCGGCCGTGCCGGACACCCGGGGCGTCGCGTCGTCGTCGCCGCCAGCCTGCCAGGTCTGGTCGAGGTCGGTGGCGACGAGGGTCGCGCCCGCGCGCTGCGCGAGCTGGGAGACCAGCACCTCGGCGAAGGTCGCCGGCCAGTCGGCGCGGGTGTACCCGGCGTCGAGGTCGACGTGGTGGATCTCCACCTCGCGCCACCGCATCGCCATCACGTCGCCGGCCGCGAAGCCCGGCCCGTGGGGCGTGCGCTCGATCTCGGTGTCGAGGGAGTCGGCGGGCAGGTGGCGCAGGGCCTCGCCGAGGACGGTCGTGCTGGCGAGCAGCCGGTCGCGCAGCGCGGACGGCGACGTCGCCGCGAGCGACTCGATGTCGGCGTCGCGGCCCTCCGGGGACCCGTACATCGGGACCGGGCGACCCTCGACGACGCCGCGCAGCGCCCCGGCGAGGGCCTCGGCGTTGAGGGCCAGGTGGGCGACCACGTGCCCGCGGGTCCACCCGGGCAGGAGGGACGGTGCCGGGTAGGCGTCGTCGGGCAGGGAATCAATGGTCCGGACCAGCCGTTGGGTCGAGACGTCGAGCACGTCGTGGGTCACGGGACCCATCCTGGGCCACGCCAGCCCCACGGTCACCCCGTTGAGGGGACGGACTGTCGGTGCCGCCGCCTAGGCTTGGCCGGTCGGCGCGGTGACTTGCCCGATCGACCACCGATGACGAACACTTGTTCGAATCTCTCGACCCCCCCCAAGCCTTCGACCCAGGGACCCCAGTGGCTGACCAGCTCATCATCCGAGGCGCGCGCGAGCACAACCTCAAGGACGTCTCGATCGACCTCCCGCGCGACTCGCTCATCGTCTTCACGGGTCTCTCCGGCTCGGGCAAGTCGTCGCTGGCCTTCGACACCATCTTCGCCGAGGGCCAGCGCCGCTACGTCGAGTCGCTCTCGGCCTACGCCCGCCAGTTCCTCGGCCAGATGGACAAGCCCGACGTCGACTTCATCGAGGGTCTCTCGCCGGCGGTCTCCATCGACCAGAAGTCCACCTCGAAGAACCCGCGCTCCACCGTGGGCACCATCACCGAGGTCTACGACTACCTGCGGCTGCTGTTCGCCCGCGCCGGCCGGCCGCACTGCCCGACGTGCGGGGCGCCGATCGAGCGCCAGACCCCGCAGCAGATCGTCGACCGCGTCCTCGACCTCGAGGACGGCGCCCGCTTCCAGGTGCTCGCACCGGTGGTCCGCGGCCGCAAGGGCGAGTACGTCGAGCTCTTCAAGCAGCTGCAGACCCAGGGCTTCTCGCGCGCCCGGGTCAACGGCGAGACCCACACGCTCGACGAGCCGCCCAAGCTCGACAAGCAGAAGAAGCACACGATCGAGGTCGTCGTCGACCGGCTGGCGGTCAAGGAGTCCTCGAAGCGGCGGCTGACCGACTCGGTCGAGACCGCGCTCAACCTCGCCGGCGGCCTCGTGGTCTTCGACTTCGTCGACCGCGACGCGAAGCACCCCGACCGCGAGCTGAAGTTCAGCGAGAAGATGTCGTGCCCCAACGACCACCCGATCGACACCGACGACCTCGAGCCGCGCTCGTTCTCCTTCAACTCGCCGTTCGGCGCCTGCCCGACCTGCAGCGGCCTCGGCACCCGCATGGAGGTCGACCCCGAGCTCGTCGTCCCCGACCCGACCGCCACGCTCGCCGACGGCGCGATCCAGCCGTGGAGCCAGGCCCACGTCGCCGACTACTTCCTCAAGCTGATGGACGCGCTCGGCCAGGAGGTCGGCTTCGATCTCCACACCCCGTGGTCGGACCTGCCGCCGGCCGGGCGCAAGGCCGTCCTCGACGGTCACAAGGGCAAGGTGCACGTCGTCACCCGCAACCGCTACGGCCGTGAGCGCGCCTACTACGCCCAGTTCGAGGGCGTGCGGTCCTACGTCGAGCGCCGCCACCGCGAGGCCGAGAGCGACACGAGCCGCGAGCGGTTCGAGGGCTACATGCGCGAGGTGCCGTGCCCCGCGTGCAGCGGCAGTCGGCTCAAGGCCGTCTCGATGGCCGTCACCCTGGGCGGCCGCAACATCGCCGAGATCTGCCACCTGCCGATCAACGAGACCAGCGAGTTCCTCGCCGGCCTTGAGCTGTCCGCCCGCGAGCGCCAGATCGGCGAGCGGGTGCTCAAGGAGATCCAGGAGCGGCTGCAGTTCCTCCTCGACGTCGGCCTCGACTACCTCTCCCTCGACCGCCCGTCCGGGTCGCTGTCGGGCGGCGAGGCGCAGCGGATCCGGCTCGCCACGCAGATCGGCGCCGGTTTGGTCGGCGTCCTCTACGTGCTCGACGAGCCGTCGATCGGTCTGCACCAGCGCGACAACCAGCGGCTCATCGAGACCCTGGTGCGGCTCAAGGACCTCGGCAACACCCTCATCGTCGTCGAGCACGACGAGGACACCATCAAGGTCGCCGACTGGGTCGTCGACATCGGGCCCGGCGCCGGCGAGCACGGCGGCCAGGTGGTCCACTCGGGCACCGTCGCCGACCTGCTCACCCACCCCGACTCGATGACCGGCCAGTACCTCTCCGGCCGTCGCGAGATCCCGGTGCCGGCCATCCGGCGCCCGCGCACCGTCGACCGCGAGCTCCGCGTCCACGGCGCCTACGAGAACAACCTGCAGCACGTCGACGTGTCGTTCCCGCTCGGCATGTTCGTCGCCGTCACCGGGGTGTCGGGCTCGGGGAAGTCCACGCTGGTCAACGACATCCTCTACACCTCGCTGGCCAAGACGATCTACCGCGCCCGCACCGTGCCCGGCCGGCACCAGAAGATCACCGGCCTCGAGCACGTCGACAAGGTCATCCACGTCGACCAGTCGCCGATCGGCCGCACGCCGCGGTCCAACCCGGCCACCTACACCGGCGTCTTCGACCACGTCCGCAAGCTGTTCGCCTCGACCCCCGAGGCGAAGATGCGCGGCTACCTGCAGGGCCGGTTCTCCTTCAACGTCAAGGGCGGCCGCTGCGAGGCGTGCGCCGGCGACGGCACGATCAAGATCGAGATGAACTTCCTGCCCGACGTCTACGTCCCGTGCGAGGTCTGCCACGGCGCCCGCTACAACCGGGAGACGCTCGAGGTGCACTACAAGGGCAAGACGATCGCCGAGGTCCTCGACATGCCGATCGAGGAGGCGGTGGAGTTCTTCGCCGCCGTCCCCGCGATCGCGCGGCACATGAAGACCCTGGTCGAGGTCGGCCTCGGCTACGTCCGGCTCGGGCAGCCGGCGACCACGCTGTCGGGCGGCGAGGCGCAGCGCGTCAAGCTCTCCTCCGAGCTGCAGAAGCGCTCCACCGGCCGCACGGTCTACGTGCTCGACGAGCCCACCACCGGCCTGCACTTCGAGGACATCCGCAAGCTGCTCCTCGTCCTGGGCCGCCTGGTCGACGCCGGCAACACGGTGCTGGTGATCGAGCACAACCTCGACGTCATCAAGACCGCCGACTGGCTCGTCGACATGGGTCCCGAGGGCGGGTCCCGCGGCGGCACGGTGGTCGCCGAGGGCACCCCCGAGGACGTCGCCGGCAACCCGGAGAGCTACACCGGCCAGTTCCTGGCGCCGCTGCTCGTGGGCCGCGAGGCCAAGCAGCCCACCCGCCGCAAGCCGGCGGCCTCCGCGCCGCTCGGGCGGGGACCGGTGGTCACCAAGGCCGCGGCCAAGCCCGCCCGGAAGGCGGTGGCCAAGAAAACCGCGGCCCGGAAGAGCGCCACGACGGGGCGGACGGCCAGGACGACGGGCTCCTGAGCCGTTGCTCTCATGCTCCTCTCAGCCCGATCGTTAGTGTTGTCTTCAACTACCGGACGTCCCCTGCCTGAGGAGGCTCCCTCGTGAGCAACCCCGCCTTCACCCGCCGTCGTGCCCTCGCGGGTGCCAGCTCCGTCGGCCTCGCCCTGCCCGTCCTGTCCGCGTGCGGCGACGACGGCGGCTCGTCGTCGGGCACCATGCCGTCCGACGCACCGTCCTCGAGCTCCTCGAGCGCAGCGGCACCGACCACGCCGTCCGCGTCGTCGGACCCGGCCGAGCCGTCGGAGCCGACGACGCCCGAGGGGGCCGCCGGCGTCGTCGGCACCGCCGACGTCCCGGTCGGGGGCGGGGTGATCATCGCCGGCAGCAAGATCGTCGTCACCCAGCCGTCGGCGGGCGACATCAAGGTCTTCAGCAGCATCTGCACCCACCAGGGTTGTCCGGTCACGCAGGTCACCGACGTGATCACGTGCACCTGTCACGGCAGCACGTTCGACCTCTCGACCGGCGACGTGCTCGGCGGCCCGGCGTCCGCGCCGCTGCCCGCCGTCGACTTCACCGTCGACGGCGACCAGGTCGTGCTGTCGTGAGTGCGCCGCTCGCCTCCCGGCGCATCGTCTTCCAGGGCCTCGGCGCCCTGGGCGTGGCCGCCGCCCTCGCCGCGTGCGGCGGCGGTGACGACGGCGGTGGCAGCGGGTCGGCGTCCGAGGCGCCCGAGACGGGCGCCTCGCTGGCGGCGACGTCCGAGGTGCCGGTCGGTGGCGGGATCATCCTCGCCGACCAGAAGCTCGTCATCACCCAGCCCACGGAGGGCACGTTCAAGGCGTTCACCTCCGTCTGCACCCACCAGGGCTCGCCCCTCGACGGCGTGAGCGAGGCGGGCATCACCTGCCCGCTGCACGGCAGCGTCTTCTCGATCGCCGACGGCTCACCCGAGTCCGGCCCCGCCACGCAGCCGCTGGCCGAGGTCCAGGTCCGGGTCGAGGACGGCCAGCTCGTCGCTGCCTGAGGTGCTCGCGTCGGCGCTGCCGGCACAGCACGACGTCCGCCAGGCGGCGTCGCGCGCCGAGGGGCGCCGGTCGAGGCGGGCGTCGAGCAGCACCCGGGCCTCGTCCCAGCGGCCGGAGCGGAGCAGCGCCGCGACCCGCACCTCCTCGACGAGCTCGCGCTGGGCGTCCGAGCCGCCCACCCGCCAGATCGAGCCCTCGAGCGCGGCGAGGGCGGTGGCGCCGGCGGAGTGCTGCCCGGCGTGCAGCAGCGCCAGGGCGCGGGCCAGGGGAGCGACGACCTCGCGGTGCGTCGGGTTCGCGTGGGACGCCGTCCAGCCGGCCAGCGAGGCGAGCCCGGTGCCGTCGCCGAGGGCCAGGAGGGCCACGGCGGCGTGCATGCCGAGGAACGGCGTCACCGGCCGGACCAGGACGTCGGGCCCGACCGCGGTCGCGACGCCGTCGAGCCCGGGGACCGCCCCCGCGCCGGGGGACAGGGCCCACCGCACCAGCAGGGAGCCGGTGTCGACGAGCGAGCGGCAGCCGGTGGCGTGCTCGGGACGCAGCTGGCCCTCGTAGCGGCGGCGCACGGCGTCGAGGTCGCCGAGCGAGAGCTCGTGCAGGGCCGCGTGCCAGGAGAAGTGGGTCAGGCTCTCGATGCGGGCGCCGTCGCCGGTGACCCAGGCGTCCATCCAGGCCAGCCCGGCGCCGTGGTCCCCGGTCTCGTAGTGCACGTGGGCCCGCGCGTGCGCCGAGTGCCCGGCGTCCGGTTGTGCGGCCAGGCTCGCGCAGGACAGGTCGTAGGCCTCGTCGAAGCGCCGCTGCTCCTGGCGGACGAAGGCGAGCAGCCCGGCGTACCACCAGTCGTCGCCGTAGGCCGGCGCCGCGGCCTCGACGATCGCCCAGGCCTGCTCGGGGACCTCGGTCACCCCGGCGAACGCGATCGTCGGGACAGCGGCCGAGAGCAGCAGCGCGTCGACGGGGTACTGCTCCAGGTGCCGGACGATGGAGCGGCCGTCGCCGCGCAGGTGCGCCAGGACGGCGGCGACGTGGCTCTGCTCGCGCGGGGTGCCGCGGTGCGCCCAGCGCTCGGCGTCGCGCACCCGGGCGGCGATGTCGACCTGGATGCAGAGGTCGTGGCCGACGAGCGCGAGCGCGGCGTGGCCGAGCGCGAAGGTCGGGTCGAGGACGATCGAGGCGGCGAACGCCTCGGCGGAACCGGTGCGGAGGCTGAGCACGCCGCCGAGCCCGCGGTCGTAGGCGGCGGCGGCCTCGGGCGCGGTGGTCACGGCCAGGCCGTAGCGGTCACGGGGAAGCATGAAAGCATAGTAAGTGCCAGGACTTAGGGAAGAAACCTGGCGCGCCGGTGTCCGTGGTCGTCCGTAGGGTTGTGCCGTGTCCCCCTCCCGTCCACCCCGCACCGCCAGACCCACCGGCGGACCCCAGTCGTACCGGCCCGAACCGGGGTCGATCCCGACCCAGCCCGGGGTCTACCGGTTCCGCGACGCCAAGGGCCGGGTCGTCTACGTCGGCAAGGCGAAGAACCTGCGCTCCCGGCTCTCGTCGTACTTCCAGGACATCGCCAACCTGCACCAGCGCACCGCCACGATGGTCACCACCGCGGCCAGCGTGGAGTGGACCGTGGTCAACACCGAGGTCGAGGCGCTCCAGCTGGAGTACTCCTGGATCAAGGAGTTCGACCCGCGCTTCAACGTCAAGTACCGCGACGACAAGTCCTACCCCTGGCTGGCGGTCACCGTCGGCGACGAGTTCCCGCGGGTGATGGTCGGGCGCGGCGCCAAGCGCAAGGGCACCCGCTACTTCGGCCCCTACAGCCACGCCTGGGCGATCCGCGAGACCGTCGACATCCTGCTGCGCGTCTTCCCGATGCGCTCGTGCAGCAACGGGGTGTTCAAGCGCTCGGCCCAGATCGGGCGCCCCTGCCTGCTGGGCTACATCGGCAAGTGCTCCGCGCCGTGCGTGGGGCAGGTCAGCGCCGAGGAGCACCGCGAGATCGTCGACGACTTCTGCGACTTCATGGCCGGGCAGACCCGGCCGTTCACCCGCCGCATCGAGAAGGAGATGTACGCCGCCTCCGACGCGATGGACTTCGAGCGGGCCGCGCGGCTGCGCGACGACCTCGGGGCGATGCAGCGCGCGCTGGAGAAGCAGGCCGTCGTCCTCGGTGACGGTGCCGACGCCGACGTCATCGCGCTCGCCGAGGACCCGCTCGAGGTCGCCGTCCAGATCTTCTACGTGCGGGGCGGCCGGATCCGCGGCCAGCGCGGCTGGGTGGCCGACCGGGTCACCGACGGCGACACCGCCGAGCTCGTCGAGGACTTCCTGCTCCAGCTCTACGCCGGTGACGCCGACTCCGTCCCGCGCGAGATCCTCGTGCCCGAGCTGCCCACCGACGTCGTCACCTTCGAGGACCTGCTGTCCGACCTCAAGGGCAGCCGGGTGCAGATCCGGGTGCCGCAGCGCGGGGACAAGAAGACGCTGCAGGAGACGGTCGCCACCAACGCCAAGCAGTCGCTGGCGCTGCACAAGACCAGGCGCGCCAGCGACCTCACCACCCGCAACCGCGCGCTCGAGGAGATCCGCGAGGCCCTCGACCTCGACGAGGCCCCGCTGCGCATCGAGTGCTACGACGTCGCCCACCTGCAGGGCACCGAGGTCGTCGCGTCGATGGTCGTCTTCGAGGACGGCCTGGCCCGCAAGGGCGAGTACCGACGCTTCGTGATCAAGGGCGTCGACAAGCAGAACGACGTCGCCTCGATGCACGAGGTGATCAGCCGGCGCTTCAAGCGGCTGCTCGACGAGCAGGCCCGCTCGGAGACCCGCAGCACCGACCAGGGCCCGATGCTGGTCGATCCCGAGACCGGGCGCCCCCGCAAGTTCGCCTACGCCCCCGGCCTGGTCGTCGTCGACGGCGGCCAGCCGCAGGTCGCCGCCGCCCAGCAGGCCCTGCTCGAGCTCGGCATCAACGACATCCCCGTCTGCGGGCTGGCCAAGCGGCTCGAGGAGGTCTGGCTGCCGGGGGAGGAGGACCCCGTGATCCTCGCCCGCTCCTCCGAGGGGCTCTACCTCCTCCAGCGCATCCGCGACGAGGCCCACCGCTTCGCCAACACCCACCACGCGGGCCGGCGCTCCAAGACGATGGTCGAGAGCATGCTCGACGACGTCCCGGGCCTCGGCGAGGTGCGCCGCAAGACCCTGCTCAAGCACTTCGGCTCGCTGAAGAAGCTGCGCGAGGCCGAGCCCGAGGAGATCGCCCTGGTCCCGGGCATCGGCCCCCGCACGGCGGCCGCCATCAAGGAGGCGGTGGAGCGGGCCTCGGCGACCCGCAAGACTGCGCCCGGCACCATGTCCGTCAACACCGCGACCGGAGAGGTCATCGAATGAGCCTGGAGCCCGTGGCCGACGCCTCGACGCCGCCCAACGACCAGGGCGAGGTCGTCGTCGTCACCGGCATGACCGGGGCCGGCCGCAGCACCGCCGCGAAGGAGCTCGAGGACCTCGGCTACTTCGTCGTCGACAACCTGCCGCCGAGCCTGCTGCCCGACGTCGTCCGCCTCGTCGACCAGACGCAGGGGCGCACGCAGGCCGTCGCGGTCGTCGTCGACGTCCGGTCCGGCTCGTTCTTCGGCACGCTGCGCACCCTGCTGGCCCGCGGCGCCACCGGCCGTCGCACCACGCTGCTCTTCCTCGACGCCGCCGACGACGTCCTGGTGCGCCGCCAGGAGGCCGCCCGCCGTCCGCACCCGCTCCAGGCCTCCGGCCGGCTGCTCGACGGCCTCGTCCGCGAGCGCCGGGTGCTCGCCGACCTGCGCGCCGACGCCGACCTGGTCATCGACACGACCGCGCTCAACGTCCACCAGCTCACCGACCGCGTCGCCGAGGCCTTCGGCACCCCCGAGACGACCGCCCTCAAGGTCACCGTCGTGAGCTTCGGGTTCAAGTACGGGATCCCGGTCGACGCCGACTACCTCGCCGACATGCGGTTCCTGCCCAACCCGTTCTGGGTGCCCGAGCTGCGCAGCCACACCGGCCGCGACTCCGACGTGGCCGACTACGTGAAGGCGCAGCCCGGCGCGACCGAGTTCCTCGACGCCTACCTGCCGGTGCTCACCGGCGTCGCCGAGGGCTACCTCCGCGAGGGCAAGCGGTTCATGCGCGTCGCCATCGGCTGCACCGGCGGCAAGCACCGCAGCGTCGCGATGAGCGAGGAGATCACCCGGCGCCTGGTCGCCGCGGGGCTCGACGCCAAGCCCGTGCACCGCGACCTGGGACGGGAGTGAACCGCCCCGTGGACCGGGCGGCCGGCCGCGCCCACGAGCGCGCCCAGGCGGTGGTCGCCTTCGGCGGGGGCCACGGCCTGCACGCGACGCTCTCGGCGCTGCGGGTGCTGGTCGACGACCTCACCGTCGACGACCTCACCGCGATCGTCACGGTCGCCGACAACGGCGGGTCCTCCGGGCGGCTGCGCGGCGAGTTCAACGTCGTCCCGCCCGGCGACCTGCGGATGGCGCTGGCGGCGCTGTGCGGCAGCGACACCTGGGGCGACACCTGGGCGCGGGTCCTCCAGCACCGCTTCCAGGGCGAGGGCGAGATGCGCGGGCACGTCGTCGGCAACCTCCTCATCGTCGGCCTGTGGGAGCTCCTCGGTGACCCCGTCGACGCCCTCGACTGGGTCGGGCGCCTGCTCGGGGCCAAGGGGCGGGTGCTCCCGATGGCGCTCGCGCCGATGGACATCCGGGCGGAGGTCCGCGGCCTGGTGCCGGGCGACCCGGATGCCCTCACCACGGTCCGGGGGCAGGTCGAGGTGGCCACCACCGAGGGCGTGATCACCTCCGTCGAGCTCGAGCCACCCGACCCGCCGGTCAGCCCGGTCGCGCTGGGCAAGGTCGCCGAGGCCGACTGGTGCTTCCTCGGGCCGGGGTCGTGGTTCTCCTCGGTGATCCCGCACGTGCGCGTGGCCGCGCTGCGCGAGGCGCTGGTCGCGACCGAGGCCCGCCTGGTCGTCGTCCTCAACCTCGAGGAGCAGCAGGGTGAGACCGGCGGGTTCGGGCCGGCCGACCACCTCGCCGTCCTGTTCGAGCACGCGCCGGCGCTGCGCGTCCACACCGTGCTCGCCGACGCCGCCAACCTGTCCGACGACCAGCGCGCCGAGCTCCGCCAGGTCGTCGACGACGCCGGCGCCCGGCTCGTCGTCGACGACGTCGCGGCCGACGACGGCAGCCCCCGGCACGACCCGGCCAAGCTGGCGGCGGCGTTCGCCCGGATCATCGACGGCGAGGCGTCCTGAGGCCCGACGAGGGCAGGCTCACACCACCGGATCAGTGGCGGGCACGGGGTCCGGGGGTTGTTGACGCTCATGGAAGACTCGCCCCCATGGCGATGACGGCTCAGGTGAAGGCGGAGCTCGCCAACACCCAGATCACCAAGACCTGCTGCCGCAAGGCCGAGGTCGCCACGATGCTCCGGTTCGCCGGCGGCCTGCACATCGTCAGCGGCAAGATCGTCGTCGAGGCCGAGCTCGACACCGGGGCGGCCGCGCGCCGGCTGCGCCGCGACATCGACGAGATCTACGGCCACCGCTCCGACGTCGTCATGGTCCAGGGCAACGGCATCCGCAAGGGCAGCCGCTACCTGGTCCGCGTCGTCAAGGACGGCGAGTCGCTGGCCCGCCAGACCGGCCTGCTCGACCAGCGCGGCCGGCCCGTCCGCGGGCTCCCGCCGGCCGTCGTCTCGGGCGGCGCGTGCGACGCCGTCGCCGCCTGGCGCGGGGCGTTCCTCGCCCACGGCTCGCTCACCGAGCCCGGCCGCTCGTCCGCCCTCGAGGTCACCTGCCCCGGCCCCGAGGCCGCCCTCGCGCTCGTCGGCGTGGCCCGGCGGCTCGGCATCCAGGCCAAGGCCCGCGAGGTCCGCGGCGTCGACCGCGTGGTCATCCGCGACGGCGACGCCATCGGGCAGCTGCTCACCCGGCTCGGCGCCCACGAGACCCTGATGGCGTGGGAGGAGCGGCGGATGCGCCGCGAGGTGCGGGCCACCGCCAACCGCCTCGCCAACTTCGACGACGCCAACCTGCGCCGCTCGGCCCGCGCCGCGGTCGCCGCCGGCGCCCGGGTCGACCGGGCGATGGAGATCCTCGGCGACGAGGTCCCCGACCACCTCAAGCTCGCCGGCACGCTGCGGCTCGAGCACAAGCAGGCCTCGCTCGAGGAGCTCGGCCAGCTGCACGAGCCGGTGCTCACCAAGGACGCGATCGCCGGGCGCATCCGCCGGCTGCTGGCCATGGCCGACAAGCGCGCCGAGGAGCTCGGCATCCCCGACACCGAGGCGTCGCTGACGCCCGAGATGCTCGCCGACGACGACTGAGGACCACCGCCCGCCCGGTCGGTCTCCCGGCGATCTGGTCGGGCGTCCAGTTACCCGCACGTAGGTCGGATGCTCGTGGGGCTGGGTGGGTGCCGGACGGTAGGGTCCGAACTGCCCCATCCAGACCATCCCAGGAGCAGATCGCAGTGACCGTTCGCGTAGGAATCAACGGCTTCGGCCGCATCGGCCGCAACTTCTTCCGAGCCGTCGTCGCCTCCGGTGCCGACGTCCAGATCGTTGCCGTCAACGACCTGACCGACAACAACACGCTCGCCACGCTGCTCAAGTACGACTCGATCCTCGGCCGCCTCGACGGCGACGTGACGTCGACCGACACCGACATCACCGCCGCGGGCCAGACCTTCAAGGCCTTCGCCGAGCGCGACCCGAGCGCCCTCCCGTGGGGCGAGGTCGGCGCCGACATCGTCATCGAGTCCACCGGCTTCTTCACCGACGCCGAGCAGGCCAAGGCCCACATCGCCGGCGGCGCCAAGAAGGTCATCATCTCCGCCCCCGCGAAGAACGAGGACGTCACCATCGTGATGGGCGTCAACGACGGCGACTACGACCCCGCGACCCACGCCATCATCTCCAACGCCTCGTGCACCACGAACTGCCTGGCGCCGATGGCCAAGGCCCTCAACGACGAGTTCGGCATCGTCAAGGGTCTGATGACGACCATCCACGCCTACACCGGCGACCAGAACCTGCTCGACGGCCCGCACAAGGACCTGCGCCGGGCGCGGTCGGCCGCGCTCAACATCGTGCCGACGTCCACCGGTGCCGCCAAGGCCATCGCGCTGGTGCTCCCCGAGCTCAAGGGCAAGCTCGACGGCTACGCCCTGCGCGTGCCGGTCCCGACCGGCTCGGCCACCGACCTCACCTTCGAGGCCGGTCGCGAGACCACCGTCGAGGAGGTCAACGCCGTCATGAAGAAGGCCGCCGACGGCGTCTACCTCAAGTACTCGACCGACCCGATCGTCTCCACCGACATCACCACCGACCCGGCGTCGTGCATCTTCGACGCGCCGCTGACCAAGGTCATCGGCAACCAGGTCAAGGTCGTCGGCTGGTACGACAACGAGTGGGGCTACTCCAACCGCCTCGTCGACCTCGTGAACCTCGTCGGCCAGAGCCTCTGACGATGGGGGAGTACGCCGGGCTGGGCGACGTCCAGGGCAAGCGGGTCCTGGTCCGATCGGACCTGAACGTGCCGCTCGACGGCACGAGCATCACCGACGACGGCCGGATCCGCGCCAGCGTCCCGACCATCCGGACCCTGGTCGAGGCCGGGGCCCGCGTGGTCGTGACCGCGCACCTCGGCCGGCCGAAGGGAGCGCCGGAGGACCGATACTCACTGGCCCCCGTCGCCGCCCGGCTCGGCGAGCTCCTCGGCACCGACGTCGCCTTCGCCACCGACACGGTGGGGGAGTCGGCGCGGGCCGCGGTCGCCGACCTGGCCGACGGCCAGGTCGTCGTGCTGGAGAACGTCCGGTTCAACCCGGGCGAGACGAGCAAGGACGCCGCCGAGCGCGGCGCCTTCGCCGACGAGCTCGCCGCCCTGGCCGACGCCTTCGTCTCCGACGGCTTCGGCGTCGTGCACCGCAAGCAGGCCAGCGTCTACGACGTCGCCGAGCGGCTCCCGCACGCGATGGGCGGCCTCGTCGCCACCGAGATCGACGTGCTCCGCCGGCTCACCGTCGACCCCGAGCGGCCCTACGTCGTCGTCCTCGGTGGTTCCAAGGTCTCCGACAAGCTCGGCGTCATCGACAACCTGCTCGGCAAGGCCGACAAGCTGCTCATCGGCGGCGGCATGGTGTTCACCTTCCTCAAGGCCCAGGGCCACGAGGTCGGCAAGAGCCTGCTGGAGGAGGACCAGCTCGACGTCTGCCGCGCCTACCTGGCGCGCGCGGAGGAGTCGGGCGTGCAGATCCTGCTCCCCGGCGACGTCGTCGTCGACACCGCCTTCCCCAGTGGCGACCGCAACCCGGAGCCGCGCGTGGTCCCCGCCGACCAGATCCCGGCCGACGCGCTCGGTCTCGACATCGGCCCCGCCTCGGGCGCCGACTTCGCGGCCGCGCTCGACGACGCGCGGACGGTCTTCTGGAACGGCCCGATGGGCGTCTTCGAGACCCCCGAGTTCTCCGACGGCACCCGTGCCGTCGCCGAGGCGCTGACCGGGGTCACCGCCCGCGGCGGGCTCTCGGTCGTCGGCGGTGGCGACTCCGCCGCCGCCGTGCGCGCCCTCGGCTTCGACGAGGACGCGTTCGGTCACATCTCCACCGGGGGCGGTGCCAGCCTCGAGTACCTCGAGGGCAAGGAGCTCCCCGGCATCACCGTCCTGGAGGACGCACAGTCATGAGCAAGAACACGCGCGTCCCGCTGATGGCGGGCAACTGGAAGATGAACCTCAACCACCAGGAGGCCGTCGTCCTGGTGCAGAAGCTGGCCTGGACGCTGTCGGACAAGCGCCACGACTTCGGCAAGGTCGAGGTCGTCGTCGTCCCGCCGTTCACGGACCTGCGCTCGGTGCAGACGCTCGTCGACGGCGACCGGCTCTCGGTCAAGTACGCCGCCCAGGACGTCTCGACGCACGAGTCGGGCGCCTACACCGGCGAGATCTCGGCGGGCATGCTGGCCAAGCTCGGCTGCTCCTACGTCGTCGTGGGGCACTCCGAGCGCCGCGAGCACCACGCGGAGACCGACGAGGTCGTCAACGCCAAGGCGCACGCCACGCTGAAGGCCGGGATGATCCCGATCGTGTGCGTCGGTGAGGGCCTCGAGGTCCGTCAGGCCGGCGAGCACGTCCCCCACACGATGGCCCAGGTCGAGGGGTCGCTCGCGGGCCTCACCGCCGAGCAGGTCGCCGACCTCGTCATCGCCTACGAGCCCGTCTGGGCCATCGGCACCGGCGAGGTCGCGACCCCGGAGGATGCCCAGGAGGTCTGCCAGGCGATCCGCGCGCAGATCCGCGAGGCCCACGGCGACGCGGCCGCCGACGGCGTCCGCGTGCTGTACGGCGGCTCCGTCAAGGCCGCCAACGTCGCCGGGATCATGGCCAAGGCCGACGTCGACGGTGCGCTCGTCGGGGGCGCCAGCCTCCAGGTCGACGAGTTCGGCGGGATCTGCCGCTTCCACGACATGCCCGCGCTCTGATTCCGAGCGACAACCCGCGGGTGCCGGTCGTCCTCGGACGGCATCCCTGACGTAGGATCAACCCTCGTGAACGCGGAACTCATCCTCACCATTCTCCTGTGCCTCGCCAGCGGTCTGATGATCCTGCTGGTGCTCCTCCACAAGGGGCGTGGTGGCGGTCTGTCGGACATGTTCGGCGGCGGTGTGTCGAGCTCGCTCGGCGGCTCGTCGGTCGCCGAGCGCAACCTCGACCGCTTCACGATCGGCACGGGCATCATCTGGTTCGCCTGCGTCATCGCCCTCGGCCTGCTCAAGGCCTACTGAGCCCCCTGCGGGCCCAGCACACGACGGTTCGAACGAGGAGTCAACAGTCATGGCAGGTGCAGGAAACGCCATTCGCGGCAGCCGCGTGGGTGCCGGTCCGATGGGCGAGGCCGAGCGGGGCGAGGCCGCCCCGCGGCAGGCCGTCACGTACTTCTGCTCGCACGAGCACCGCTCGGTGATCACGTTCTCGGTCGAGGCGACCGTCCCGGACTCCTGGGACTGCCCCAAGTGCGGCCTGCCGGCCTCGCTCGACTCCGACAACCCGCCGCCGGCGCCCAAGATCGAGCCCTACAAGACCCACCTCGCCTACGTGAAGGAGCGCCGCTCCGACCGCGAGGCCGAGGTGATCCTCGACGAGGCGATCCAGCTCCTGCGCACCCGTCGCAAGTCCGGCGAGATCATCTTCTGACCCACCACCCCTGACCCGCCGAGTCGGCGTCAAGGTCAAGTCGAAGAAGGCCGAGTCGGCGTTCGCACTCAACGCGAACGCCGACTCGGCCCCGTTTTCAGGCGACGACGGCGCCCCGTGCGGCCCGGGCTGCGGCGTACCCGGCCCGCAGCGTGCGGTCCGCCGACTGCGCCCGCCCGTGGACGTCGTCCCTGCGGAACACGTCGACCAGCCACCGCTGCGCGCCGAGCTCGTCGCGGCGGGCCCGGTCGTGCGCGACCTGCTCGGCCGTGGAGTGCCACTCCTCGCCGTCGTACTCGGCGCCGTAGCGGAGCTCCTCGCAGGCGAGGTCGATGATCGCGAGCAGGACGCCGTCGACCCAGACCTCGACCTGCAGCTCGGGCAGCGGGAGGCCGGCGTCGATCCACCGCAGCCGCAGGCAGGACTCGCCCGGTGAGGCCGCCCGGCCGTCGACGTACGGCGCGAGCTCGCGCAGCCGGGTGACCCAGCGCATCCCGCGGAAGCGGGGGATCCCGTCGAGGAACTCGTCACGGTCGACGCGGCCCAGCCGGAACATCTGGTCCATGCACGAGAGCGCCGCGTCGCGCGATCGCTGCCGGCCCAGGTCCCACGTGGTCCGCACCGGCGTGGTGACCAGGACGCCGCCCACCACGGTCACGTCGCGGGGACGCAGGTTGCGCTCACCGCTGTCCGCGAGATCGTTCCGGAGTCGCCCGTGACCGGACGGCCGGAACACCGAGATCGGCCGGAGCTGCTGGTGCTCACCGGGCGCAAGGATCATGTCCGCGCCGTGGAGCCAGCCGGCATGGCGGTCGCACACCACGCAGTCCTCGGGGACGACGAGCGCGAGGCTCTCGGCGCGCAGGCGGATCGAGTCGCCCGCCTGGGTGGCCAGGAACGTGCCGCGCACGGGGGAGCGCAGGTGGCCCGCGTCGATCAGCCGGCCCAGGTTGAACCGGCTGACGCCGGCGGCCCTGGCCGTCGCCGCCGTGAACGGACGGTCCAGCGGCAGCGGGAAGCGATCGTCGAGACGGGGCTGGTCGAGCAGCGGTTCGATGCGCATGCGGTCCGAGGTGCCCGGGCCGGCGTGCGGCCAACCCACCCGGTCACCGGCCTGTGGACGACCGCCCGAGAACCCGCCGAGTCGGCGTTCGCGCTGAGCACGAACGCCGACTCGGCGCGTCCCGACTTGAACTCTGCGCCGACTCGGCGGTCAGAGGGCGGAGGCGGCGGCGGTGTCGAGCCACCAGGTGATCTCGGTGGCGGTGCCGGACGCCGGGTCGCGGCCGGTCACGCCGCGGGCGGGGGTCGCGGTGACCGACCCCTCGGGGGCCAGGGCCCGCGCGACGGCGTCGGCCTTGCCGTCGCCGGCGGCGAGGAACCACACGGTGTCGGCCCGGTTGAGGCACTCGAAGGTGAGCGAGATGCGGTCCGGCGGCGGCTTCGGCGAGTCGTGGACGCCGACCGCGACGGCGTCGGTGGTCGCGGCGGCCGGGTGCCCCGGGAACAGCGAGGCCACGTGGCCGTCGGGGCCGATGCCGAGCATGAGGACGTCGAACCCACCGGACCCGTGGGCGCGCACCAGGTCGGCGTACGCCGCGGCGCCCTCCTCGACCGAGGACGCCGTCGCGGTGGAGGCCATCTCGTGCACCTGGGTGGCGCCGACGGCGTCGAGGAACGCCGCGCGCGCCTGGCCGGCGTTGCGGTCGGGGGAGTCGGGGGCGACGAACCGCTCGTCGCCGAACCAGACGACCACGGTGCCCCAGTCGACCCCGGACGCCGGCGACAGCCGCGCGACCTCCCGGTGGATGGCCTCGGCGATGGTGCCGCCGGTCAGCCCGATCTGCGGGACCTGCCCGGCCGCCTGCAGGTCGGCGAGCCGGGTCAGCAGCTCGCCGGCGACGGCGGTCGCCAGGGCCTCGGGCGACGGCTGGACCTCGATGCGCGGGCTCGGGGGGACGACGTTCACGGCGTGCTCCTGCTCAGGCTGGTGATGGTCGCGGCGTAGACGTCGTCCTCGTCGAGGCGGCGCAGCTCCTCGGCGAGCAGCTCGGGCAGCTTGCGCCGCTTGAGCGCGATCGGCCGGTCGGGCCGGTCGGGGGAGGTGAAGGTCGCGAGCCGTCCGTCGGTGCGGGCGATGCGGATCGGACCCTCCTTGGTCTCCATCACGACCTCGGTGATGCCCGGCCCCGACGAGTGGTGCCGGGTGACCTCCACCTTGAGCCGGCTGCGCAGCCACGCGGCGAGCAGGTCGGCGCTCGGGCTGATCCGCTCCGAGGTGACCGTCGCCGACGTCACCTTGAGCGGGTGCTGGTCGAGGGAGGCGGCGAGCAGCGCGCGCCACGCCGTGAGCCGGGTCCAGGCCAGGTCGGTGTTGCCGGCGACGTAGGACGCGCACTGCGTCTGCAGCGCCGTCGTCCGGCCCTGGTGGGCCTCGGCGGCGTCGGTGATCCGGCGCTTGGCGAGCGCGCCGAGCGGGTCGGCGGCGGGGTCGGTCGGCGGGTCGTGCGGCCACCAGATCGCGACCGGGGAGTCGGGCAGCAGCAGCGGCAGGACGACGGAGTCGGCGTGCTTGACCACCTCGCCCTCGAGCCGGATGACGGCGGCCTCGCCGCCCCAGCCCGCGCCGGTGCCGACCTGGGCGTTGACGACGGCCTTGCCGCGCGCCGAGCCGAGGACGACGCCGAGCACCCGCGCCGGGTGCTCGTGGGTCGCCTTGCGGGCGTTGGTCATCGCCGCCTCGGACGACTCCTCGTCGACCACGACGATCAGCGTCATCACCATGCCCATCGCCGGTGACCCGGCGCGGGTGCGGGCGCGCACGAACTCGGCCGCGATCGCCGCCGAACTGGTGTCGGTGAGCTCCATCATCAGGGCCTCCTCCAGACGCGTCCGTCGCGGGCCAGCATCTTGTCGGCCGACGCCGGCCCCCAGGTGCCGGGTGGGTAGTCCTCGGGGCTGCCCTTGTCGGCCCAGCGCTCCAGAATCGGGTCGAGGATCTTCCAGGACAGCTCGACCTCCTCGTGGCGCGGGAAGAGCGGCGGGTCGCCGAGCAGGACGTCGAGGATCAGCCGCTCGTAGGCCTCCGGCGAGGCCTCGGTGAAGGTGCCGCCGTAGGCGAAGTCCATGTTCACGTCGCGGATCTCCATCTGCGTGCCCGGCACCTTGGCGCCGAACCGGACCGTCATGCCCTCGTCGGGCTGCACCCGGATGACCAGCGCGTTCTGGGTGAGGTCCTCCACGGACGTCGCCGTGAACGGCTGGTGCGGCGAGCGCTTGAAGACGACGGCGACCTCGGTCACGCGCCGTCCGAGCCGCTTGCCCGTGCGCAGGTAGAACGGGACGCCGGCCCAGCGCCGGTTCTCCACGTTCAGGGTGATCGCGGCGTAGGTCTCGGTGCGCGAGGTGGCCGCGATGCCGTCCTCGTCCTTGAAGCCGAGCACCTTCGCGCCGCCGGCCCAGCCCGCGGCGTACTGGCCGCGCGCGGTGCCGCGGTCGATGCGCCGGGGCAGCTTGATGCTGGCGAGCAGCTTCTGCTTCTCGATCCGCAGCGCCTCGGCGTCGAACGAGGTCGGCTCCTCCATCGCGACGAGGGCCATCAGCTGCAGCAGGTGGTTCTGGATGACGTCGCGCGCGGCCCCGATGCCGTCGTAGTAGCCGGCCCGGCCGCCGATGCCGACGTCCTCGGCCATCGTGATCTGCACGTGGTCGACGTAGTTGTTGTTCCAGAGCGGCTCGAACATCGTGTTGGCGAAGCGGGTCGCCAGGATGTTCTGCACCGTCTCCTTGCCGAGGTAGTGGTCGATCCGGAAGATCGCGGGCGGCGCGAAGACGGTGTCGAGGGTCGAGTTCAGCTCGCGGGCCGACGTCAGGTCGTGGCCGAACGGCTTCTCGACGACGACGCGCCGCCACGGGCGGTCGCCCGACCTGCCCACGGGCAGCTCGTCGGGTGCCACCGCGAGGCCGTGCTCCTGCAGCTGCTGGGCCACCAGGCCGAACCCGCCGGGCGGGATCGCCAGGTAGAAGGCGTGGTTGCCGCCGGTGCCGCGGACCTGGTCGAGCTCCTCGATGGTGCGTCGCAGCCGGTCGAAGGCGACGTCGTCGTCGAAGGCCCCCGACACGAAGCGGAAGCCCTCGGCGAGCTGGTTCCAGACCTCCTCGCGGAACTCGGTGCGGGCGTGGGCCTTCACCGAGTCGTGCACGATCTGGGCGAAGTCCTGGTCGGCCCAGTCGCGCCGGGCGAACCCGACGAGGCTGAAGCCGGGCGGGAGCAGGCCGCGGTTCGCCAGGTCGTAGATGGCCGGCATGATCTTCTTGCGGGACAGGTCACCGGTGACGCCGAAGAGCACCATGCCGCACGGCCCCGCGATGCGGGGGAGTCGGCGGTCCTGCTCCTGGCGCAGCGGGTTGACGTACGAGCTCATCGGTGGCGGTGCTCCTGGTAGTAGGCGATCAGGGCCCGGGTCGAGGCGTCCTGCTCGGCCAGCGCGTCGGCGTCGCCGGCGATGGCCGGCCCGACCTGCTGGGCGAGCTGCTTGCCGAGCTCGACGCCCCACTGGTCGAAGCTGTCGATGCCCCACACCGCGCCCTGCACGAACGTGAGGTGCTCGTAGAGCGCGATCAGCTGGCCCAGCACGGACGGCGTCAGCTCCGGCGCGATGATCGAGGTGGTCGGGCGGTTGCCCTCGAAGACGCGCGCCGGGACGACGTCCTCGGCGGTGCCCTCGGCGCGGACCTCGTCGGCGGTCTTGCCGAAGGCCAGCGCGCGGGTCTGGGCCAGGAAGTTGGCCAGGAACAGCTCGTGGACGTCGGTGCTCTGCCCGTCGACGGCGTCGACGAGCGGGTAGCTCGGGTTGGCGAAGGCGATGAAGTCGGCCGGGATCAGCCGGGTGCCCTGGTGGATGAGCTGGTAGAAGGCGTGCTGGCCGTTCGTGCCGGGCTCGCCCCAGAAGATCTCACCGGTGTCGGTGGTGACCGGCGAGCCGTCCCAGCGGACGCCCTTGCCGTTCGACTCCATCGTCAGCTGCTGGAGGTAGGCCGGGAACCGGTGCAGCAGCTGGGCGTAGGGCAGCACCGCGTGGCTCTGGGCGCCGTGGAAGTTGACGTACCAGACGTTGAGCAGGCCCATCAGGAGCGGCACGTTGCGCGACGGCTCGGTGTCGCGGAAGTGCTCGTCCATCGTGTGGAAGCCGGCCAGCAGCTCGGCGAAGCGCTCCGGGCCGATGGCCACCGCGAGCGACGTCCCGATGGCGGAGTCGAGGGAGTAGCGCCCGCCGACCCAGTCCCAGAAGCCGAACGCGTTGTCGGGGTCGATGCCGAAGTCGGCCACCTTGTCGAGGGCGGTCGAGACCGCGACGAAGTGGCGGCGGACCGCGTCCGCCTCGTCCTGGCCGGCGAGCCCGTCGAGCAGCCACGCCTTGCACAGCCGCGCGTTCGTGAGCGTCTCCAGCGTGCCGAAGGTCTTGCTCGACACGATGAACAGCGTCGTGGCCGGGTCGAGCCCCTGCAGCGTGGTCGCGGCGTCGGTGGGGTCGATGTTGCTGATGAACCGGCACTCGAGGCCGTCCTGGCGGTAGGGCGCCAGCGCCTCGTAGGTCATCACGGGACCGAGGTCGGAGCCGCCGATGCCGATGTTGACGACCGTGCGGATCCGCTCGCCGGTCACGCCGGTCCAGGAGCCGTCGCGCACCTTCTCGGCGAAGGCGTAGACCCGGGCGAGCACCTCGTGCACGTCGTGGACGACGTCCTGGCCGTCGACCTCGAGGCTGGCCCCGGCGGGGAGCCGGAGCGCGGTGTGCAGGACGGCGCGGTCCTCGGTGACGTTGACGTGCTCACCGGCGTACATCGCGTCGCGCCGCTCGAGCACCTTCGTCTGCGCGGCCAGGTCGAGCAGCGCCGCGACGACGTCGGCGTCGAGGAAGGACTTCGACAGGTCGACGGTCAGGTCACCGGCGGTGTGGGTGAGCCGGTCGACCCGGTCCGGGTCGGCGGCGAACCAGGCCCGCAGGTCCGGGGCGGAGGCCGTGGCCAGCGCCGTCAGGCGGGACCACGCCGGTGTGGAGGTCGGGTCCACCGGCCCACCGGTCACGGGCGGGCCGCCGCCATCTGCTTCTCGACGGTCTCGGTCAGCTCGGTCCAGGACGTCTTGAACTTGTCGACGCCCTCGTGCTCGACGGTGACCAGGACGTCCTCGAAGTCGACGCCGGCGGCAGCGAGCCGGTCGAAGACCTCCTGGGCCTGCGCGGCCCGCCCGGTCACGGTGTCACCGGTGACCTCGCCGTGGTCGCCGAAGGCGTCCATGGTCTTCTCGGGCATCGTGTTCACGGTGTCGGCGACGACGAGCTCGGTGACGTAGAGCGTGTCGGGGTAGGCCTCGGACTTGACGCCGGTCGAGGCCCACAGCGGGCGCTGCTTGACCGCGCCGGCCTCGGCGAGCTGCTTCCACCGGTCGCTGGCCAGCACCTCCTCGTAGGCGGCGTAGGCCAGCCGGGCGTTGGCGAGGGCGGCCTTGCCCTTGAGCGCGGCGGCCTCGTCGGTGCCGATCTCGTCGAGGCGCCGGTCGATCTCGGTGTCGATGCGGCTGACGAAGAAGGAGGCGACCGACTGGATCTCGCCGAGGTCGAGACCGGCGTCGCGGGCCTGCTCGAGGCCGGTCATGTAGGCGTCCATGACCTCCTGGTACCGGGTGGTCCCGAAGATCAGGGTCACGTTGACGCTGATGCCCTGGGCGATCGCCGCGGTGATCGCCGGCAGGCCCTCCTTGGTGGCGGGGATCTTGACCAGGGCGTTGCCGCGGTCGACGGCGGCCCAGAGGGCCTGGGCCGAGGCGATGGTGCCCGCGGTGTCGTTGGCCAGGGTGGGCTCGACCTCGATCGAGACGCGTCCGTCGGAGGCGCTGCCGTCGGCGACCCGCTTGAAGATGTCGCAGGCGTTGCGGACGTCCTCGGTGGTGAGCTCGAAGATCACCCGGTCGACGCTGGCGTCGTCGGCGACGAGCTGGCGCACCTGGGCGTCGTAGCGCTCGCCGTTGGCGATCGCGCCGGCGAAGATCGTCGGGTTCGTGGTCACCCCGACCACCGACTTCTCCTCGATCAGCGCGGCCAGGTTGCCGCTCTCGATGCGCTCGCGCGACAGGTCGTCGAGCCAGATGGACACGCCGGCGTCGGCCAGCGTCTTGAGGCGGTCGTTCATGGGTTTCTCCTGTGATCGGTGGGTGGCTCGCCGGACCGGGTCTCAGCCCTGGACGACCGTGATGCTGTCGCGGGCGGCGTCGGCCACGGCCTGCGCGGTGATGCCGTACTCGGTGTAGATGCGGGCGTAGTCGGCCGAGGCGCCGTACTGGTCGATGGACACGATCCGACCGTGGTCGCCCACGATCTCGCGCCAGCCCTGCTTGACCCCGGCCTCGACCGAGACGCGCGCCTTGACCACGGGCGGGATGACGGTCTCGCGGTAGGACTGGTCCTGCTCCTCGAACCACTCCAGGCACGGCATCGAGACGACCCGGGCCCGCACGCCGTCGGCGGCGAGCAGCTCGCGCGCCTCGACGGCGAGCTGGACCTCGGACCCGGTGCCGATGAGGACGACGTCGGGGACGCCGCCCTCGGCGTCGATGAGGACGTAGCCGCCGCGGGCAACGTCGTCGAGGCCGCTGAAGCCGTCCTCGCCGCGCGGGAAGACCGGCACGTTCTGCCGGGTCAGCGCGAGCGCGGCGGGCCGGTCGGTGCGGCCGAGGATCGCGGCCCAGCAGGCGGCGGTCTCGTTCGCGTCGGCCGGGCGGACGACGTCGAGGCCCGGCATCGCGCGGAGCGCGGCGAGGTGCTCGATCGGCTGGTGGGTCGGGCCGTCCTCGCCGAGGCCGATGGAGTCGTGGGTCCAGACGTAGGTGACCGGCAGCCCGCTCAGCGCGGCGACGCGGACCGCGCCGCGCATGTAGTCGGAGAACGTCAGGAACGTGCCGCCGTAGACGCGGGTGAGGACGTCGGCCGCGATGCCGTTCATGATCGCGCCCATGCCGTGCTCACGGATGCCGAAGTGCAGCACGCGGCCCTGGAACGGGTCGGCCTCCCACTCCTCGACGCCGCGGCTGACCGGCAGGAACGACGGGACGCCCTCGATGGTGGTGTTGTTGGAGCCGGCGAGGTCGGCCGAGCCGCCCCACAGCTCGGGCATGATCGGCGCGATCGCGTTGATGACCTTGCCCGACGCCGACCGGGTCGCGACGCCCTTGGCGTCGGCCTCGAACGTGGGCAGCGCCTCGGCGAACCCGTCGGGCAGCGCGCGCTGCTTGAGGCGGTGCAGCAGCGCGGCGGAGTCGGGGTTCTTCTCGGCCCACGCGGCGTACTTCTCGTCCCACTCCGCACCCCACGCGGCGCCGCGCTCGCGCAGGCCGCGGGTGTGGGTGAGGACCTCCTCGGAGACGACGAAGGACTCGGCGGGGTTCCAGCCGAGGACCTCCTTCGTGGCCGCGACCTCGTCGGGCCCCAGCGCGCTGCCGTGGGCCTTCTCGGTGCCCTGCGCGTTGGGCGCGGGCCAGGCGATGACGGTGTCGACGATGATCAGCGAGGGCTGGTCGAGGACCTCGCCGGCCGCGGTGATCGCCTGGTGCAGCTGCGGGACGTCCTCGCGGTACTCGGTGCCGCCGTTGGTCCAGTCGACCTCCTGGACGTGCCAGCCGTAGGCGCGGTAGCGCGCGGCGACGTCCTCGGTGAAGGCGATGTCGGTGTTGCCCTCGATCGAGATCCGGTTGCGGTCGTAGATGAGGGTCAGGTTGCCGAGCTCCTGCGTGCCGGCGATCGAGCTGGCCTCGCTGCTGACGCCCTCCTCGAGGTCGCCGTCGCTGCACAGCGCGTAGACGTGGTGGTCGAAGAGGCTCTCGCCCGCCGCGGCACCCGGGTCGAGGAGACCGTGGACGCGCCGGCCGGACATCGCCATGCCGACGGCGTTCGCGACGCCCTGGCCGAGCGGCCCGGTGGTGACCTCGACGCCGGCGGTGTGGCCGAGCTCGGGGTGGCCGGGGGTCTTGGAGCCCCAGGTGCGCAGCGCCTTCAGGTCCTCGATCTCGAGGCCGAAGCCGCCGAGGAAGAGCTGCGTGTAGAGGGTGATCGAGGAGTGGCCGCACGACAGGACGAACCGGTCGCGGGCAACCCACGACGGGTCGGCCGGGTCGTGGCGCATCACCTTCTGGAAGAGCAGGTAGGCGACCGGCGCGAGGCTCATCGCGGTACCCGGGTGTCCGTTGCCGACCTTCTGCACGGCGTCCATGGCCAGCACACGTGCGGTGTCGACGGCGCGGTCGTCCAGGTCGGTCCAGTCAAGCTTCGGGGTGGCGCTCACAAGGCTCCTCAGTACAGGTTCACGGGCATTGCCGAGCCTACTCACCCTGCGCGTTAGACTCACACCGCCTGGGCGGGTGTGAGCACCTGCCGCACCACCACGACACGATGTTCCGAGGACCTCTGTGACCTACGTCGGCGAGTCGCGACCCGCGCTTCGGCAGCCCGAGCCCGAGCGGGGTGAGGCGTCGTTCAAGGACGTCGTCGCCGCCTACGTCGGCCTCACCAAGCCGCGAGTCATCGAGCTGCTGCTCCTGACGACCGTCCCGGTCATGTTCTTCGCCGCCCGCGGCGTCCCGGCCCTGGGCCTGGTCGTGGCCACCGTCGTCGGCGGCGCGCTGTCGGCGGGGTCGGCCTCGACGTTCAACTGCGTCTACGACCGCGACATCGACGAGCAGATGCGCCGCACCCGGCGGCGCGCCCTGCCGCGCCACGTCGTCACGCCGCGCGCCGCGCTGGTCTTCGCGACCGTGCAGGCCGTGCTCTCCACGGCGGTGCTGGCCTACTGGGTCAACCCGCTGTCGGCGGTCCTGTCGGTGCTGGCCAACGCGTTCTACGTGCTCGGCTACACGATGCTCCTCAAGCGCCGCACCACCCAGAACATCGTCTGGGGCGGCATCGCGGGCTGCTTCCCGGCCCTCATCGGCTGGACCGCCGTCACCGGCGAGCTGTCCTGGGTGCCGATCGTGCTCTTCGCCGTCGTCTTCTTCTGGACGCCGCCGCACACCTGGGCCCTGGCCCTGCGCTACCGCGAGGACTACGCCAACGTCGACGTCCCGATGCTGCCCGTGGTGCGTCCGGCCGCCGAGGTGGGCCGCCAGATCGTGCTCTACAGCTGGGTCATGGTCGCCACCTCGATGCTGCTGTGGCCCGTGGCCGGCACCGGCCCGGTCTACCCGGTGGCCGCCGCCGTCCTCGGCGCGGTCTTCCTCGTCGAGGCCCACAAGATGTGGCGCCGGGCCCGCGGCACCGAGGACCTCAGCGAGATCCAGCCGATGCGCCTGTTCCACCACTCGAACCTGTACCTGTCGCTGCTGTTCGTCGCCGTCGCCCTCGACCCGCTGCTGACCCGCTGACGCCGAGTCGGCGTCGGCGTTGAGCACGAACGCCGACTCGACCGGGTACCGACCTCACCTCCGCGCCGACCCGCGGGTCCCTGCGGGGGTGGGCTCAGCGGGACGCCGTTGCCTCGACCCGGGTGGCCGGGACGGGTGCCGGTGCGGGACGCAGGACGACCGCGAGGACGGCCCAGGTGGCGGCCGCGGAGATGAGGGCGGCGCCGAGCACGTGGGCGCCTACGAGGATCTCGGGCAGGTCGGTGAAGTACTGGACGAAGCCGATCACGCCCTGGCCCAGCTCGACGCCGAGCAGGACGACGGCGGCGCGGCGGGCCGGGGTGCCGGCGCGGGTCGCGAGGACCAGGCCGACGGTGAGGCCGACGAGCAGGAAGACCGAGTCGGCGTGCAGCTGGCTGATCTGCAGCGGGTCCAGGCCGTTGCGCGGCGTCTCGGCGTCGCCCGCGTGCGGGCCCGCGCCGGTGACGACGGTGCCCAGGTAGAGCACCACCCAGGTCGAGGCGAAGGTGATCCAGGCCAGGGCCTGGGTCCGGCCGCGGGTCCACACGGCGTCCGGGTCGTCGACCCGCCGCAGGAACAGCACGGCGACGCCGACCATCGCCATCGACAGCAGCAGGTGCAGCGACACGATCCACGGGTTGAGGTCGGTGAGGACGGTGACGCCGCCGATCAGCGCCTGGAACGGGACGCCGAGGGCGAGGACCAGCGCGAGGACGCGGAGCTGGCGGCGCCCGGTGCGCCAGGCGGCGACGAGCGTCGCGATCGCGACCGCGGCCAGGACGAAGGTGAGCAGCCGGTTGCCGAACTCGATCGCCGCGTGCAGCTCCAGCTCGCCGTGCGGGCGGAACGACTCGTCGGTGCAGCGCGGCCACGTGGGGCAGCCGAGGCCGGACCCGGTGAGCCGGACGGCACCGCCGGTGACCACGATGGCGATGTTGGCGACCAGGCTGGCCCAGCCGAGCGGGCGGACGAGGCGGGCCATCTTGTCGAGCACGTTCACTCCCACTTGAAGGTCCTCGCGGTCGCTACGGCGCCGACCACGGTCCAGCCGGCCAGGACGAGCAGGTCGCGCCAGGCGACGGCGGCGCCGGCGAGCGCCGAGCGCATCGCCTCGCCGAGGGCCCCCGAGGGCAGCCAGGCGACGACGTCGCCGAAGGAGCCGTAGGCCGACGCGGGCAGCACCACCGCGCCGCCGGCCATCAGGAGCAGGTAGACCAGGTTGGCGGCGGCGAGGGTGGCCTCGGCGCGCAGCGACCCGGCGAGCAGCAGCCCGAGCGAGGCGAACGCCGAGGTGCCGAGCACCACGGTGAGCAACAGGCCCACCACCGAGGCGTCCGGCTCCCACCCGAGGGCGAGGGCCACGGCGCCGATGACGACGACCTGGAGGACCTCGACGACCAGCAGCGCGAGCACCTTCGCGCCCAGCAGCGAGGTCCGCGACAGCGGCGACGTGCCCAGCCGCTTGATGAGGCCGTAGCGGCGCTCGAAGCCGGTGGCGATCGCCAGCGCCGTGAACGACGTCGACATCACCGCGAGGGCCAGGACGCCGGGGGCGAAGGTCTCCACGCCGTACTCGAGGTCGACGCGCTCGGCGCCGCGGACACCGACGAGGAGCACGATGACGGGGATGACCACGGCGAGCAGCAGCTGCTCGCCGTTGCGGAGCATCAGCCGGGCCTCCATCGAGGCCTGGGTCAGCACCTGGCGCAGGACGGGCGCGGCGCCGGGGGCCGGGACGAAGGTGCCCGGCCCGGCCGCAGCCGCGGCGGTCGCGGTGGTGCGGGGCGTGGTCGGAGGCGTGGTCGGGGGAGTCATGTGGTCTCCGGGAGGGCGGTGAGCTCGAGGAAGACGTCCTCCAGCTTGCGCTGGCCGAGGGTCAGCGACTCGGGCAGCACGTCGTTGGCCTCGCACCACCGCGACACCTTCGCGAGCGTGGAGCCGTCGGCCGGGCCGGTGACGAGCAGGCTGACGGCGTCGAGCTGGGTGACCTCGGTGCCGGGGCCGAGCGCGGCGGTCAGCGAGGCGGGGGCACCGGGCGGGAACGGCTGGGTCACGACCAGCCGGATCGTGGCGACCGACCCGCCGCGGGTCAGCTCCAGCGGGGAGCCGGAGGCGACCAGCGTCCCCCGGTCGAGGATGTGGACGCGGTCGGCGAGCCGCTCGGCCTCGTCCATGTAGTGCGTGGTGAGCACGACGGTCACCCCGTCGGTGCGCAGCTCCTCGAGGAGCTCCCAGACGGTGCGCCGCACGGACGGGTCGAGCCCGGCGGTCGGCTCGTCGACGAAGACGAGCTCGGGGCGGCCCACGATCGCCATCGCGAGGCCGAGGCGCTGCTGCTGACCACCGGAGAGCCGGCGGAACGGCGTCCGCCCGCAGTCGGCGAGCCCGAGCCGCTCGACGAGCAGGTCGACCGGCAGCGGGTTCGCGTGCAGCCGCGCGACGTGGCGCAGCATCTCCACCGCGCGGACGCCGCCCCAGGCGCCGCCGCTCTGCAGCATCACGCCGATCCGGGGGAGCAGCGCGTGCCGGTCGCGCACCGGGTCGAGGCCGAGCACCCGCACGGTGCCGTGCTGCGGCGTCCGGTAGCCCTCGCAGGTCTCCAGCGTCGTGGTCTTGCCCGCGCCGTTGGGTCCGAGGACGGCGGTGATGGTGTGGGCCTCGACGCTCAGGCTGAGCCGGTCGACGGCCACCTTGTCGCCGTAGCGCATCACCAGCCCCTCGACCGTCACGGCGCCGTCCGCGAGGCTTGCGGCACCGCCGGCGGACGAGGGTTCGGACACCCACGAAGTGTAGGAGCCACGGGGTTGGCCCTGGACATCGGGACGATCCGTCGTCGTCCGCGGGGAGGCGTCCGCGGGCGGGGTCCGTGCCGCCGCCGGCGGCCGCCACCGACGTCTCTACAGTTGCCGGGTGACCGACTGGCTGACGGCGACGATCCTCGCGCTCGGCGGCGTGGCCGCGGTGGTGGGGATCGTCCTCCTGGTCCGCGACGAGCCCGCCCAGGACCGCACCTTCGTGGTGCTCGCGGTGCTGGAGGTCGCCGTCCTCGTGCAGCTGGTCGTCGGTGCGGTGTCGCTGTCGCAGACCGACCGCGACGTGTCCGGCGTGCTGTTCGTCAGCTACCTCGTCGGCAACCTGCTCGTGCTCCCGATCGGTGCGTTCTGGTCGCTGGCCGAGCGCACCCGCGCCGGCACGGGGGTGCTGATCGTCGCCGTCGTGACGGTGGTCGCCCTCCAGCTGCGCCTCGAGACCATCTGGGACGGCTCCGGTGCGTGAGCTGTCCGCCGGCCCGGGTCGGATCCTGGTCTTCGTCTACGGGGTCTTCGCCGTGGCCGCCACGGGCCGTTCGCTGGTCCAGCTCGGCTCCGACGCCGACCGGGCGCCGTTCGCCTACACGCTCTCGCTCGTGGCGGCGGTGATCTACCTGGTCGCCACGACGTGCCTGCTGCTCGGCGGACGCCGGGCCTGGGCGGTCGCGGTCGGCTCCTGCGTGGTCGAGCTGCTCGGCGTGCTGTCCATCGGCACGCTCTCCTACGTCGACACCGCGCTGTTCCCCGACAAGACGGTCTGGTCGCACTTCGGCCAGGGCTACGGCTTCCTCCCGCTCGTGCTGCCGTTCCTCGGCCTGGCCTGGTTGCACGCCACCCGGCCCGGCGCCCCGCGCTGACCCGCCCGACCCAGCCCGTGTGGCGCCCGTCACCCAGGGTGACCTTGCTAAGGGTGGCCTTGCTTGAACGGTCCGCCCCATTATCGGCACACTGGTGTTGTGGAATTCACCGCCGACCGCTCCGACAGCACCACGCGCCAGCGTGTCGTGCGGTCGATCCTGGTCGACGGTCCCTCCACCACCGCGGCCCTGGCCGAGCGCCTGGACCTCACGCCGGCCGCGGTGCGGCGCCACCTCGACCAGCTCGTCGACGACGGCGCGGTCGAGGCGCGCGACGCCCGCAAGGCCGCCGGCCGTGGCCGCGGCCGCCCGGCCAAGGTGTTCGCCCTGACCGAGACCGGCCGTGACGGCTTCGACCAGAAGTACGACGACCTGGCCGCCGCCGCGCTGCGGTTCCTGGCCGAGACCGGTGGTGACGCCGCCGTCCGGGAATTCGCGCGCCGCCGGGCTGGTTTCGTGGAGGAGCGCTTCGGCGAGGTCGCCGTCGCGCACCCGGACCTCGGTCCCGCCGAGGTCCTGGCCCGGGTGTTCTCCGACGAGGGCTACGCGGCTTCGGTTCGCGAGTCCCCGGTGGGCGAGCAGCTGTGCCAGCAGCACTGCCCGGTGTCCCACGTGGCCCACGAGTTCCCCCAGCTGTGCGAGGAGGAGACCGCGGCCATCAGCCGGGTGCTCGGCCGCCACGTGCAGCGTCTCGCGACGATCGCCCACGGCGACGGCGTGTGCACCACCTGCATCCCCGATCTTCCCGGTTCCACCCCGATCACGATGACGACGAAGGAGAAGGTCACTTCATGACCTCCATCGAAGACCTCAACCCCGAGCTCAAGGGCATCGGCCGCTACGACTTCGGCTGGGCCGACACCGACGTGGCCGGCGCGACCGCGCAGCGCGGCCTCTCCGAGGACGTCGTCCGCAACATCTCCGCGCTCAAGAACGAGCCGCAGTGGATGCTCGACCAGCGCCTGAAGGGCCTCAAGCTCTTCCACCGCAAGCCCATGCCGACCTGGGGCTCCGACCTCGGCGGCATCGACTTCGACAACATCAAGTACTTCGTCCGCTCCAGCGAGAAGCAGGCGGCGACGTGGGACGACCTCCCCGAGGAGATCAAGAACACCTACGACAAGCTCGGCATCCCGGAGGCGGAGAAGCAGCGTCTCGTCTCGGGCGTCGCCGCGCAGTACGAGTCGGAGGTCGTCTACCACTCGATCCGCGAGGACCTCGAGGAGCAGGGCGTGCTCTTCCTCGACACCGACACCGCGCTGCGCGAGCAGCCCGAGCTGTTCCAGGAGTACTTCGGCACCGTCATCCCGGTCGGTGACAACAAGTTCTCCGCGCTCAACACCTCGGTGTGGTCGGGTGGCTCGTTCATCTACGTGCCGAAGGGCGTGCACGTCGACATCCCGCTGCAGGCCTACTTCCGGATCAACACCGAGAACATGGGCCAGTTCGAGCGCACCCTCATCATCGTCGACGAGGACGCCTACGTGCACTACGTCGAGGGCTGCACGGCGCCGATCTACTCCTCCGACTCGCTGCACTCCGCGGTCGTGGAGATCATCGTCAAGAAGGGCGGCCGCTGCCGCTACACGACCATCCAGAACTGGTCGAACAACGTCTACAACCTCGTCACCAAGCGCGCGACCTGCGAGGCCGGCGCGACGATGGAGTGGGTCGACGGCAACATCGGCTCGAAGGTGACGATGAAGTACCCCGCGATCTACCTCATGGGCGAGCACGCCAAGGGCGAGACGCTCTCGATCGCGTTCGCCGGCGAGGGCCAGCACCAGGACGCCGGCGCCAAGATGGTGCACGCCGCGCCCCACACCTCGTCCTCGATCCTGTCGAAGTCGGTGGCGCGCGGCGGTGGCCGGACGTCCTACCGCGGCCTGATCCAGGTCAACGAGGGTGCCCACGGCTCCAAGTCGAACGTGCTGTGCGACGCGCTGCTCGTCGACCAGATCAGCCGCTCCGACACCTACCCCTACGTCGACATCCGCGAGGACGACGTCTCGATGGGCCACGAGGCGAGCGTCTCGAAGGTCTCCGACGACCAGCTCTTCTACCTGATGTCGCGCGGCATGGAGCAGGACGAGGCGATGGCGATGATCGTGCGCGGCTTCGTCGAGCCGATCGCCAAGGAGCTCCCGATGGAGTACGCCCTGGAGCTCAACCGCCTCATCGAGCTGCAGATGGAGGGTGCTGTCGGCTGACGCCGGCACCGCCCACCCCACCGAACCGCACCCGCGACCGTAGAAAGACCTGCCTGTGACCGTGACCGATGCTGCCCGCGAGAGCGTCGAGGCCAGCCTGGAGCAGGGACACCTGTCCTTCTCCCACCTCAACCCGCCGCCCTCCTACGACCTGGCCGACCACCCGCTGCCGACCGGCCGCGAGGAGATCTGGCGCTTCACGCCGATGAAGCGGCTGCGCGGCATGCTCGAGGGCGAGCCGTCCGCGACCCAGCTCACCTGGGACGCCACGCTGCCCGACGGCGTGACGCTGACGCAGGTCTCCGGCGAGGAGGCCCGCGCCGCCGGTGAGCTGGCCCCCAACGACCGGCCCGCGGCCCTGGCGGCCGAGCTCGCTGACCACGCGCTGCTGCTCGACGTGCCGGCCGAGCTCGAGCTCGACGACGAGCACCCGGTCGTGCTGCGGCTGCACGGCGAGTCGGTCGACGACCTGGTCTACGGCCGGCTCGTGGTCCGCGTCGGCCGCCACGCCAAGGCCACCGTCGCCGTCGTGCACACCGGCTCGGCGCGCTACGTCGCGACCACCACGGTGGTCGTCGGCGACGGGGCGCAGGTCAACGTCGTCTCGCTGCAGGACTGGGCCGACGACGCCGTCCACCTCGGGCGCGACGCGATCCGCGTGGGGCGCGACGCCCACGTGCGCCACACGTCGGTCTCCTTCGGCGGCGACGTCGTCCGGATGCACGCCAACGTCGAGTACGACGCCCCCGGCGGCGAGGCCGAGCTGCTCGGCCTGTACTTCGCCGACGCCGGCCAGCACCTCGAGCACCGGCTCTTCGCCGACCACAACCAGCCGCGCACCAAGAGCAACGTGCTCTACAAGGGTGCGCTGCAGGGCGAGAAGGCGCACACGGTCTGGATCGGCAACGTGCTGATCCGCAAGATCGCCGAGGGCATCGAGACCTACGAGGAGAACCGCAACCTGGTGCTCACCGACGGCTGCCACGCCGACTCGGTGCCCAACCTCGAGATCGAGACCGGCGAGATCGAGGGTGCCGGGCACGCCTCGGCGACCGCCCGGTTCGACGACGAGCAGCTGTTCTACCTCCGCACGCGCGGCATCTCCGACAAGGAGGCCAAGCGGCTGGTGCTGCACGGCTTCTTCCAGGACCTGATCCGCAAGATCGGCGTGCCGTCGCTGGAGGCCAAGCTCACCGAGACCGTCGAGGACGAGCTCGCCAAGAACGTCTTCCGCGGCTTCGAGACCGAGCAGTGAGCACCAGCCAGGAGATGAGCTTCCAGCGGGCCTGCGCGCTCGACGACGTCCCGGCCGACCATGCCCTCGCCGTCACCATCGGTGAGTACGACGTCGCGATCGCCCGCGACGGCGAGGAGGTCCTCGCCGTCCAGGACCTGTGCACGCACGCCCACGTCGCCCTCAGCGAGGGCGACGTCGAGCGCGACGGTGGCAGCTGCACGATCGAGTGCTGGCTGCACGGCTCGCGCTTCGACCTCCGCACCGGCCAGCCCTCCGGGCTGCCGGCCACCGAACCCGTCGCGACCTTCCCTGTCGAGGTCCGCGAGGACGGCGTCTACGTCGACACCACCACCACCCTGAACGGAGCCACCCCGCAATGAGCACTCTCGAGATCAAGGACCTGCACGTCTCGGTCACCACCGAGGACGGTCCCAAGGAGATCCTCAAGGGCGTCACGCTCACCATCGGCGACGGTGAGACGCACGCGATCATGGGCCCCAACGGCTCGGGCAAGTCGACCCTCGCCTACTCGGTCGCCGGTCACCCGAAGTACCAGGTCACCGGCGGCAGCGTCCTGCTCGACGGCGTCGACGTCCTCGAGATGTCGGTCGACGAGCGCGCCCGCGCCGGGCTCTTCCTGGCCATGCAGTACCCCGTCGAGGTGCCCGGCGTCTCGGTCACCAACTTCCTGCGCACCGCCAAGACCGCGATCGACGGCGAGGCGCCGAAGCTGCGCACCTGGGTCAAGGACGTCAACAAGTCGCTGGCCGACCTGGACCTCGACCCCTCCTTCGCCCAGCGCTCGGTCAACGAGGGGTTCTCCGGCGGCGAGAAGAAGCGCCACGAGATCGCCCAGCTCGAGCTGCTCGACCCGAAGATCGCGATCCTCGACGAGACCGACTCCGGCCTCGACATCGACGCCCTCAAGGTCGTCTCCGAGGGCGTGAACCGCTACCGCGCCCGCGAGGGCAAGGGCGTCCTGCTGATCACGCACTACACGCGCATCCTGCGCTACATCCAGCCCGACCGCGTGCACGTGTTCGTCGCGGGCCGCGTCGCGGAGTCCGGCGGCCCCGAGCTCGCCGACGAGCTGGAGGCCAACGGCTACGAGCGGTTCCTCACCGCGACGGTCTGACCCACCCACCGGCACCACCCCCCAGGACGGAAGGCACGGCGATGCACGGACTGCTCCCCGAGCTCGAGGTCGTCCGCAAGGACTTCCCGATCCTCGAGCGCACCCTGGCGAACGGGCAGGCCCTGGTCTACCTCGACAGCGCCAACACCTCCCAGAAGCCGCAGTGCGTCATCGACGCGATGGTCGACCACCTCGAGCACCACAACGCCAACATCGCCCGGGCCATGCACCAGCTGGGCGCCGAGGCGACCGAGGCCTTCGAGGGCGGTCGCGACAAGGTCGCTGCCTTCCTCGGCGCACCGAGCCGCGACGAGGTCATCTTCACCAAGAACGCCTCCGAGGCGCTCAACCTGGTGGCCAACACCCTGGCGTGGCGGGGCCGGCACCAGGTCGGCGAGGGCGACGAGGTCGTCATCACCGAGATGGAGCACCACTCCAACATCGTGCCGTGGCAGATGCTCACCGAGCGGACCGGCGCGACGCTGCGCTGGTTCGGCCTCACCGACGACGGCGAGCTCGACCTGTCGAACATCGACGAGCTCCTCACCGAGCGCACCAAGGTCGTCTCGTTCACCTGGGTGTCCAACATGCTCGGCACCATCAACCCGGTCGCCGAGCTCACCCGTCGCGCGCACGAGGTCGGCGCGATCGTGGTCGTCGACGCCTCGCAGGCCGCGCCGCAGCTGTGCATCGACCTGGCCGCGATGGCCCCGGAGGAGCGACCGGACGTCGTCGTCTTCACCGGCCACAAGGTCGTCGGACCGACCGGCATCGGCGTCCTGTGGGGGAGCAGCGAGCTGCTCGGCGAGCTGCCGCCGTTCCTCGGCGGCGGCGAGATGATCGAGACCGTCACGATGGCGCGCTCGACGTATGCCCCCATCCCGCACAAGTTCGAGGCCGGCACCCCGCCGATCGCCGAGGCCGTCGGCCTCGGCGCCGCGGTCGACTACCTGTCCCACCTCGGCCTCGACGCGATCCGCGACCACGAGCACGCCATCACCACCCACGCCCTCGAGGGACTGGCCACCGTGCCCGGCCTCAAGGTGCTCGGCCCGCTCGACGCGGCACGGCGCGGCGGCGCGATCTCCTTCGAGATCGACGGCGTGCACCCGCACGACGTCGCCCAGGTGCTCGACTCGCGCGGCGTCGCCGTCCGGGCCGGTCACCACTGCGCGAAGCCGGCGCACGCGCGGTTCGGCGTCCAGAGCTCGACGCGCATGTCGTCGTACCTCTACACGACGCCGGGCGAGATCGACGCGCTGGTCGAGGCGCTGGAATACACCCGTACGTACTTCAAGTTGGGCTGAACCGTGGACCTCGACAACCTGTACCAGGACATCATCCTCGACCACGCGAAGCGTCGGCTGAACGCCGGCCTGCGCGAGCCGTTCGAGGCGGAGGTGCACCACGTCAACCCGACCTGCGGCGACGAGGTGACGCTGCGGCTGCACCTCGACGGCACGGGCGACGAGGCCAGGATCGCCGACATCTCCTACGACAACCAGGGCTGCTCGATCTCCACGGCCTCGGCCTCGGTGATGACCGAGCTGCTCATCGGCAAGACCGTCGTACAGGCGCAGCCGGTGCACGCCGCGTTCCTCGAGATGATGCGTGGCAAGGGCCAGGTCGAGCCCGACGAGGACGTCCTCGAGGACGGCATCGCCTTCGCCGGTGCCGCCAAGCTCACCGCCCGCATCAAGTGCGCGCTACTGTCCTGGATGGCCTACCAGGACGCCCTCATCCAAGCCCAGGAGGCACAGCATGGCTGACACCCAGCCCGACCACAGCGACCTTCCCGAGGTCCCCGAAGCCACGGCCGGCGGGTCCGGCGGCACCGCCACCGTCACCGTCGACGACGTCACCGAGGCGATGAAGGACGTCGTGGACCCCGAGCTCGGGATCAACGTCGTCGACCTGGGCCTGGTCTACGACCTGCACCTCGACCCCTCGTCGAACCTGGTCATCGACATGACCCTGACGTCCGCGGCCTGCCCGCTGACCGACGTCATCCAGGACCAGACCAACCAGGCCCTCGAGGGCCTGGTCAACGACGTCGCCATCAACTGGGTCTGGATGCCGCCGTGGGGCCCCGACAAGATCACCGACGACGGCCGCGAGCAGCTGCGCGCCCTCGGCTTCAACGTCTGAGGCTGCTGCGGCGCGGCCTCAGGAGGCCGGCAGCGGCGGGTCAAAGGTGATCCGCGAGTCGCCACCGCCCGAGCCGCCGGCGAACGTGCCGGTGCCCGTGTGGTGGGTGCCGTCGACGACGAGGTCGACGACGTAGGAGTAGGGCGCCGGGCCGATCCCGTCGATGCGCTGCTGCCGCACCCCCCAGGGCGTCCCGAGCTCCACGAACCCGTCGCCGTCGCAGTGCTGGTCGGTGCGCGGCAGCGCGACGGTGCGCCCCACCGCGCCGTCCGCGGCGGTGATCCTCACCGACGCCGAGACGTCGCCGTCGACCGCCGCGTCGTCGACGTGGAGCGTGACCCCGGCCTCGCCACCCGAGCTCGGCGTGTTCTGGCGCAGGTCGAGCCAGGCCAGCGCCCGGCCGTCCCGGGCCGGCACCGGCCACCGCCACAGACCGGACGTGTCACCACCGGCCTCGGGCCGGACGAAGTAGGAGCCCATCCGGTCGCCGCCCGGGCCGGACGGCGTCAGCAGCAGCTGGTCGTCGGCGGCCGGCTCGACGAGCACCGGGTACCGGGCGCAGCCGGGGTCGCCCACGCCGGGGGTCACGTCGGCGTCCCACCGCCCGGCCAGGGGAAACGCCGCCCGCAGCGGTGCGACCGGGGCCACCAGCGGGACGTCCGCGGGGGCGGGGAACGCCCGGTCGGCGCAGGTGCTGCCCCAGCAGTAGGAGCCTTGGAGAGCCAGCACCGGCCCCCGGGTCCCGTCGAGCACCAGACGAGGTGGCTCGTCGCCCACGCCGTCGTCGGGCTCGAGGGGCGACGTGGCCGTGGTGGGCACGGGTTCGGACGGCACGGGATCGGATGGCACGGGATCGGACGGCACGGGATCGGACGGCACGGGGTCGGACGCCGGGTCGCTCGCCGACGTCGCCGGGTCGTCGGCCTCCGGGCCGGGACGGTCGCCGGGACCGTCGACGACGGCGAGGGCGACGACGGCGACTGCAGCCACCCCGACCCCGGCAGCGGCGCGTCGCCGCAGCCGCCGGGCCCGGCGCCGGCGCACGACGTCGGCGAACGGCGGCGGGTGCGCGGGGGTGGCGTCCTGCACGAGGCGGTCCAACGGTTCGGTCACGGGGTGCTCCCTTCGGTGAGCCGGGGTGCGAGGGCCGCCCGCGCGCGCGAGAGGCGCGACTTGACCGTGCCGACGGGCACCCGCAGCAGGGCGGCGACCTCCTCGACCGGCAGGTCGTGGACGTGGTGGAGCAGGAGGATCGCACGGTGGTCCAGCGGCAGCGCGGCCACCGCGGCGCCGACGTCGAGCCGGACGCCGTCCGGTCCCTCGACCGAGCCCGCGGCCCGGGCCCGCAGCCGGCCGAGACCGAGGGCCGCGACCTTGCGGCGCCGCTGGCGCGAGACCAGCAGCCGGACGGCCACGGTGCGCAGCCACGCGTCCACGTCGTCGTAGCCGCGGACCCTGGTCCAGTGCTCGAGCAGCCGCACGAACGCGTCCTGCGCGACCTCCTCGGCGTCCGCACGCGAGCCGCCCAGCACGGTGAGCAGGCCGATCAGCGGCCCCGCCGCCCGGGCGTAGACCTCCTCGACCTGGTGCTCGTCCTCGCGCTCCACACCCATGACACGCGGCAGCCTCCCACCAGGTTCCCTCGACCGGGTCGCTAACGTCACCGACGTGGCCACCGTCCTCGTCCCCGCCGCCCGATGGGCCCGGTGGCTCGACAACTTCGAGCGCAGCCACGGACCGACCGCCCACGCGGTCGCGGACGGCGTCCTGACCGGCACCGCGGAGGACGGGTCGCGCTTCGCGGTGCGGCTGCCCTTCGACCGCGCGCTCGACGCCGGGCACGACGGCGCCCCGGCAGCCCTGGCCGACCGGGTCGTCGTCCCCGACGACTGGGGGGTGCTCCTGGTCCGCAAGGGTGGCTTCGCGATGGCGCGGCTGCGCGGCACCACGCTGGGGGAGTCCAAGACCGGCCAGCGCCACGTCCAGGGCCGCACCAAGGCCGGCGGGCAGTCGCAGCAGCGCTTCGCCCGACGTCGCGACAACCAGGCCCGGCAGGCCTACGAGGCGGCGGCCGACCACGCCGCGCGGATCCTCGGCGGGCTGCACGGCCCCCTGGTCACCGGCGGGGACCACGGCGCCGTCGACGAGGTCCTGGCCGACCCGCGGCTGCGCGGCGCCGTCGTGGTCGCGCCGTGGCTGGCGGTCCCGGACCCACGGCGCTCGGTGCTGGAGCAGGCCGTCGCCGACGCCACCGCGCTCCAGGTGGAGGTCGTCAACGCGTGACCCACGTCCTCCTCCTCGCCGACACCCACCTGCCCCGGCGCGCCCGCGACCTGCCGGCCGAGGTGTGGGAGCAGGTCGCGGCCGCCGACGTCGTGGTGCACGCCGGCGACTGGGTCGACCTGGCCACCCTCGACCGGCTCGAGGAGCGTGCGCGCCGGGTCGTCGGGGTGTACGGCAACAACGACGGGCCGGAGCTGCGGGCCCGGCTCCCCGAGGTCGCGACGGCCCGCATCGGCGGGGTGCGCTTCGCCGTCGTCCACGAGACCGGTGCCAAGCAGGGGCGCGAGCAGCGCTGCGAGGCCGCCCACCCCGACGCCGACGTGCTGGTGTTCGGGCACAGTCACATCCCCTGGGACACCACGACGCCGCGCGGCCTGCGGCTGCTCAACCCGGGTTCGCCGACGGACCGGCGACGCCAGCCGCACTGCACCTACCTCACGCTGACGGCCCACGACGGCGCGCTGACCGACGTCCGGCTCCACCGTCTGCCGCCCCGCGTCCAGTAGGTTCCGAGCCATGTGGGAGCCCGAGCCGGGGTGGCACGCCCTGCCCGGCGGCACCGGTGTGTCGACGGTCGGGGTGTGGCGCGCGGCGCTCGGCGACCACCCCGTCGTCATCAAGCGGCTGGCGGCGCCCCAGCACGGTGACGCCGCCGAGCTCTCCGACCCCACGCACCCGGCGTACTGGCGTCGCGAGGCCGACGTCCTCGCGACCGGCCTGGTCGCCGCGACCCGCGGCCTGCGCGCGGTGCCCGCCTCGGTCGAGGAGGACGCCGAGGGCCTCACCATCACCCGCCCGTGGGTGGAGGACGCCGCCGCGAGCGGACTGTTCGTGGCGGTGGCGCTGGGCCGCTTCGCCGGCGTCGCGCTGCCGCGGCCGCGGTTCCTCGCCCGGGACCTGCTCCGCCAGCGGCTCGCCCGCACCGAGCGCCGGGCGGGCGGGTGGCCCACGCTCGCCCGGACGACGGCCGCCGACGTCGCCGACCACCTGTGGTCGCGCCGGGGCAGCTTCCTCGACCTCCTCGACGCGCTGCCCGCCGTCGCGCAGCACGGGGACCCCTCGCACGTGAACGTGCCGGGCCGCGACGGGGACGACGCCGTCGCCATCGACTGGGCGACCCTCGGCCTCGGACCGGTCGGCTGCGACCTCGGCTACTTCTCCCTGACCGCGCGCGAGGAGTTCGAGCCGCTGCTCGACGCCTACCTGGTGGGCCTGGCGGGCGGCCCGATGGGCCACGTGGACCGCGACGACGTCGTCCTCGGCGCGCGGGTCAGCGCCGTCTACACCGCCTTCACCCGCGCCGAGTGGGCGCTGGCCCGGGTGGCCGGCGGCGAGGGCGCCCTCGCGGGCAAGTTCCGCCACCCCGCCGTGGCGCCCTACCTGCGCGCCCTCCAGCGCCAGGCCACCGCCGTCGAGGCCCTCCTCGGCTGGTGACCGGTCCGGCCCGCGCCGGGGCCGGGGTGGGTCGGTCGAGGTCGGTCAGACGCGGGAGGCGCCGAAGGTGTCGCAGGCCTGCATCGTGCCCTCGGTGTAGCCGACCTGGAACCACTTCTGGCGCTGGGCCGAGGAGCCGTGGGTCCAGACCTCCTCGTCGACCGAGCCGCCGCTGCGCTTCTGGATGTAGTCGTCGCCGACGGTCTTGGCGGCGTCGAGGGCGGTGGTGATGTCGTCCTGGGTGAGGTCGAGGAGCAGGACGTTGCCGGTGGAGTCCTCGGTCTCGGTCGCGTGCTTGGCCCACATGCCGGCGAAGCAGTCGGCCTGGAGCTCGAGGCGGACGCCGGTGCTCTGCGGACCGGTCTCGCCGGTGACCTTCCCGAGGGTCCCGATCAGGTTGGAGACGTGGTGCCCGTACTCGTGGGCGAGCACGTAGGGCTCGACGAAGGCGCCCTCCGGACCCTTGAGCTGGCCGACCAGGACGTCGTCGAAGAAGGCGTCGTCGAGGTAGATCGTCTCGTCGCCCGGGCAGTAGAACGGGCCCACGGACGACGTCGCACCGCCGCAACCGGTGTTGATCGAGCCCTCGAAGGTGACGATCCGGTCCTCGGCGCGGAAGTCGCTGCCGAGGGTGTCGCCCCAGAAGTCGGTGAGCGAGTTCTCCACCGCGACGCGGGCGCAGTCGGCACTGTTGTTGGCGTCCTCGCCGGTCTTGCAGTCGGCGTAGCGGCCGGTGTCGGTGAACTTGGCCGCGCTCAGCCCGCCACCGCTGACCCCGCCACCGCCGCCCCCGCCGCCGAGCAGCTGGACCGCGACGAACACCACGATCGCGATGACGCCGATCACGCCACCGCCGCCGGCCATGCCGCCGGGGATCGGCAGCCGGGACCCGCCGCCGCCCCCGCCACCACCGCCGCCACGTCCTGCGTCGGAGACGCGTCCGGTGTCGAGACGGGCCTTGGGGTTGAAGCGCATGCGGGCAATCTAGACCCGTGGGGGCCCGGCGGTCGCCCACCGATGGGGGTGTGGGCGCGTGCCGACCCTAGAATCGGCCTCACCATGATCACCGCTCATCAGCTCGAGGTCCGGGCCGGTGCCCGGCTCCTCATGGAGGACGTCTCCTTCCGCGTCGCCGCCGGCGACAAGGTCGGGCTCGTCGGCCGCAACGGCGCCGGCAAGACCACCCTCACCAAGATCCTCGCGGGCGAGTCGCTGCCCGCCGCCGGCAACGTGACGCGCACCGGCGAGGTGGGCTACCTCCCGCAGGACCCGCGCACCGGCGACCCCGAGGTCCTCGCCCGCGACCGGATCCTCTCCGCGCGCGGCCTGGACGCCGTCGTCCGCAAGATGCGCGCGGCCGAGGAGCAGATGGCCAGCGACGACCCGAACGTGCGCGAGAAGGCGATGAGGCGCTACACGCGCGCCGACGACGAGATGCACGCCGGCGGCGGGTACGCCGCGGAGTCGGAGGCCGCCACGATCGCGGCCAGCCTCGGCATCGAGGACCGCATCCTCAACCAGCCGCTCAAGACGCTCTCCGGCGGCCAGCGGCGGCGCGTCGAGCTGGCCCGGATCCTCTTCTCCGACGCCGAGGTGCTGATCCTCGACGAGCCGACCAACCACCTCGATGCCGACTCGATCGTCTGGCTGCGCGACTTCCTGAAGTCCCACAAGGGCGGGTTCATCGTGATCAGCCACGACAACGCGCTGCTCGAGGAGACCGTCAACAAGGTCCTCCACCTCGACGCCAACCGCTGCGTCATGGACGTCTACAACATGGGCTGGCGGCACTACCAGACCCAGCGCGAGACCGACGAGAAGCGGCGCAAGCGCGAGCGGGCCAACGCCGAGTCGAAGGCCAAGACCCTCACCGACCAGGCCAACAAGATGCGCGCCAAGGCGTCGAAGGCGGTCGCCGCCCAGTCGATGCTCAAGCGCGCCGAGAAGATGATGGCCGGCCTCGAGGGCGAGCGGCAGGCCGACAAGGTCGCGCGGATCAAGTTCCCCTCGCCCGCGCCGTGCGGCAAGACGCCGCTCACCGGCGCCGAGCTGTCGAAGTCCTACGGCTCGCTCGAGGTCTTCACCGACGTCGACCTCGCCATCGACAAGGGCTCCCGCGTCGTCATCCTCGGCCTCAACGGGGCCGGCAAGACCACGATGCTCCGGATCCTCGCGGGCGTCGACCGCCCCGACACCGGCGTCGTGACCCCCGGGCACGGGCTCAAGCTGGGCTACTACGCCCAGGAGCACGAGACGCTCGACACCTCGCGCACCGTGCTGGAGAACATGCAGAGCGCCGCTCCGCAGCTCACCGACACCGAGGCCCGGTCGGTGCTGGGCTCCTTCCTCTTCTCCGGCGACGACGCCAACAAGCCGGCCGCCGTCCTGTCGGGCGGTGAGAAGACCCGCCTCGCGCTGGCCTCCCTCGTCGTCTCCAGCGCCAACGTCCTGCTGCTCGACGAGCCCACCAACAACCTCGACCCCGCCTCCCGCGAGGAGGTGCTGGCCGCCATCCGCACCTACGAGGGCGCGATCATCCTGGTCACCCACGACGAGGGCGCCGTCCGCGCGCTCGAACCCGACCGGGTGCTGCTGCTCCCCGACGGCGACGAGGACCTCTGGAACGACGGCTACGCCGACCTGGTGTCGTTGGCGTAGGGCTGGGCGAGGAGTTTCACCGCTTGAGCGGTGAAACTCACGCTCCTGTCGTGAAGTTTCAGCCGGCAAGCGCGAGTTTCACCGCTTCAGCGGTGAAACTCCCGCCCCGTCAGGGCAGGAACAGCGCGGCGTCACCGAACTCGTGCCAGAGGTACCCGCCGGCGACGGCGGCGTCGTAGGCCACCTGGCTGAGCGCCGCGCCGGCGACGGCTTCCACGAGCAACAGGTGGGACGCCGCGGGGTCGTGCCAGCCGGTGACCAGGCCGGTGACGACGTGGGGCGGGGCGCCCGGGGTCACGACGCGGGTCGTCCAGCCGGCGCGGGCCTCGAGGCGGCCGGCGTCGGAGACGGCCGACTCCAGGGCGCGGGTGACGGTGGTGCCGACCGCGACGATCCGGCCGCCGCCGGCGCGGGCGGCGTTCACGGCGCGGGCGGTGGCGTCGGTGACCTCGAACCGCTCGGCCTGCGGGGCCTCGCCGGCCTCCTGCGACGACACCCCGGTGTGCAGGGTGACCGGGACGACCCCGACCCCCTTCGACACCAGCCGGGTCACCAGGTCGGTGGTGAAGGGCCGCGCGGCCGACGGCATCTCGGCGCTGCCGGGACGGCTGGCGAAGATCGTCTGGTAGTCCGGGAGCGGGTAGCCGCGGTCGAGGTAGCCGTAGGCGATCGGGCGGCCGTGGCGCTCGAGGGTCCGCACGACGTCGCCGTCCGCGCGCGCCCGCCACAGCCGGTTGCCGCGACCGGTCGGCGAGGAGCCGTCGCGGGGGTGCGGCTCGAGCAGCTCCAGGCCCAGGCCCGCGGCCGTGACGACGTCGCCCGGCTCGGCACCGAGGACGGCGCGCGCGGCGTCCGGTGCGGACCGGACCTCGACGACCCACGTGCCGTCGTCGAGCGGGGTGGCGAGGTGGACGACGACCGCGCCGTGCCGCGACGACCGCGCGTCGAGCTGGCCGGCGACCGTCGCGGAGTTGTTGACGACGACCAGGTCGCCGGGCTCCAGGTGGTCGGCGAGGTCGCGGAACCGGGCGTGGGCGGTGCCGTGACGGGACGCGACCAGCAGCCGGGTCGCGTCGCGGGCGACGCCGCGGGCCTCGGCGGGTGCGGGCGCGAAGGCGCCCGGCGGCGGGGTGAAGACGGTCGTCGGGTGCTCCTCGAGGATCCTCACGCCGGCACCTGGGCGAACGACGCCGCCCGGTAGCGACCGCTCGGGGGTCGCGCGGCGAGCAGCGCCAGCAGCTGGGGCACCACCGTCTCGGGCAGCGGCCGGTCGGAGATGTCCTCGCCCGGGAACGCGTCCTGGTGCATCGCGGTGCGCATGTCGCCGGGGTCGACGGCGTAGGCGGTGAGGTCCTCCTCGGCCGCCAGGGTGAGGGTGAGGTGGTCCAGCGCAGCCTTCCCGGCGGCGTAGGCACCCCAGGTCTCGTAGTGCTCCACGGCGGCGTCGCTCGACAGCGAGACGACCACGCCGGACGCCGTGCGCAGCTGGGGCAGGACCGCCCGGGTCAGGGCGACCGGGGCGGCGGCGTTGACCCGCCAGACGTCGAGCAGCTCCTCGGTGCTGGTCTCGCGCAGCGGGCGCAGCGGCAGCGGGCCGAGCGTGCTGGCGTTGTGCACGAGCAGGTCGAGGCGGCCGAGCCAGCCGACCTCGCGGGCCAGCGCCTCCACGTGCGCGGGGTCGGCGACGTCACCGACCACGGGGACGACGGCGGGCAGGGTGCCGACGGCGGCCGCGAGGCGGGCGTGGTCGCGGCCGTCGGTGACGACGGTCCACCCCCGCGCGCCGAGGGTGTGGACGAGGGCGCGGCCGAGTCCGGCCGATCCTCCGGTGACGAGTGCGACGGGCATGGGCGTCCTCCTGGTCTGACGGTGCTGGCGGGGTCGATCGGTGCGATCGCAGCCAGTGTTCAACCTCAAGTGAGGTTGAGATCAAGCCCTGTCGGTGCCGGCTCCTACACTCACCGCATGACCACCGACACCGGCGCCCCGATCAGTCCCGACCGGCTGGCGGCGGCCCGCCTCCGCCTCGAGGTCGACGGTGCCGTCGCGACCATCACCCTCGACCGGCCCGAGGTCCGCAACGCCCAGACGCCGACGATGTGGCGCACGCTCGCCGAGATCGGCGCCTGGCTGCCCGACGAGGTCCGGGTCGTCGTCGTCCGCGGCGCCGGCGCGACGTTCTCCGCCGGCCTCGACCGCACGCTGCTGACGCCCGGCGGCGGCGACGGGCAGGAGCGCGTCGCCGACCTGCTGACCCTCGACGAGGAGGCGTTCTCGCGCACGGTGGGGGAGTACCAGGAGGGCTTCACCTGGCTGCGCGACCCGCGGTTCGTCTCGATCGCGGCCGTCCGCGGCCACGCGATCGGTGCCGGGTTCCAGCTGGCCCTGTCGTGCGACCTGGTGCTGGCCGCCGACGACGCCACGTTCTGCATGAAGGAGGCCGCGCTGGGCCTGGTGCCCGACCTGACGGGAACAAAACCGCTGGTCGACGCGGTTGGCTACTCGAGGGCGCTGGAGATCTGCGCCACGGCCCGCAACGTGGGCGCCGAGGAGGCGGTGCGGATCGGCATCGCGATCGATGCCGTCCCGGGTGACGCACTCGACGCCAGGCTGGCCCAGCTCGTCACCGCCCTCACCGCGCCGCTCCCCGGAGCGGTCCGGGAGACCAAGGCGCTGCTCCTCGGCGCCACCGACCGCGACCTCGACACCCAACGCCGCCTCGAGCGCGAGGCGCAGGGTCGCCGGTTCCGTGAGCTCGCCGCCCTCCTGGGGGGCCAGCAGTAGGACCCCCGAACAAGCACGGAGGTGGACCATGTCCTCCATCAGTCCCATGGGCGGCGGCGCAGCCTGGCGCTCGCTGCGCACCGACCGCAGCGTCGTCGACAACCGCGTCTCGCGGCAGACGATCCGCCGCGTCCTCGGCTTCGCGCGCCCGCACCGGCGGCTCATCGCCGTCTTCCTGACCCTGACCGTCGTCGACGCCGCGACCGTGGTGGTCACCCCGCTGCTGGTGCAGCGGGTCGTCGACGACGGCATCATCGCCGGTGACCGCGGCGTCGTCCTCGGCGTCGCCCTGGCGATGGCCGGCTTCGCCGTCTTTAGCGCGGTGCTCTCGGTCTTCGCCGGCTGGTTCTCCTCCCGCATCGGGGAGGGCCTGATCTTCGACCTGCGCACGCGGGTCTTCGCCCACGTGCAGCGCCAGTCGCTGGCGTTCTTCACCCGCACCCAGACCGGGGCGCTGGTCTCCCGGCTCAACAACGACGTCGTCGGTGCCCAGCGCGCGTTCACCTCGGTGCTGTCGAGCACGGTCTCGAACTCGATCGCGGTCGTCGTGGTCGGCATCGCGATGCTGGCGCTGAGCTGGCAGGTCACGATCCTGTGCCTGCTCATGTTCCCGGTCCTGTTCGGCGTCTCGCGGTGGGTCGGTGCCCGCCTCGCCGGCCTCACCCGGCGCCAGATGGACGGCAACGCCGACCTCGGCAACGCCATGACCGAGCGCTTCAACGTCGGCGGCGCGATGCTGCTCAAGCTCTTCGGCCGCCGCTCCGAGGAGGACACGCTCTTCGGTGAGAAGGCCTCCGTGGTCCGCGACCTCGGCGTCCGCATCTCGCTCATCACCCGCATCTTCGGCGCCACGATGATGCTCGTCCCCGCCCTGGCGACCGCCCTGGTCTACGGCGTCGGCGGCTACCTGGCCATCGAGGGCACCCTCACCGTCGGCACGCTGCTCGCCCTGGCGACGCTGCTGCTGCGGCTGCTGGGCCCGCTGCAGGGGCTCTCCAACGTCCGCGTCGACGTGATGACCGCGCTGGTCAGCTTCGAGCGGGTCTTCGAGGTGCTCGACCTGCCGTCGCTGATCAAGCAGAAGCACGACGCCGTGGTGCTGCCCCCGACCGCAGGCCGCCTCGAGTTCGAGCACGTCTCGTTCAGCTACCCGCGCGCCGAGGACGTGTCGCTGGGCTCGCTGGAGAAGGTCGCGCGCAAGGAGTCCCGCGAGCAGGCCCAGGTGCTCACCGACGTCGGCTTCGTGGCCGAGCCGGGCGAGATGATCGCCCTCGTCGGCCCGTCCGGGGCCGGCAAGACCACCGTGACCCACCTCGTGGCCCGGCTCTACGACGTCCAGGGCGGCGCGGTCCGCGTCGGCGGGCACGACGTCCGCGACGTCACCCTGCAGTCCCTGGAGGACGTCGTGGGCTACGTCACCCAGGACGCCCACATGTTCCACGACACCATCGGTGCCAACCTCCGCTACGCGCGGCCGGCGGCGACCGACGAGGAGATCTGGGACGCCCTCGACGCCGCGCAGGTCGGCCGGCTGGTCCGCTCGCTGCCCGACGGTCTCGACACCGTCGTGGGCGACCGCGGCTACCGGCTCTCCGGCGGCGAGCGGCAGCGGCTCGCGATCGCCCGGCTGCTGCTGAAGTCGCCCGCGATCGTCGTCCTCGACGAGGCGACGGCCCACCTCGACTCGGAGTCCGAGGCCGCCGTCCAGCGCGCGCTCGACGCCGCGCTCGAGGGCCGCACGTCCCTGGTCATCGCCCACCGGCTCTCCACGGTCCGCAACGCCGACCAGATCCTGGTGCTCGACGACGGCCGGATCGTGGAGTTCGGCACCCACACCGACCTGCTCCGCCGGGGCGGGCTGTACGCCGAGCTCTACCGCACCCAGTTCGCCCAGCACGACGAGCGCCCCGACCCGCGGCACGAGGTGGACGGCGGCGCCGACCTGGTCCCCACCGATGCCTGACGCCGCCGCACCCACCGCGCCCGGCCTGGCCCTCACCTCGGGCCCGGGCCGGTGGGTGCTGCTGGCCACGATCCTCGGCTCGGCGCTCGCCGGGATCGACGCGACCGTGGTCAACGTCGCGCTGCCCGCCCTGGGCGACGACCTCGACGCCGACTTCGCCGCCCTCCAGTGGACGGTGACCGCCTACGCGCTCACCCTGGCCTCGTTCATCCTGCTGGGCGGCACGCTCGGCGACCGCTTCGGCCGGCGCCGGGTCTTCGTCGTCGGCGTCGTCTGGTTCGCCCTGGCCTCCCTGGCCTGCGGCCTCGCCCAGGACGTCGGCACGCTGATCGCCGCCCGGGCGGTCCAGGGCGTCGGCGCCGCGCTGCTGACGCCGGGCAGCCTGGCGATCCTCCAGGTCTCCTTCCGGCCGGCCGACCGCGCCCGGGCGATCGGGGCGTGGTCCGGCCTCGGCGGGGTGGCCACGGCGATCGGCCCGCTGCTCGGCGGGTGGCTGGTCGACACGGTGTCGTGGCGCTGGGTCTTCCTGGTCAACCTGCCGCTGGCGGTGGTCGTCGTCTGGCTCGCGGCCCGGCACGTCCCCGAGACCCGCGACCCGGCCGCCGCCGGCACGCCGATCGACTGGACCGGCGGCCTGGTCGGCGCACTCGCGCTGGCGGGGGCGACCTACGCCCTCATCGAGTCCGGCGGCCGTGCCGCGGTCGTGGCGGGCGTCGTCGGCGCGCTGGCCGCGGTGGCGTTCGTGCTGCGCGAGCGGCGCGCCCGCTACCCGATCCTGCCGCTGGAGGTGTTCCGCACCGCCCAGTTCAGCGCGGTCAACGCCGTCACGTTCCTCGTCTACGGCGGCTTCGGCGTGGTGTTCTTCCTGCTCGTCGTGCAGCTGCAGGAGGTCGCCGGGTTCGGCCCGGTGGCCGCCGGCTCCGCGCTGCTGCCCGTCACCGCCCTCATGCTGCTGCTCTCGTCGCGCTCCGGCGCACTGGCCGCGCGGATCGGTCCCCGCCTGCAGATGAGCCTCGGCCCGCTCGTCGCCGCCGGCGGCCTGCTCCTGCTGTCGCGGATCGACGCCGACGCCGGCTACCTGGCCGACGTGCTCCCGGGGGTCGTCGTGTTCGGCCTCGGGCTCGCGATCATGGTCGCGCCGCTCACCGCGGCCGCCCTCGGCGCGGCGCCCGACGAGCACGTCGGCATGGCCTCCGGGGTCAACAACGCCGTCGCCCGCACCGGCGGCCTTATCGCCCTGGCCGCCGTCCCCGTCCTGGCCGGCGTCACCGACGGGGTCGGCGACGGGTTCGCGCGGGCGCTGTGGATCTCGGCCGGGGTGCTCCTGCTCGCCGGGGTCCTCGCCGCGCTCACGGTCCGCAACGACGTCCTCGAGCCCGACGACCCGGCGCCGCCCGACGAGGGCGTGCAGCACCTCCCGCACTGCGCCGTCGGCGGCCCGCCGCTGGCCACCGCCACCGACGGCGGCGGTCGACCGTGCACGGGCTGACTCCGTAGGTTGGCGTCATGGACCTCGGACTGACCGACCGCGTGTACGTCGTCACCGGGGGCGCCCGCGGGCTCGGGCGGGCCACGGCCGACGTCCTGGTCGCCGAGGGCGCGCGCGTGGTGCTGTCGGGCCGCTCGGCCGAGACGTTGGACGCCGCCCGGGAGCGCCTCGGCGCCGACGCCGTCGCCACGGTCGTGGCCGACAACGCCGACCCCGACACGCCGGCCCGCCTGGCGGCGTCCGCCCGCGACGCCTGGGGGCGGCTCGACGGCGCCCTGGTCTCCGTCGGCGGCCCGCCGAGGGGGCCGGTTACCGACGTCACCGACGACCAGTGGCGCACGGCGTTCGAGTCGGTCTTCCTCGGCGCCGTCCGGCTGGGCCGCGAGCTCGCCACCGAGCTGGGCGAGAGCGGGTCGCTGGCCTTCGTGCTCTCCTCGAGCGTCCGCTCACCGCTGCCCGACATGGCTCTCTCGAACGGGCTACGACCGGGACTGGCCATGGTCGCCAAGACCCTCGCCGACGAGGTCGGACCGCGCGGCGTCCGGGTCAACGGGCTCCTGCCCGGCCGGGTCGGCACCGAGCGGGTCGCGGAGCTGGACGCCGCCTCCGGCGACGCCGACGCGGCCCGCGCGGCCGCCCTGCGGACGATCCCGCTGGGCCGCTACGGCGAGCCGGCGGAGTTCGGCCGGGCGGCGGCGTTCCTGCTGTCGCCGGCGGCGTCGTTCGTGTCCGGCGTCATGCTGCCCGTCGACGGCGGCATGCTGCGCGCGCTCTGAGCGACGGCGTCGCGGCGCTGCGACCCGGCCGGGACGTTGGTCCGCCGGGGTCGGGGCTCACGGTGCGGCCGCTCGCCGCGGGGACCGCGCCGGTGCTCGTCGTAGGCCAGGTAGCCGAACCCGAACAGCGCCAGGACGCCGAAGAACCACCACTGGAGGCCGTAGAAGAAGTGCGGACCGTTGTCGAGCTCGGGCAGCTCGGTCTGCTCCAGCGTCGTGGCGGCCGGCGGGTCCTCCGAGCGGAGGTTCACGAAACCGCCGTACACGTCGCGCGAGAGCGCCGCGCCGATCCGCTCGCTGTTGATGGCCCGCGTGGACTGGTCCTCCACGGCGATGCTGTCTCCGGTGCCGTCGACGCGCGCCCACCCGGTGATGGTGACCTCGCCGGACGGCGGCGCAGGGACGTCGTCGGGGGAGGCGGTGCCGCGGTTCTCGGTGGCCAGCCAGCCGCGGTTGACCACGACGGCGGTGCCGCCGGCGGTCACGAGCGGCACGACGACGTCGACGCCGGCCTGCCCGTCGCGGGTGCGGTAGCGCACGATCACGGTGTCGTCGACGTCGTAGGTCCCCGTCGCGGTGACCACGCGCCACTCCTCGTCGCGCGGGAGGTCGCCGCCCGGCGGGGCCAGGACGTCCTCGACGGGCGTCGGGTCCTGGTCCTCGTTGGCCCGCACGGCGGCGTTGCGGTCCTTGCGGTCCTCGAGGCGCCCGAACTGCCACTCACCGAGCCACCACGCGAAGGTGGAGAGCAGCACCACGGTCAGCCCGAACAGCAGCCAGCGGCGGCTCAGGAGGAAGCGGTACGAGTGCACCCTCGAAATCTACCGAGGCGTGCGTAGGCTGGCCGCATGCAGGTCATCGCTCCCACCGTGCTCCCGGTCACCCCGCTGGCCGACGGCTACGGTCGGGTCGCCACCGACCTCCGGGTCTCGCTCACCGACAAGTGCAACCTGCGCTGCACCTACTGCATGCCGGCCGAGGGTCTGGACTGGATGGCCAGCGACCAGCAGCTCACCGACGACGAGGTCGTCCGGCTGGTCACGGTGGCCGTCGAGCGGCTCGGGGTCCGGGAGGTCCGGTTCACCGGTGGCGAGCCCCTGGTGCGCCGCGGCCTGGTCGACATCGTGGCCCGCACCCACGCGCTCGGCGTCGAGACGTCGCTGACCACCAACGGTCTCGGCCTGGCCCGCACCGCGCCGGCCCTCGCCGCCGCGGGGCTCGACCGCGTCAACGTCAGCCTCGACACGGTGCGCGCCGAGACCTTCCACACCATCACCCGGCGCGACCGGCTGCACGACGTCGTCGCCGGCCTCCAGGGCGCGGCCGACGCCGGGCTCGGCCCGGTCAAGGTCAACGCCGTGCTGATGCGCGGGGTCAACGACGACCAGGCCGGCGAGCTGCTGGCCTGGTGCGTCGAGCGCGGCTACGAGCTGCGCTTCATCGAGCAGATGCCGCTCGACGCCCAGCACGGCTGGTCGCGCGACGGGATGGTCACCGCCGACGAGATCCTGGCGACCCTCGAGCAGTCCTTCGTGCTGACCCCCGACGGCGAGCCGCGGGGGAGCGCACCCGCCGAGCGGTTCCTCGTCGACGGCGGCCCGGCCACCGTCGGCGTCATCGCCTCGGTCACCCGCCCGTTCTGCGGCGACTGCGACCGCGTCCGGCTCACCGCCGACGGTCAGGTCCGCACCTGCCTGTTCGCCCGTGAGGAGTCCGACCTGCGCGGGGCGCTGCGCGCCGGCGCACCCGACGACGAGCTCGCCCGCCGCTGGGTCACCGCGATGCGCGGCAAGCTCGCCGGCCACGGGATCGACGACCCGTCGTTCCTGCAGCCGCAGCGGCCGATGTCAGCGATCGGCGGCTGACGGGTCCTGGCTCGCGCCCGACTCGGACCCGAGCACGTGCGGCACGGTGTCCTTGAGGAAGCCGCGCGCGCCGAGGAACTGCTCGAGGGAGCCGCGGTGGTCGTCGCAGGCCAGCCAGGTCTTGCGCCGCTCCGGGGTGTGCAGCTTGGGATTGTTCCACAACAGCTGCCAGGTCGCCGGCGCGCGGCAGCCCTTGGCCGAGCACGTGTCGGGCTCCACTCAGAGCTCCCGGTCGCGGCGGGTGGAGGCGCCGAGCTCGGGGCGGGTGAAGTCGCCCTCGCGCAGCCGGAAGCCGTCGGAGAGGTTGGCGGCGGCGTTGGCCATCACGACCGCGATGTAGGGGAGCACGATCGCCCCGGCCACCAGGATCGGCCACAGCCAGTCGACGCCCGAGAGCGAGGCGATCACCGCCCCCACGAAGCAGAGCGTGCGCAGGCTCATCGAGAGCAGGTAGCGCTTCTGTCGGGAGCGGATCTCGGCGGCGCGGCTTCCCGCCGCGGTGGTGATGCGGACGGTGTCGTCGGTGCCTGCCCGGGTGCGAGCCATGTCTCGAGCCTACGTCGCGCGGGCACGCGCGCGGACACCCCTGGGGTGACGGGTCCGGAGCACTAGAGTCGCCTCCATGACGAACCGCACCTACCGCCTGACCGAGATCGTCGGCACGTCCCCCGAGGGCATCGAGGAGGCCATCTCCAACGGCATCGAGCGCGCCAGCCAGACCCTGCGCCACCTCGACTGGTTCGAGGTCACCCAGGTCCGCGGCCAGATCAAGGACGGCACCGTGGAGCACTACCAGGTGGGCCTCAAGCTCGGCTTCCGGCTCGAGGACGACGAGTAGACGCCCCGGCGGCCGCTTTTCTCCTACCTACGGGTAATCGATAGCGTCCGAGGGTGAGCCACACCGAGGCGGAGCCCGCCGAGCACCCACCGCGCGTCGTCCTGGTCACCGGCGGGAACCGCGGCATCGGCCGCGCCATCGCCGAGGCCTTCGTCGCCCAGGGCGACAAGGTCGCCGTCACCACGCGCAGCGGCGGCGCACCCGAGGGTGCGCTCGACGTCACCTGCGACGTCACCGACCCGGCGGCGGTGGAGGCGGCGTTCAAGACGATCGAGGCCGAGCTCGGCCCGGTCGAGGTGCTGGTCGCCAACGCCGGCATCACCGCCGACACCCTGGTGCTGCGGATGTCGGAGGAGGACTGGTCGAGCGTCATCGACACCAACCTCACCGGCTCCTTCCGGCTCGCCAAGCGCGCCGCGAAGGGGATGCTGCGGCTGCGCCGCGGCCGGATCATCTTCATCTCCTCGGTCGTGGGCCTCCTCGGCTCGCCCGGGCAGGTCAACTACGCGGCGTCCAAGGCGGGGCTCGTCGGCATGGCCCGCTCGCTGGCGCGCGAGCTCGGCTCGCGCTCGATCACCGCGAACGTGGTGGCGCCGGGCTTCGTGGCCACCGACATGACCGACGTCCTCACCGACGAGCAGAAGGCAGCGATCAAGACGCAGGTGCCGCTCGGCCGCTACGCCGACCCGGCCGAGGTGGCCGCGGCGGTGACCTGGCTGGCCGGCGACGGCGCGGCGTACGTGACCGGGGCGGTCATCCCCGTCGACGGCGGACTAGGAATGGGGCACTGATGGACACGACGAGCTCAGCCACCGGCGGGATCCTCGCCGGCAAGACGATCCTGGTCGCGGGCGTGACGATGGACTCCTCCATCGGTTTCGCCACCGCGAAGGTCGCGCAGGAGCAGGGCGCCACGGTGCTCATCTCCAACTTCGGGCGCGCGCTGGGCATCACCCGGCGGATCGCGAAGCGACTCCCGGAGACCCCGCCCGTCCTCGAGCTCGACGTCACCGACGACGACCACCTGGCCGGTCTCGCCGACCAGGTGCGCGAGCACCTGGGCGCCGACGCCCACCTCGACGGCGTCGTCCACTCGATCGCCTACGGCAACCCCGAGACGCTGCTCGGCGGCAAGTTCCTCGGCGGGCCGTGGTCCGACGTCGCCCAGGCCGTCCAGGTCTCGGCGTACTCGCTGAAGGCGCTCGCGATGGCCGCCAAGCCGCTGATGTCGGAGGGCGGCTCGGTGGTCGGGCTCACCTTCGACGCGACGGTCTCCTGGCCCGCCTACGACTGGATGGGCGTCGCGAAGGCCGCCCTCGAGTCGACGTCGCGCTACCTCGCCCGCGACCTCGGTGCCGAGGGCATCCGGGTCAACCTCGTCTCGGCCGGCCCGCTCAAGACCCTCGCCGCCAAGGCGATCCCCGGGTTCGAGGACCTCGAGGAGCTGTGGGCCACCCGCGCCCCCCTCGGCTGGGACAACACCGACCACGTGCCCACCGCCAAGGCGGTGTGCGCGCTGCTCTCCGACCTCTTCCCGGCCACGACCGGCGAGATCGTCCACGTCGACGGCGGGTTCCACGCCACCGGCGCCTGACCGCCTGGTCCCCGGCCCCCGGCCACCCGCCGGGTCGGGGGGACCGGGGCGGTGGGCCGCGGGTTCGATAGCGTCGGCCCGGTGACGTCCTCGCTGCTCGAGCTGCGGGTCCTCGAGGGACCCAACCTCTACTTCCCGCGTGCCGCCATCAAGCTCACCCTCGACATCGGGGGGCTGAGCATCGCCTCCGAGGAGACCGCGACGCGCTTCGCCGCGCGGATCGGGCTGCGCAACGCCCGGCCGTCCGCGCCGGAGACGGGGTTCCGGCAGCGCTTCGCGCTGCGGGCGGTCGCCCGGCTGGTGCGCGCGGTGGCGCAGGAGTCGGGGACGCTGCGGCTCGCCGTCCGGGTGCGGTCGACCAGCAACCCGCACGAGGTCGTCGTCGCGTTCCCGTGGCGGCACCGCACCAAGGCCGAGGAGATGGGCCGCGCGGTCGGGTCGGTGCTGGACGCCGTCCTCAGCGCCGACCTGGAGGCCGCGGTCTCGGCCGCCGCCGAGCGCGTGCGCACGGCCGAGGCGGGCCCGGAGCCGACGACGATCACGCCGACGATCCCGGTCGTCGCAGTGACGGGCACCAACGGCAAGACCACGACGTCGCGGATGGTCGCCCACATCGCCCGCACCCAGGGGCTGCTGGTCGGGTGGTCGAACACCGACGGGATCTACGTCGACGGCGAGATGGTCGAGGCCGGCGACTACTCCGGCCCCAGCGGCGCCGGCCGGGTGCTCGCGCACCCCGAGGTCCAGCTGGCCGTCACCGAGACCGCGCGCGGCGGCATCCTGCTCAAGGGGATCGGGCTGGCGCGCAACGACGTCTCGGTCGTCACCAACGTCACCGCCGACCACCTCGGCCTGCAGGGCATCGACACCGTCGACCAGCTCGCCGAGGTCAAGGCCGTCGTGCCGCGGATCACCCGCCGCTCCGGCTGGGCGGTCCTGAACGCCGACGACCCCCGCGTCTACGCGATGCGCACCGTCATCCGGGCCCGGCCGTGGGTCTTCTCCCGCGACGTCGACTCGCCCGGCGTCCGCGACACGCTCTCCGACGGCGGGCGCGCGACCACCGTCATCGACGGCTGGGTCTGCGTCCTGCGCCCGAACGCCGACCCCGACCCGCTGGTCGAGCTGGTCGAGGTGCCGATGACGCTGGCCGGTCTGTCGCGCTTCAACGTGGAGAACACCCTCGCCGCGGCCTCGGCCGCGCTGGCGATCAAGATCCCGCGCGACACGGTGGTCGAGGGGCTGCGCACCTTCCGCCCGGACGCCGAGCACAACCCGGGCCGGATGAACTTCTTCACCCTGCCCGGCGGCCCCGACACCCTCGGCACCTCGGTCGTGATGGACCTGGCCCACAACGAGGCCGGCCTCGAGGCGCTGATGGAGATCATGAACGGCGTCCGCGCGCCCGGCGGCCGGCTGCTGCTCGGTCTCGGGGTCGTCGGCGACCGCACCGACGAGCTGATCGAGAAGCTCGGCGAGATCGCGGCGCGCGACAGCGACGTCGTCGCGATCGGGCACAAGGACAAGTACCTGCGCGGACGCACCCTCGAGGAGCTCGAGACGCTCATGCGCACCGGCGCCGAGCGGGTCGGCGTCACCGGCGTCCCGGCCTACCCCACGGAGGTCGCGGTGCTCGCCGCCCTCGTCGGCCAGGCCCTGCCCGGCGACGTCGTCGGGCTGATGTGCCACGCCGAGCGCCAGGAGTGCTACGACTGGATCGCCGAGCACGGCGGGACTCCCGACACCAACGAGACCCTCGCGGCCAAGGTCCGCACCGCCGCCGAGACCCCCTGAGCCGACCCGTCGCTGATCAGCGACGGGTCAGCGGGGCGGTGGCGGTGACCCGTCGCTGATCAGCGACGGGTCAGCGGGGTGGCGGGCCCAGGGCCAGGTCATCAGGGCCCAGATGGCGGCGACGATGGCGATCTCGGCGAGGACGTAGACGGGCCAGGGGCCGAGCAGGTCGAGGAACGAGCCGTTCGACGGCTTGCGCTGGAGGTAGCCGTAGTTGGTGTCGGCGACGGCGTTGAAGCAGTACGCCGCCACCGCCCAGGTGGCCGTGACCAGCAGCGTGAAGCGGTAGTCGCGCCACGCGGGCGGGAGCCGGCGTCCCCAGACGAGGAACACCGCCGCCCACGGGATGACCAGGTGGATGACCCAGTAGGCGAAGAAGCGCAGGTCGGGGAAGTCCTCGCCCAGCGACGGCGTCACGATGGCCTGGGTGGTGAGCACCAGGCCCCAGAAGTAGGTGAGGGCGACCGCGTGGCGGTGGTGGGTCCACAGCGCCACGGCGGTCGCGATCCAGGCCAGGTCGCTGAGGTGGAGGGGCAGCGACACCCCGACCTCGAAGCGGGTGACGACGTCGACGACCTGCGTCGGCACGTGCACCAGCGGGATCGCCACGGCCACGGTGCGGCTGACGGTGCGGCTGTCGTGGCGCAGCTCCCACCGCCCCAGCATTGCGGCGACCGGCAGGCCGACGACGAAGAGCGTCATCGCCGCCAGGTGGGCGGTGCCGTAGTTGTCCACGCGACCAGGATGCCGCAGGGGCTCAGACGTCGCCCGGATCGACGTGGTGACCGGGTCGCCCCAGGTCGAGGTCGCCCTCGATCACCAGCGCGACCAGGCCGGACGTCGTCCGCGTCTCGTGCAGCTCGTTCGGCTCCCAGACCGCGGCCTCGCCCGGGCCGATCCCGACCGGGTCGCCGTTGCTGCCGGAGACCGACGCGTCGCCCGAGAGGACGACGAGCAGCTGGCGTCCCGCTGCCGGGTGGCGTCCGACGACGCCGCCGGGGCGCAGCGTGACCGTGACCAGGTGCGTCTCGGCGGTGATGCCGATCGCCCCGATGCTGAAGCCGACGCTGCCGTTGGCCTCGACCGGCCGGTGGGCGGCCGCGCCGAGGTCGAGGATCCTCACGGGACCGGGGTCACTCGGCAGGTGCCGGCGAGAAGTCCGGGTCGGCGGCCGGCGCGTCCTCCGACGCCCCCGCCCCGGCCTGGGCCATCGACGACCAGGTCTCGAGCTCGGTCATCACCGCGGCGTGCTTGTCGACGCAGATGACGAGCAGGTCGCCCCGGTTGGCCCGCGACAGGCCGTGGCGCACGGCGTCGATCTCGTCGAGCACGGTCTCGACCTGCTTGCACCGGGCGCCGGCCGCCATCGCGGAGCGCACGCCCTCGTCGACGAACCGGGCGACCTCGCCCCGCTCGCGGCCGCGCAGGCCGACGTCCTCCCGGATGATGACGACGTCGAAGTGCTGGGCGGCGATCTCGCCGAGCTCGCGCATGTCCTGGTCGCGCCGGTCGCCGGCGGTGGCGATGACGCCGATCCGCGAGGGCCGCGCCAGCTCGTGCGAGGACTCCAGCAGGTCGCCGGTGCGGTCGACGAAGTCGCCGAGCATCCGCATGCCGGGGGCGTTGTGGCAGTAGTCGACGATGACGTTGACGCCGTTGACGTCGACCTCGTTCAGCCGGCCGGGGGAGAGGTAGTAGTTCGTGGAGAAGGTCCGCAGCCCCTGGCGGATGTCGTGCAGCGGCGCGCCGGCCGCGAAGGCGGCGGCAGCGGCAGCCAGGGTGTTCTGCACGTTCATCCGGGCCCGGCCGTTGAACGTCGCCGGCAGCAGGTGCGTGAAGGCCATCTGCATCTCGCGCGGCCCGTGCTTGACCACGATCATCTCGCCGCGCTCGGTCTGGTTCAGCACCAGCGCCTTGCCGCCGCGGCGGCAGTGGGCATCGATCATGTCGCGGACCTCGGTGCCCGGCTCCTCCATGGAGAACCACACGACCTGGCCCGAGCAGCGCCGCCGCATCGCCCGCACCAGCGGGTCGTCGGCGTTGAGGACGGCGTGCCCGTCGCGCGGGACCGCCTCGACCAGGACGGCCTTGACGTCGGCGAGCTGCTCGACGGTGTCGATGCCGCGCAGGCCGAGGTGGTCGGGCTGCACGTTGACGACGACGGCGACGTCGTTGCGCTCGTAGCCGAGACCCTCGCGCAGGATGCCGCCGCGGGCGACCTCGAAGACGGCCGTGTCGACGCGCGGGTTCTGCAGCACCATCCGGGCCGAGCGGGGACCCGAGGCGTCGGCGCGGATCAGCAGCCGCTCGTCGATGACGACGCCGTCGGTCGAGGTCATGCCGACCTTGCGGCCCATCCCCTTGAAGATGTGGCTGATCATCCGCGAGGTCGTGGTCTTCCCGTTGGTGCCGGTGACGGCGATGATCGGGATCCGCGACGTCGCGCCGGGCGGGAAGAGCATGTCGACGACCGGCTTGGCGATGAACTGCGGCTCGCCGATCGTCGGGTGCGTGTGCATCCGGAACCCGGGGGCGGCGTTGACCTCGCAGATCGCCCCGCCGGTCTCGCGGACCGGCTCGGTGATGTCGGGGCAGATGAAGTCGATGCCGGCGATGTCGAGGCCGACCATCCGGGCGGCCTCCTCGGCGATCTCGACGTTCTCCGGGTGGGCCTCGAACGTGCGGTCGATCGAGATGCCACCGGTGGACATGTTGCCGGTGAGGGCGAGCTTGACGTGGGTGCCCTCGGGCGGGACGTCGGTCATCGCGAAACCCTGCTCGCGGGCCAGCTCGACGGCGGCGTCGTCGACCTTGATCCGGGTGAGCACCTTCTCGTGCCCGACGCCGCGGCGCGGGTCGGCGTTCGCGGTGTCGACGAGCTGCTCGACGGTGGAGATGCCGTCACCGGTGACCGAGGCCGGCACCCGCTCGGCGATCGCGGCGACCCGGCCGTCGATGATCAGGCAGCGGTAGTCCTTGCCGACGATCTGCGACTCGACCAGGACCACGCCGCGCCGCGACTCGGCCTTGGCGACCTCGAAGGCCGCGCGGACGTCGTCCTCGTCCTCGTTGTCGAGGATCACGCCGCGGCCGTGGTTGCCGTCGAGCGGCTTCAGCACGACCGGGTAGCCGATCCGCTCGGCGGCGCGGATCGCCTGCTCGACGGTCCGCATCACCTCCTGCTTGGGCACCGGGAGGCCGGCCGCGCCGAGCAGCGAGGTCGTGAGGTCCTTGTCGGAGGCGATGTCGACGGCGATGGCGGAGGTGTTGGACGTCATCGTCGCGCGGATCCGCTTGGCGTGCACGCCCTGCCCGAGCTGCACCAGGGAGTGCTGGTTGAGCCGGATCCAGGGGATGTCGCGGGAGACGGCCTCGTCGAGGATGGCCTGCGTGGAGGGACCGAACGCGGTGCGCTGGGCCCGGCGGATGAACTCCTCGAGCTCGACGTCCCAGTCGAACTCGGGGTCGGCCTCGACGAGGTGGTTGACCAGCCGGACGGCGAGCCGGCCCGCCGCCAGCCCGACCTGCTCGTCGGCGTAGCCGAAGATGACGTTGTAGAGGCCCTTGCTGCCCTTGACGCCGCGGGTCTTGCCGCGCCGCATGTCGTGCCCGACGACCTGCTGGAGGGCCAGCGCCGTGTGCTCGGCGACGTGGCCGAGCCAGGTGCCCTCGTTGAGCCGCTCGACGAAACCGCCGCGCTTGCCCCGCGAGCAGGAGTGCTCCCTCAGGCCGGGCAGCATCGCGAGGATGTTGTCGGTGAACCCGGGGATGGTGTTGGTCGGGAACTCCTCGAGCGCGCCGAGGTCGACGACGAGGTGGATGGCCTTGTCGTAGGACCAGATGTTGGCGCCGCGGTAGACGCGGGTCTCGACGATCGAGAGGTCGGGGGTCGGTCGCTCGCTCACGGGGTCGCTCCGTCCGTCGGGTCCGGGTGGGTGTCCGGGTAGGTGTCCTGCGGGGCCGCCGGCGCGGCGGCCGCGGCCCGGCGGGGCGTCGCGCCGCGGCTGCGGGCGAGACGACGCTTCAGGGTGCCGGGAGAGGTGTCGGCGGCGGCGATGTCGCGCGCCAGCTCGCGCAGGTCCTGGCCGGCCTCGGCCATCTCGGCGGCCTCGCCGGGGTCGACCTCGGCGACGTGCGGGAGCAGGGAGCGCGTGGTCAGGTTGAACGCCGAGCCCTCCGGCAGCACGTGCAGGACGACGCCGCTGGCCAGGATGGGCGCCGACCGGCGGGCCTCGAAGGCGTTGGTGGTGATCCGGGAGGGGTCCATGATCGTCACCGCGCCGCGCCCCACGACGCGCAGCACCTCGTGCTGCTCGCCGGGCCCGCCGTCGGGCCCACCACCGGGCACGCCGACGCGCTCGACGACGGCGCAGGTGTCCTCGTCGACGCCGATCCCGAGCAGCTGGGGTGACTGGGCGACGATCATGAGGAGTCGACCGTAGCGGTTGCGCTGGTCGAAGTGCTGGTCGATCACCGACGACTCCACGAGGCCCAGACCGGCCGCGACCTGGGTCATCCGCTGCTTGGGCGTGGAGCCGGGGCCACCAAAGGCGACCATGTGGCTGGACTGGATGCTCGCGCCCGCCGACGTGCCGGCGACCACGGCGCCCCGCTCGCGCGCCGCGACGATCGCCTCGCCGAGCGGCGTGCCGCAGATGATCGCCGACAGCTTGAGCTGGTTGCCACCGGTCATGAAGATGCCGGTGGCGCCGGCGACCCGGGCGACGAAGGCGGGGTCGTGGGCGTCGTCGCGGTTCTCCGGACGGACCGCGACCACGTCGGCGGCCCCCTCGCGGCGGAAGAGGGCGTCGTAGACCTCGACCACCTCCGGACCGAGCGAGGACGCCGTGGGCACCACCGCGATCCGCGCCTCGGCGCCGCCGGCAGCGGCGACGAACTCCTTGAGGATCGTGCGCCTGCGGAGCTTGTCCTCCGCGCCTCCGATGATCATGAGTGGACCGCTAGCCATGGGCGTCACCCTAGGGGGAGCGGTGTCGCACTAAAGTGGCCGGCATGGTCGACACCCCCCGCACCCTGGTGGTGATGCGGCACGCCAGGGCCGAGTCGCTCGGCACGACCGACTTCGACCGCGCGCTCACCGAGGGCGGCCGCGCCGACGCCGCCGACGGCGGGCGCTGGCTCGCCGGCTTCGGCGTCGTGCCGCAGCACGCCCTCGTCTCGGCCGCGGCGCGGACCGCGCAGACGTGGCGCGAGACCGCCGCCGCCGCGGGGTGGGACGTCGAGCCCGAGCTCGACCGCGGTCTGTACGCCGCCGACGTCGACAACGCGCTCGACCTCGTGCGGGCCCTCGACGACGCCGTGACCTCGGCCGTCGTGGTGGGCCACAACCCGACCGTGGCCGCCCTGGCCCAGCTGCTCGACGACGACGAGGGCGACGTCGAGGCCGGCAACGCGATGGCCACCGGGTCGTTCCCCACCAGCGCGACGGCCGTGTTCACCTGCCGTGGCTCGTGGGCCGACGTGCAGCCCGGCACCGCCGCGCTCGTCGGCTACCACGTCGGGCGCGGCTGACGGTCCCGGACGGCCCCGGCCGGGTCAGGGCAGGATCGCGTCGACGTAGCCGCCGTCGACGCGGAGCGCGCCGCCGGTGGTCGCCGACGCCGCGTCGGAGGCCAGGTAGGTGCAGAGGTTGGCGATCTCGGACGGCTCGATGAGGCGCTGGATCAGTGACTGGGGCCGGTGGCGCCGCATGAACTCGCGCTGGGCCTCGTCCCAGGGCAGCTCGGTGCCGACCAGCTCGGCCACGAAGTCCTCGACGCCGGCGGTGTGGGTCGGACCCGCGATCACGGCGTTCACGGTGACCCCGGTGCCGGCGGCGGCCTTGGCGTAGCCCCGGGAGACCGCCAGCAGCGCGGTCTTGGTCATCCCGTAGTGGACCATCTCCTCCGGGATGACCACCGCGGAGTCGCTGCAGATGAACTGCACCCGGCCCCACCCCTGCTCGGTCATCCCGGGCAGGTAGGCCCGGGTCAGGCGCACCCCCGACAGCACGTTGACCTCGAAGTAGCGCCGCCACTCGTCGTCGTCGACCTCGAGCACCGGCCTGGCCCCGAAGATGCCGAGGTTGTTGACCAGGACGTCGGCGCGCGGGACGGCGGCCAGCAGCGTCTCGGCGCCGGCGGCCGTGGCGACGTCGGCGGCGACCGGGACGACGTCCGCGCCGGGGACGACCGTGCGGACCTCCTCGGCGGCGCGGTCGCACGTCCCGGCGCTGCGGCCGTTGACCACCACCCGGGCCCCGGCCCGCGCCAGCGCGGTGACGATGGCCAGCCCGATGCCCTGGGTGGATCCGGTGACCACGGCGGTCCTGCCTGCAAGGGAGATCTCCATGCCCCCAGCATGCCGGGCGCGCGGCCGGTTCGCGCGTGCCTAGGATCATCCGGTGACCGGCCGGGGCTCCCTCAGCAGGCGCGCCGCCCTCGCGGGCCGGGAGGTCGCCCACTGGCGCCCGTCGCTGCGCTGGCTGCGCGCCGTGCTGCGCTCGTTCGTGGTGTCCTTCCTCGCCGTCGCGGTGACGCTGTGGCTGGTGCCGGGCCAGCAGGTGCCCGAGCACGGCACCCGCTCGGTCGCCACCCTCGTGCTCGTGGTGCTGCTCGTCGGCGCCCTGCTGCGCCCGATCCTGACCCGCCTGACCGTGATCACCGGCGTCCTCGGGCTGCTGCTGGTCGGGTTCCTGGCGCAGAGCGTGGTGCTCGGCGTCGCGCTGGCGCTGGTGCCCTCCATCGAGCCGATCGACTTCCCCGAGCTGGTGGTGGCCGCCTGGGGCGTGGCGGTCGTGGCCGCCGTCCTCAACTGGGTCGTCGACGCCTCCAGCGAGGAGGTCTACCTCGCGCAGGTGCTCGGCCGGGCGGTCCGGACGGCGCGCCGGAGCGACGTCAGCGGCCCCGGGCTGCTGGTCGTCCAGCTCGACGGCGTCGCCGAGCCGCTGCTGCGGCAGGCCGCCGCCGCCGGCGCGATCCCGTTCGTGACCCGCACCCTGCGCTCCGGCAGCCACGTGCTGCGCGGCTGGCACACCGGCGTCCCGTCGACGACGCCGGCCGGCCAGGCCGTGCTCCTGCACGGCGAGGAGCACGCGATCCCGGCGTTCCGCTGGTACGACAAGGAGCGCGGGCGGGTGCTGGAGTGCAGCCGGCCGGCCGACGCCGCGGTGGCCGAGTCCGACTTCACCACCGGTCGCGGGCTGCTCGCCGACGGGGGAGCGAGCGTGGCCAACCTCTTCTCCGGTGACGCCCCGTTCCGGGCGCTGACCATGAGCGACGCCCGGCTGCCCGGCAGCGAGCCGGGCGCGGCCCAGTTCGCGGCGTCGCGCTCCGGGTTCGTCCGCTCGGTCGTGCTGTTCGCGGGCCAGGTCGTCACCGAGTGGTACCAGGGCCGGCGCCAGCGCCACCGCAACGTCGTCCCGCGGGTGCACCGCGGCGGCTCGTTCGTCTTCCTCCGGGGCCTGACGACCGTGGTCCTGAAGGACCTCAGCGTCGCGATCGTCGCCGAGCAGATGGCTCGCGGCACCCCGGTCGTCTACGTCGACTTCGTCGACTACGACGAGGTGGCGCACCACGCCGGCCCGACCCGCCCCGAGTCGATGCGCACCTTCGAGAGCCTCGACCGCGCCCTCGAGTTCTTCGCCGACCTCGCCCGCGAGGTCGGCCGCGACTACGAGATCGCCGTCGTCTCCGACCACGGCCAGACCCAGGGCAGCACCTTCCTCCAGCTCGAGGGGCGCACGCTGGCCCAGGCGGTGGGCGAGATCGTCGACCTCGAGGTCGACGCGCAGGAGGCCCCCGCCGAGGTGATGGGCCCGGCCAACCTGCTCGCCGCGTCCGGGACGCCGACCCACGGCGCCCTGCGCCCGCACCGCGTCCTGGCCCGGCGCCGGCCGGCACCCGCCCCGGCCGCGGGGTCGCCGGTGCAGGTCGTCGCCTCGGGCAGCATCGCCCACCTCTACCTGACCGGGTTGCCCGGCCGGCTGCACCGCGAGGAGGTCGAGGAGGCGCTGCCCACGCTGCTGCCGGGCCTCTGCGCGCTCACGCACGTCGGCGTGGTCCTCACCCGCAGCCGCGGCGGCGCCGTGGTGGTCGAGAACGCCGCCGGGCGCCGGGTGCTCGGCGGGTCGGACGCCGGCGCGTGGGGCGCGGACCCGCTGGCGCCGTACGGGCCGCTGGCCGCGGCCGACCTGCTCGCGCTCGACGCCCGCCACCACGTCGGTGACGTCGTGGTGCTCGGTCGCTACGACCCCCAGCTCGGCGAGGTGGCCGCCTTCGAGGAGCTCGTCGGCTCGCACGGCGGGCTCGGCGGTTGGCAGACCGAGGCGCTGCTGGTGCACCCGGCCGGCTGGACGGTCCCCGACGGCCCGCTCGGGGGCGGCGACGTGCACCGGCTGCTGGTGCGCCGGCTGGTCGAGCTCGGCCTGCGCCGCTCCGACGAGGCCGCCGTCCCCGACCTGGAGGCCGCGCGATGACCCGCGAACCGCGCGCCGGGGGGATCGCCGGCGTCACGTGGTGGGGCCACTCGTCGATGACGATCGACCTCCCCACCGCGTCGGTCGCCACCGACCCGCTCATGACGCGCCGGCTGTACCACCTGCGTCGCGCCGTGCCCGAGCCGCCCGAGGCGGCCAGCCGCGCGGACGTCGTCCTCGTCTCGCACCTGCACCACGACCACCTGCACCTGCCCTCGCTGGCCCGGTTCGCGCCCGAGGTGCCCCTCGTCGTGCCGCGGGGCGCACCGGCCGCGGTGAAGGGGCTGCACTCCCGCGAGCTCGTCGAGGTCGCCCCGGGGGACTCCGTCGTGGTGGCCGGGGTCTCGATCGACGTGCTCCCGGCGACCCACGACGGGCGCCGCGACAACCTCCCGCGTCGGGCGCAGGCGGTGCCGGCCCTCGGCTTCCGCTTCACCGACCAGACGACGAGCGTCTGGTACCCCGGCGACACCGGCGTCCGCGCCGACTTCGCCGACGTCGCCCCGGTCGACCTGGCCGCCGTGCCGATCGGGGGGTGGGGCCCGACGCTGGGCGAGGAGCACCTCGACCCCGAGGAGGCCGTCGCCGCGGTGGCCGCGGTCGGCGCGCGCTGGGCGCTCGCCGTCCACTACGGCACCTACTGGCCGCTGGCCCTGCGCCGGCTGCACCCGCGCAACCACGACCGGCTCTTCGTGACGCCGCCCCAGCGCTTCCACCGCGCCGCCCAGGACACGGGCCTCGCGGCGGTCACCCTGACCCCGGGCTTCGGCGAGCGGGTGGAGCTCGGGTGAGCGGCGACCTGGGCGTGACCGGCCTGCTCGCGCTGTTCGGCGTGGTGGCGTTCGGCGCCGTCATCCCGGTCGTGCCGACCGGCGCCGCGGTGAGCGCGGCCGCCGTCCTGGCCCGCGCCGAGCACCCGTGGGAGGTCGTGCTGGTGCTCCTCGTGGGCGGCGCGGGCGCCTACGCCGGCGACGTCGTCACCTACGCCGCGCTGCGGACCGCCGGGGCGCCGCTGGCGCACCGGGTCGGCTGGCTGCGCGCCGACGACCCCGACGGCACCCTGCAGCACCTGCGGGCCCGGCTGGAGGCCGACGAGGTCAGGTCGCTGCTGCTGTCGCGGCTGGTCCCGGGCGGCCGGATCCCGGTGCTGCTGGCCGCCGCGCTCGGCGGCTACCCGCTGGTGCGGTTCGCCAGCGCCAACGTCGCCGCCGCCCTGCTCTGGTCGTGCCTGTACGGCGGCATCGGGCTCGTCGGCGACGCGCTGATCCCCGACCCGGTGGTCGCGGTCGTCGTGGTCGTCCTCGCGGCCCTGGCGGTCGGCCTGGTGCTGCCCCGGCTGCGCCGCTCACGCCGCGACGGCGCGGCGCAGGACGGCGCCGACGTCAGACCGGCGGGGCCGGCGTGACGATGCCGGCCTCGGCGTCGGCGGCCTCGATCTCCTCGCGGGAGATGCCGAGCAGGTAGAGGATCGTGTCGAGGTAGGGCACGTTCACGGTCGTGTCGGCCGCGCGCTGCACGACCGGGCGCGCGTTGTAGGCGATGCCGAGACCGGCGGCGTTGAGCATGTCGAGGTCGTTGGCGCCGTCGCCGATCGCGATCGTCGCGGCGACCGGCACGCCGACCTTCTCGGCGAACTCGCGCAGCGCCGCCGCCTTGCCGGCCCGGTCGACGACCGGCCCGACGATCCGGCCGGTGAGCCGGCCGTCGAGGATCTCGAGCTCGTTGGCGCGGGCGAAGTGGATGCCGAGGTCGGCCGCGAGCCGGTCGGTGATCTGGCTGAATCCGCCGCTGACGATCGCGAAGCGGTAGCCGAGGCGACGCAGCGTGCGCACCATCGTGCGGACCCCGGGGGTCACCACGATGCCGTCGTAGACGGTGTCGAGGACCGCGACGTCGAGACCGGCGAGCAGCGAGACCCGGGCGCGCAGCGACTCCTCGAAGTCCAGCTCGCCGCGCATCGCGGCCTCGGTGACGCCGGCGACCTCCTCCTCGTGCCCGGCGTGGGCGGCGAGCATCTCGATCACCTCGCCCTGGATGAGCGTGCTGTCGACGTCCATCACGATCAGCCGCACGCCGCGGCGCAGCAGGTTGGCCGGCTGCACGGCGACGTCGACGCCCTGACGGGCGGCCTCGGGCGCGAGCAGCGAGCGGAGCGTCTCGGGGTCGGAGCCGGAGACGTCGAGGTCGATCGCGGTGACGGGGTAGCGCGCCATCCGCTCGATCCGGTCGATGTTGCCGCCGCTGTCGGCGATCCGGCCGGCGATCGCGGCCATCTGGGAGGCGCGCAGGGGGCTGCCGATCACCGTGACGTGCGAGCGCCCCGTGCCCCGGGAGCGGTTGTCGCCGGAGCCCCGCTCCACCTCGACCTGCATGCCGAGCGCCGCGGCGGTGTCCTCCACGACGCGCGCGACCTTGCGCCACTCCCGCGGTGCGGTCACCAGCACGCCGAGGATCAGGCGGCGCCGCAGGATGATCTGCTCGACGTCGATCACCTCGACGCCGGCGCCGGACAGGGCCGCGAAGACCGCCGAGGTGACGCCCGGCCGGTCCTTGCCGGAGAGGGTCACGAGCAGGGTGTCGGTGGGGTCCTTCTGGGCGCTCATCAGGCGCGAGGCTATCGCCCGGCGTCCGGTTGTCGGTGGTCGCGTCCATGCTGTCGTCATGGATCCCCACGCACCCGGCCCGCGGTCCGAGGCGGTGCTGCGCCGCTACGCCGCGGCGCTCGACGCCCGCGACTGGCACGACCTCGCCGGGTGCCTCGCCCCCGACTTCACCTCGCTCCTGGTGCACACCGGCGAGCGGTTCGACGCCCTCGGCCACGTCGCCCTCACCCGCGACTACCCCGGGGCCTGGCGCGTCACGCTGGAGGACGTCGTCACCGACGGCGTCCGCGCGGCGGGCCGGGCCCGGGTGACCGACGGCGCCTCGACGTTCCACGTGGCCCTCTTCGCCACCGTCGGGGGCGACGCGCTCGTCGAGCTCGTGGAGGTCTGGACCGAGTCCGAGCAACCCCCACCCGACAGGAGCACGTGATGACCCAGCAGCACCACTCGATCGACTACGTCGAGCTCGACTGCCCCGACCTCGCCGCCGCCAAGGCCTTCTACGGCGCGGCCTTCGGGTGGGAGTTCAACGACTACGGTCCCGGCCCCGACTACGTCGGCATCCGGCGACCCGGCGGCGAGGGCGAGATCGGCGGGCTCAACCCGGCCGAGCCGCGCGGCCGGCGCGGCGCGCTCGTGCTGCTGTGGTCGGCCGACCTCGACGCCACCGCGGCCTCGGTGCGGGCGGCCGGGGGAGAGGTCGTCGAGGGCCCCTACGCCTTCCCGGGCGGACGGCGCCTGCACCTGCTCGACCCGGCCGGCAACGAGATCGGCGTCTGGGGCGCTTGAGCGGTCCCGGGGTCAGTCCGGCGGCCAGACCTCGGGGGAGCAGGCGGCGACGAGCGCGCGGCGTCCGGCGCGGGCGAGCGGGGCGAGCGCGCCACGGCGCTGGTCCATCTCCCACACCGTCAGCGCGCCGCCGTCGTCCTCGAGGGCCAGCTCGGCGATCCCGAGGGCCTGGAGCCCGCGCGCGGCCAGGTCCACGCACCGCGCGGGGATGCCGGGAGGAGCCTCGATCGCGGGGCGGTGGCGCAGGTTCATCAGCCGGTCGGCCACCTCGGGCCGCCAGCGGGCGACGTCCAGGACCGCGAGCCGCTCGGCGGTCGAGGGCAGCACCGAGCGCAGCTCGCGGTCGGACTCGCCGACGTCCGGCAGCTGACGCCGGCGTGCCGGCAGCACCTGCCACTCCACGGTCGGCCCCACCCGGGTGGGCACGAGACCCGACTCGGTGCCGACGGCCACGACGCCCTCGCCGACCTCCAGCACCGCGTCGTTGAACCCGACCGGTCCGCCGAGGCCGACCAGGTCGCCCTCGGCCGGGAACGTCGCGCCGAAGCCGCTCGCGCCGTCCGTCCGCAGCGCGGCCAGCGCGCCGAGCAGGCCGGGGCCGGCGTCCGAGCCGAGGACCACGTGGGTGACGTCGTCGGCGATCACGCCGTCGAGGAGGTCGTCGGGTCCGACGTGCCCGCGGACCCAGGCGGTGCCCCACCAGGCGAGGCGTCCCGACACGGGGAGGGGCTCGGTCGTCGTGCTGCTCACGGAGGCCGAGCGTAGCCACCGATCCCGACCGCCTAGGGTGGCGGCATGGCTGCGGTCCTCGAGTTCGCCGACGTGACGGTGCGCCGGGGCACCACGACCCTCCTCGACGCCGTGACCTGGGTCGTGCGGGAGGGAGAACGCTGGGTCGTCCTCGGCCCCAACGGCGCGGGCAAGACCACCCTGCTCCAGGTCGCCTCGGCCCAGGTCCACCCCACCGACGGCGCCGTCGGCGTGCTCGGCGAGCTGATCGGCACCGTCGACGTGTTCGAGCTGCGTCCCCGGATCGGGCTCACCAGCGCGGCGCTGTCCGAGCGGGTCCCGCGGCACGAGGTCGTGCGCGACGTGGTCGTGTCGGCGGCGTACGGCGTGGTCGGCCGGTGGCGCGAGGAGTACGACGAGCTCGACCACGGCCGCGCCCTGCAGCTGCTGCGCGAGGTCGGCGTGGCCCACCTGGTCGACCGCACCTTCGGCACCCTGAGCGAGGGCGAGCGCAAGCGGGTGCTGGTCGCGCGCGCCCTGATGACCGACCCCGAGCTGCTGCTGCTCGACGAGCCCGCCGCCGGCCTCGACCTCGGCGGGCGCGAGGACCTGGTCGCCACCTTGTCCAACCTGGCCTACGACCCCGACGCCCCGGCGACCGTGCTGGTCTCCCACCACGTGGAGGAGATCCCGCCCGGGTTCACCCACGCGCTGCTGCTGCGCGAGGGCGCGGTGGTCGCCGAGGGTCCGGTCGACGAGGTCCTCACCGAGGCCCACCTCTCGGCGACGTTCGGCATGCCGCTGCTGCTCCAGCACGAGGACGAGCGCTGGGCGGCACGACGCCGTCCGCGCCACCGCTGACCGTCGCCACCTCCCCCCTAGGATCGGGTCATGGAGTGGCTGGGAGACAACCTGTGGAGCGCGTGGCTCGCGCTCGCGGTGTTCCTCGGCGTCGCCGAGCTGATGAGCCTCGACCTGGTGCTGATCATGCTGGCCGTCGGTGCGGTGGCCGGGATGGTCACCGCGCTGCTCGGGGCACCCGTGCTCGCCCAGGTGCTGGTCGCCGGCGGCGCCTCCGTCGCGATGCTGGCGCTGGTGCGGCCCTCGGTGGTCAAGCGGCTGCACAGCGGGCCCGAGCTGAGTCTCGGCCACGGCAAGCTCGTCGGCCGCCAGGGCGTCGTCACCGCCGCGATCACGGCCAACGAGCCGGGCCGCGTGCGGATCGACGGCGACGTCTGGTCGGCCACCCCGTACGACCCGACCCTCACGATCGCTGCCGGCCAGACGGTCGAGGTCTTCGAGATCCGGGGCGCGACCGCCCTGGTCCACCCGATCCCCACGCTCGAGGAGAGTGACTGACATGGCGTTCCTGATCGCCCTCGGACTGGTGCTGGTCTTCGTGGTCGTCCTGCTGGCCAAGACGATCCAGATCATCCCGCAGGCCCGCGCCGGCATCGTCGAGCGGTTCGGCAAGTACAAGGAGACCCTGCCCGCCGGGCTCAACACGGTGCTGCCGTTCATCGACAAGGTGCGCTACCAGATCGACCTGCGCGAGCAGGTCGTCAGCTTCCCGCCCCAGCCGGTGATCACCGAGGACAACCTCGTCGTCTCGATCGACACCGTCATCTACTTCCAGGTCACCGACCCGATCGCCGCGACCTACGAGATCGCCGACTACATCCAGGCCGTCGAGCAGCTCACCACGACGACGCTGCGCAACATCGTCGGTGGCATGGACCTCGAGGAGACCCTCACCAGCCGCGACTCGATCAACTCCGGGCTGCGCGGCGTCCTCGACGAGGCCACCGGCAAGTGGGGCATCCGGGTCAACCGGGTCGAGCTCAAGGGCATCGACCCGCCGCCGTCGATCAAGGACTCGATGGAGAAGCAGATGCGCGCCGACCGCGAGAAGCGCGCGGTCATCCTCAGCGCCGAGGGCCAGCGCCAGGCCGCCATCCTCACCGCCGAGGGCGCGAAGCAGTCCTCGATCCTCAACGCCGAGGGCGACCGCGAGTCGCAGATCCTGCGGGCCCAGGCCGACCGCGAGTCGCAGATCCTGCGCGCCCAGGGTGAGGGCCAGGCCATCCAGACGGTCTTCCAGGCCATCCACGACGGTCGCCCCGACCAGTCGCTGCTGGCCTACCAGTACCTGCAGATGATGCCGAAGATCGCCGAGGGCGATGCCAACAAGGTGTGGGTCATCCCCTCCGAGATCACCAAGGCCCTCGAGGGCCTCGGCTCCGCCGTCCACGAGGTCGCCGGCATCCCGAAGAAGGTCGACGGGCCGCTCACGCGCGTCGACATGGGCCCCACCGAGCCGCAGGTGCCCGAGGACGGCGGCTCGACCAGCTCGAGCGCCGCGGTCGCCGCCGCGATCGCCGAGGCCGAGGTGGCCGCCCACCCGGGCCGGCCCCCGGAGGCGGAGCAGCCCGCCCCGGTCGAGACGACCGACCCGTCCCTCGACCCGACCAACGTCCCGGCCGTCGAGCCCCAGGATCCGCCCACCCCGCTCGGGTGAGCCTGTTCGAGTGCGTCGCGGTCGTCCTCGCCGGACTGGCCGCGGGGACGATCAACTCCGTCGTCGGCAGCGGGACCCTGATCACCTTCCCGACGCTGCTGGCCTTCGGCGTCCCGCCGGTCGTGGCCAACGTCTCCAACAACATCGGCCTCGTGCCCGGCTCGGTCACCGGCGCCATCGGCTACCGCGACGAGCTGGGTGGTCAGCGGGCGCGCGTCGTCCGGCTGCTGAGTGCCTCGGTGCTCGGCGGGGCGATCGGGGCGGTGCTGCTGCTCCGGCTGCCCGAGGGCGCCTTCGAGACGATCGTGCCGGTGCTCATCCTGCTCGGCGTCGTGCTGGTGCTCTTCCAGCCGCGGTTGTCGGCGTGGGTCCGGGCGCGGTCCGAGGCGAGCGGCGTCGAGACCCAGGGCGACCACTGGTGGGTCTGGCCGGCGGTCCTGCTCACCGGCGTGTACGGCGGCTACTTCGGCGCCGCCCAGGGCGTGCTGCTGATGGGCGTGCTCGGCATCGGCATCGCCCAGTCGTTGCAGCGCAGCAACGCCGTCAAGAACGTGCTGGCCGCCGCCGTCAACGGGGTGGCCGGCACCATCTTCGCGGTCGTCGCCGACGTCGACTGGCTCGTCGTGGCCCTGATCGGGAGCGGCGCGGTCGTCGGAGGACTGCTCGGCGCCCGGGTCGGCAAGCGGCTGCCCCCGGTCGTGCTGCGCGCCCTCATCGTGGTGGTCGGCCTGGTCGCCTTCGTCGCCATCCTCGCCGGCTGACGACCCCCACCCACCGGGCGACCCGCGCCCTCCCGGCCGGTCGTGCGGGAGGCGGTCAGACCGCCTCGACGGCGGTCCGGGTGCGGACCCGCAGGCCGAGGAGACCGGAGAGGACCGCGACGCCGGCGACGCCGACGAGGCCGAGCCCGACGTTGGGGGGGACCTCCTCCTCGCCGACGGCGGCGTGGGCCGTGGCGGCGTCGGAGGCGTCGACGGCCATCCCGATCAGCACCAGGGTCCGGCGCGCCGACCCGGAGGCGAGCAGGGTCGCGGTGCCGAGGGCGATCTCGCGCGTGCCGAACCACTGTGCCAGCAGCGGGCGGGACGTCGGCGCGGCCGCCGAGCCCATCGTCGAGGACACGACGTCCGGCCGGACGAGGGCGGCGACGCCGACACCGATGCGGCCGAGGGACAAGGTGGTGACCGGGTTCATGTGCGCGAGACTAGGGGATGGGTCAGCGCGACGCCCGCACCCGCGGGCCGAAGACGGGGGTGCGCCAGTCACCGTTGTCGGCACCGCGCGGTGACCACCTGTCGTAGCTGCCGTCCGCCGCGATGTTCTGGACGTCGGCGCCCACGCGGACCCACTCGGGCCTGCCGAGACAGCGGCGGGGCACCGTGGCGACCACCGTGCCGGCGGAGCGGTCGATGCGTGCCTCCGTGTCCGCGCACCTAGATCCCCCGGTGGTGTAGGTGATGTAGCCGCACTCGTCCGGCTCGACGTCGGTGAGGTCGGGCGCCCGGCCGATGCTGACGTCCGGGCCACCGGTGGCGAACGAGTCGACGGTGACCAACCAGTCGTGCCGCGACGTGCGGACGGTGAACTCGGCGAAGACGCTGCGGGGTCGGGGAAGCCCGACGACGTCGAGACGGAGCACGAGGTCGGTCTTGGTGTGGCGCACGGCCAGTCGTCGGATGTCGCCGTCGGGGCTCGGTCGCTGCGTCACGGTGCCGCACGGCTCGGGCTCGGGGTCGAAGGTGACGGTCCGGGCGTCGCCGACCGGCTCGTTGTCCGACCACCGGTCGGCGTGGGCGGGGACGGCGGACAGCGGGGCGAGCGCCACGAGGGCGGCGGCCAGGAGCGCGAGGCGACGGATCACCGGCACAGTGTGCCGGGCCGGCGCGGGGTGCGCTGGGAAACGGCGCGGGTAGCGTTCCGGGCGTGGACCTCTACGACGTGATGCGGACGACCCCGGCGGTGCGCGAGTTCACCGACGACCCGTTGCCCGACGACGTGCTGCTGCGGATCCTCGACCACGCGCGCTTCGCGCCGTCGGGCGGGAACCGGCAGGGCGCGCACGTCGTCGTCGTCCGCGACGCCGCGACGCGACGCCGGCTCGCCGCGCTCCAGGAGCCGGCGGCGAAGCGGTACGTCGCCCAGGTCGCGGCGGGGGAGAGCCCGTGGAACAGCGTGCACCCGCCGGGCCCGACGCCCGAGGAGGTCGCCGCGACCGACGTCCCGGAGCGCTTCACGAGGCCGGTGCTCACCGCGGGTGCCGTGCTGGTCGTGCTGGTCGACCTCGCCGTCGTCGCCTCGATGGACCAGGACCTCGACCGCGTCGGCGTCATCAGCGGCGCCTCGGTCTACCCGCTCGTCTGGAACATCCTGCTGGCGGCGCGCCACGAGGGCTTCGGCGGCACCATCACCACGATGGCCGTCGTCGAGGAGGACGCCGTCAAGGAGCTCCTCGGGGTCCCGGAGAGCTACGCGCTGGCCGCCGTCGTCCCCCTCGGGAAGCCGGTCAAGGAGCTCACCCGCCTCAAGCGGCAGCCGGTGGCGGAGTTCGTCACCCTCGAGCGCTACGACGGCGAGCCGCTCGCGTGAGCCGCCCCGCCCGCCGGGCTCAGGTCAGGTACGCGCCGACCCAGCGCTCGAGCTGGTCGTAGACCATCGCGCGCACCGGCGGCCGCGACAGGACGACGTCGTGCACGGCGCCGTCGATCGCGGCGTACGTCACGTGCGGGCCGACCGAGGTCGCCCAGCGCCGGATCTGGGGCACGTCGAGCACGATGTCGTGGGTGTAGACGTCGTCGTCGAGCTCGGGTGGCCGCAGGGTGGCGGCCGAGGAGAGCACCAGCACGGGCGCGAGCACCGACAGGCCGGCGTGCAGCTCGGCGTGGGCGCGGCGGATCGCGCGCAGCCAGCCGAAGCGCACCGGGTAGGACAGGACCGGCTTCCACTCGAGGTCGTAGTCCCACTCGCCGCCGTGCTCGCGGTGCAGGCTCCTGCCGTAGATGCCGTTGGCGTCCTTGCCGAGCACCCGCATCGGCTGCCGCTGCCCGACCCGGTCGAGGACGGCGCTGGTGACCGGCGAGCGCATCCAGGGCGCGCCCTGCAGGTCGAACCACGGGGAGTTGAGCACCATGCCGGCCAGCTCGGGCATCTGGCGCGAGTCGGCCCACAGCGGGGTGATCAGCCCGCCCGTCGAGTGCGCCGACACCACGACCGCGTCGTGCCCGTCGCGCTCGGTGATCCGCCACCAGGCCAGGTCGAGCTCGGCGAAGTAGGTGTGGACGTCGTCGACGTAGGTCGGGGTCTGGTGCGGACGGATCGAGCGGCCGTACTTGCGCAGGTCGAGGGCGTAGAAGTCGTAGCCGCGCTCGAGCCACCACGCGGCGTACTCGGTCTGGAAGAAGTAGTCGGCGAACCCGTGGACGTAGAGGACCGCGCGGCCGTTGGGGTTCTCGGCCCGCCGGCTGACCAGCGTGGCGACGACCGGTCCCTCGGCGTCGGGGGCGAGGCCGATGGTCTCGGCCGTCCAGGGCTCGCCGAGGACGTCGACGCATCGATCGGGGTGCACGCCCCTAGTAAAGCGGCCGATGACGTAGCGTCGCGACGTGCCCGTCCCCGAGTTCGTCCTCGAGCTGCGCCGTCACGTCGGGCACGCCCCGTTGTGGCTGTGCGCCGTCACCGCCGTCGTGCGCCGCGACGACGACGTCCTGCTGGTGCGACGCTCCGACGACGGCACCTGGTCCCCGGTCACCGGCATCATCGACCCCGGCGAGGAGCCGGCCGTCGCCGCCGCCCGCGAGGCGCTCGAGGAGACCGGCGTGGAGATCCGCGTCGACCGGCTCGCCTCGGTCGGCGCCACCGGCGAGGTGGTCCACGTCAACGGCGACCGCGCCTCCTACCTCGACCTCACCTTCGCCTGCACCTGGCTCTCGGGCGAGCCGTACGTCGCCGACGACGAGTCGGTCGACGTCCGCTGGTGGCCGCTCGAGGACCTGCCGCCGATGAAGCCGGTGCTGGTGGACCGGATCGAGGCGGCCGGGTCGGGCGAGTCCGCGGCCCGGTTCAGCGGTCCGCCGAAGGCGTAGCCCCGGCCCGTCGCGACCGTGACGCCGCCGCCACGAGGCCGGCGAGCAGCCCGACGTCGGCCGCGGTCTCGGGGTGCCACTGGACGCCGACGCAGAACCGGTCGCCCGGCGCCTCGATCGCCTCGAGGACGCCGTCCGCGGCGTGGGCGGCGGGCCGGTAGCCCGGGTGGGTGCGGACCGACTGGTGGTGGTGGCAGCTGACCTCGACCCGCTCGCCGACGAGGCCGGCGACCCGTGAGCCGGGCACGGTCGCGACCGGCACCGAGCCGTACTCGGGCCCGCCGGGCGAGTGCGACTCGTGGTCGACGAGGTCGGGCACGTGCTGGTCGAGCTGCCCGCCGGCGTGCACGGCCATCACCTGCATCCCGCGGCAGACCCCGAGCACCGGCAGGTCGACGTCGGCCGCGGCGCCGAGCAGCGCCAGCTCCCACGCGTCGCGGTCGGGGCGCCAGCCGGCGGTGCGCGGGTGGGCCTCGGCGCCGTAGCGGGACGGGTCGACGTCGGCACCACCGCTGATCACCAGCCCGTCGAGCCGGGCGACCACGGCCGCCGCCGCGCCCTCCACGTCGGTCGGCGGGAGCAGGAGCGGGACGCCGCCGACCGCGGTCACCGCGCCGGCGTACTCGCTGGGCAGCAGGTCGGCCCGCTGCTGCCAGACGCCGTAGGCGGCGACCTCGCGGTAGGTGGTCAGGCCGATCACCGGGAGCACCACGTCAGCCTCCCGGCTCAGATGGGCGTGACGTAGGCGCCGGAGATGCCGCCGTCGACGAGGAAGGTGTTCGCCGTCATGAACGACGAGTCGTCCGAGGCCAGGAACAGCACCGCGGCGGCCATCTCCGACGGCTCGCCGAAGCGCCCCATCGGCACGTGCACCAGACGGCGGGCGGCCCGCTCGGCGTCCGCGGCGAAGAGCTCCTGGAGCAGCGGGGTGTTCACCGGTCCGGGGCACAGCGCGTTGACCCGCACCCCCTGGCGCGCGAACTGGACGCCGAGCTCGCGCGTCATCGACAGCACCCCGCCCTTGGACGCCGAGTACGAGATCTGCGACGTCGCCGCGCCCATCACGGCCACGAAGGAGGCGGTGTTGATGATCGAGCCCCTGCCCTGCTCGAGCATGTGGGGGAGCGCGGCCTTGCAGCACAGGTAGACGCTGGTCAGGTTCACCTCCTGCACCCGCCGCCACGCCTCGAGGTCGGTGTCGAGGATCGAGTCGTCCTCGGGCGGGCTGATCCCGGCGTTGTTGAAGGCGATGTCGACGGAGCCGTAGGTCTCCTTCGCGGTGCGGAACAGCGCGTCGACCTGCTCCTTGTCGGTGACGTCGACGTGCACGTACGTGGCGACGTCGGTGCCGCCGAGCTGGCCGACGAGCTCGTGGCCGCGCTGGTCGTCGATGTCACCGACGACGACCTTCGCGCCCTCCTCGACGAAGCGCTGCACCGTCGCCAGGCCGATGCCCGAGCAGCCGCCGGTGACGACCGCGACCCGGTCCTGGATGCGTCCTGCCATGGGGGTGTTCCTCTCTGGTTCCGGGATCTCGTCGAGGCTCGCTGACCCTCGCTGCTCGATCTCCGGGCTTGATCTCCGGGCTTGATCTCCGGGCTCGGTGTGCGGGTGGCCCGGATGACGGGTCAGTGGGCGATGAAGACGTTCTTCTCCTCGGTGAACGCGTGCGCGGCGTCCGGGCCGAGCTCGCGGCCGATGCCGGACTGCTTGTAGCCGCCGAACGGCGTCCAGTAGCGCACCGAGGAGTGGGAGTTGACGCTGAGGTTGCCGGCCTCGACGGCGCGCGCCACGCGCAGGCCGCGGCCGAGGTCGCGGGTGTAGATCGACCCGGACAGGCCGTAGTCGGTGTCGTTGGCGAGGGCGACCGCGTGCTCCTCGTCGTCGAAGGGCATCACGGCGACGACCGGCCCGAAGACCTCCTCGCGCCAGATCCGTGCCGCCGGATCCTCGACCGCGACGACGGTGGGCGGCACCCAGAACCCGTCGCCACCCGGCGTGGTGCCGGCGAAGGCGACCTCGACCTCGTCGAGGAAGCCGGCGACGCGGTCGCGCTGGCGCCCGGTGATCAGCGGGCCCATCTCGGAGGCCTCGTCGGAGGGGTCGAGCACCTTGACCGCGCGGACGGCGGGCTCCAGCAGGCCCACGAACTCGTCGTAGGCCGACCGCTCGACCAGCAGGCGCGAGCGGGCGCAGCAGTCCTGCCCGGCGTTGTCGAAGACCGCCCCGGGAGCAGCGGCGGCCGCGGCGGCGAGGTCGGCGTCGGCGAAGATGATGTTGCTGCTCTTGCCGCCGAGCTCGAGGGTGACGTTCTTGACCTGCTCGGCGCAGCCGGCCATCACCTGCTTGCCGACCGCGGTCGAGCCGGTGAAGCAGACCTTGCGCACCAGCGGGTGGGTGACCAGGCGCTGTCCGACGACGGGGCCGGCGCCCGGGACGACGGTCAGGACGCCCTCGGGCAGCCCGGCCTCGAGGGCGAGCTCGGCGAGGCGCAGCGCGGTCAGCGGCGTCACCTCGGCCGGCTTCAGGACGACGGTGTTGCCGGCGGCCAGGGCCGGCGCGAAGCCCCAGGCGGCGATCGGCATCGGGAAGTTCCAGGGCACGATGATCCCGACCACGCCGTACGGCTCGCGGAAGGTGAGGTCGGTGCCGCCGGCCACCGGGATCTGCCGCCCGTGCAGCCGCTCCGGGGCGCCGGCGTAGTAGTTCAGGCAGTCGCGGACGTTGCCGGCCTCCCACCGGGCGTTGCCCCACGTGTGCCCGGCGTTGCGGACCTCGATCGCGGCGAGCTCCTCGACGTGCTCGTCGACCACGGCGGCGAAGCGCCGCAGCAGCCTCGCCCGCTCGCCGGGGGCCAGGTCCCGCCACGGCGCGAAGGCCTCGTGCGCGCGCTCGATCGCGGCGTCGGTGCCGGCCTCGTCGGCCAGCTCGACCTCGTCGAACGGTGCGCCGGTCGACGGGTCGACCAGGGTGAAGGTGGACGTCATCAGAGCCTCTCGAATCCGCGGCGCCGCTCCCAGTCGGTCACCGTCGCCTGGTAGGCCGCCAGCTCGACGTCGGCCATGTTCACGTAGTGCTCGACGACGGCGTCGCCGAACGCGGCCCGCGCGACGTCCGACGTCGCGAACGCCTCGCGGGCCTCGGCCATCGTGCTGGGCACCCGCGGCGCGTCGGAGGTGTAGGCGTTGCCGACGAGCTCGTCGCCGAGCGCCAGCTCCTGCTCGATGCCGTGCAGGCCGCCGGCCAGCATGGCCGCGGTGGCGAGGTAGGGGTTGACGTCGGCGCCGGGCACCCGGTTCTCCATCCGCGCGCCCGCGCCGCGCCCGACCAGCCGGACGGCGCAGGTGCGGTTGTCGAGGCCCCAGGCGATCGCGGTCGGGGCGAAGGAGCCGTCGGCGAAGCGCTTGTAGGAGTTGATGTTGGGGGCGTAGAGCAGCGTGAAGTCGCGCACGGTGGCCAGGACGCCGGCGACGAAGTGGTCGTAGAGCGGCGTGCGGGCGCCGCCCTCCTCGTCCCAGAACACCAGCGATCCGTCGGTGCCGCGCAGCGAGAGGTGGATGTGGCACGAGCTGCCCTCGCGCTGGTCGTACTTGGCCATGAAGGTCAGCGACCGGCCCTGCTGGGCGGCGATCTCCTTGGCGGCGTTCTTGTAGACGACGTGGTTGTCGGCGGTCGTCAGGGCGTCGGCGTACAGGAAGCCGATCTCGTGCTGGCCGAAGTTGCACTCACCCTTGGCGCCCTCGACGTCGAGGCCGGCGTCGTACATGTGGTTGCGGATGGCGCGGAGCAGCGGCTCCACGCGGCTGGTGCCGAGGATCGAGTAGTCGACGTTGTACTGGTTGACCGGCGTCAGCTCGTGCCAGTTGGCCCGGGCCGCCGCCTCGTAGGTGTCCTCGAAGGCGATGAACTCCAGCTCGGTGCCGGCCAGGGCGGTCCAGTCACGCTCGGCGCAGCGGTCGAGCTGGGCGGCGAGGATCGAGCGCGGCGACTGCACCACGGGGGAGTGGTCGGGCCAGACCAGGTCGCACTGCACCATCGCGGTCGCCGGCAGGTGGGTGAGCACCCGGATGGTGCGCTCGTCGAGCACGAACTCCATGTCGCCGTACCCGCGCTCCCAGGAGGAGATCGCGTAGCCCTCGACGGTGTTCATGTCGACGTCGACGGCGAGCAGGTAGTTGCAGCCCTCGGTGCCGTGCCCGACGACGTGCTCGACGAAGTAGCGCCCGTGCAGGCGCTTGCCCTGCAGCCGGCCCTGCATGTCGGTGAAGGCGACGACCACGGTGTCGATCTCGCCGGCCTCGATGCGGCCGACGAGGTCGCCCATCGAGAGGTGTCGCTCGTTGCGCAGACTCATCGGTGCTCCTATCCGACCAGGCCGCGCAGCAGCGCGGCCGTGTCGTCGCAGTGGTGCTCCATGGCCCGGCGGGCATGGTCGGGACGGCCGGCGAGGATCGCGCGGACGACGGCGGCGTGCTGGCGGTCGGAGTGGGCGATGTTGGCGTCGAGGACCGGGATCGCCAGCAGCATCTCGTGCAGGGTCGACTGGACCGAGGTGACGGCCTCGACCATCCGCGGCGACCCGGACAGCGCCGCCACGGTCAGGTGAAAGCGCGAGTCGGCCTGCCGGTGCGGGGCCGGTCGCCCGGACGACGCCACCGCCTCGTGCGCCGCCTCGAGCTGGGCGACCTGCGCCGCCGACAGGTCCTGCTCGGCGGCCAGCGCGGCCGCCCCGGGCTCGACGACGCGGCGGTAGGCGAGCGAGTCGAGCCAGTCGGCGCGGGTCGCGGCGCTCGTGCGCAGCGCCTTGCGCGCCGACGGCGTCCGCGGCTTCAGCGTGACGACGGTGCCGCCGCCGCGGCCACGGGTCGTCTCGACCAGGCCGGCCTGGCGCAGCGCGGCCATCGCCTCGCGCAGCGTCGCCCGCGACACTCCGAGCCGCTCGGCGAGCTCGCGCTCGGGCGGCAGCGTCGAGCCGAGCGGGTAGACCCCGAGCCGGATCGCGGTGGCGAGCTGCTCCACGCACGCCTCGAACGCGTGGTGCCCCCGCACCGGTCGCAGGACCGCGTCGGGCAGTCCTCGCCCGAGGGGTCCGATACCGGCGGCGGCGTCCATGAGCGGTATTCAAGCACCTGGCCAGCAGAGCGCAATGGTCTGAGTTCATACCAATTTTACGCGCGACTGTTTACAGCCTCCGAGACCCGGGTCTAGGTTCCGGTTCACGAACGCACGATCGTCCCTGGAAGGTTCTCCATGACCGACACGATTCACAACGACGACGAAGCGCACCTCGCGAGACTCGGGTACAAGCAGGAGCTCAGCCGGACCTGGTCCGGATTCTCCAACTTCGCCATCTCCTTCTCGATCATCTCGATCCTGGCCGGCTGCCTGACGACCTACGGTGCCGGCATCGCGAACGGTGGGCCGGTCTCGATCTCGTGGTCCTGGCCGATCATCTCGATCATGATCCTGATCATCGGGTTCACGATGTCGGAGCTCGTCTCGGCGATGCCCACCTCGGGCGGGATCTACTACTGGGCCTCCAAGATGGGCGGCCCCGGCGCCGGCTTCTTCACCGGCTGGCTGAACCTGATCGGCCTGATCGCGGTGACCGCGTCGGTCGCCTACGGCTGCGCCACGTTCTTCGAGCTGACGTTCCTCGAGTGGGGCCTCTTCGACGCCTTCTCGCTCAACCGGGTCTTCCTGATCTTCATGGTCATCCTGGCCCTGATCACCGTGGTCAACATCTTCTCCAGCCACCTGCTGGCGCTGATCAACAACATCTCGGTGTGGTGGCACGTCGCCGGCGCCGCGTTCCTCATCGGCGTCCTGCTCTTCGTCCCGGACCAGCACCTCACCGTCTCCCAGGTCTTCACCGACACCTACAACGGCTCCGGCTGGTCCGACGGGTCGACCAGCACCTCGGTCTTCTGGTTCGTGATCATCCCGTTCGGCTTCATCCTGACCCAGTACACGATCACCGGCTTCGACGCCTCGGTCCATCTCTCGGAGGAGACCCAGGGCGCCGCGAAGACCGCGGCCAAGGCCATCTGGCGCTCGATCTTCTACTCGGCGATCGGCGGCTACGTCCTGCTCCTCGCGGTCACCTTCGCGATCCCGCAGGTCGACGGCGAGCCGGACTACGCGGGCATCCCGGCGGGCGGCGTGGCCTACGTCTTCGACGCCTCCCTCGGGGCGAACTGGGCCGGCACCCTGCTGTTCGTCTCCGCCTGCGCCCAGCTGTTCTGCGCGACGGCCTGCCTGACGTCCACCTCGCGGATGATGTTCGCGTTCAGCCGCGACCGCGCCGTCCCGGGCTCGCGCCTGTGGTCGAAGGTCAACGCCAGCCGGACGCCGGCCAACGCCGTCATCTGCGCCGCCGTGGTCGGCGGCCTGATCACGCTGCCGGCGCTGAAGTCGGTCAACGGCATCCCGACCGCCTTCTACGCCGTCACCTCGGTGTCGGTGATCGGCCTCTACTTCTCCTTCGCCATCCCGATCTTCCTGCGCTGGCGCGCCGGCGACAGCTTCGAGGTCGGCAGCTGGAACAACGGCAAGAAGTACAAGTGGATGAACCTGGTCGCCGTGATCGAGATCGTGGTGGTCGGCTTCATGCTGATGCTCCCGACGTCCCCGTTCGGCGCGCCGTGGCGCGACGAGTTCACCTGGGCGAGCGTCAACTACGCCCCGTTGATGCTGGTCGGGGTGCTCCTCCTGCTGACGATCTGGTGGCTGGTGTCCGCGCGCCGGTGGTTCACCGGCCCGGTCAAGACGATCGACCAGGCCGTCGTGGAAGCCTTCGACAGCTGAGTGACCGCCGACGTCGCGCACCTGGACCGCCTCGCCTGCCTGGCGGGGCGGTCCTGGCGCGCCGTCGACCTGCCCGGCGGGCTGACCAACCACAACGTCCGGGTCACCACGACCGACGGCCCCGACGCCGGTGACCCGCTCGACCTCGTCGTGCGCTGCACCCAGAGCGACGCGGGTCTGCTGGGCATCGACCGCGACGCCGAGCACGCCAACACCGCAGCGGCCGGCGCGGCCGGGGTCGGTGCCGAGGTCGTCGAGTACCGACCCGACCTCGGCATGCTGGTGATCGGCCACCTCGGCGGCCGGACGCTCGCGTCCGCCGACCTCGCCGACCCGGGGGTGCTGGCCCGCGCCGCGGACGCCGTCCGCCGGCTGCACGCGGGGGCGCCGTTCGTCGGCCGGTTCGACATGTTCGCGCGCCAGGCGACCTACCGGGCCACCGTGCGCGAGCGCGGCTTCGCCCTCCCGCCGACCTACGACGACCACGAGGACGCCTGGGGCGACGTCCGCCGCGCCCTCGCCGTCGGCGCCGGCCCGCTCGTGCCGTGCAACAACGACCTGCTCGCCGCCAACTTCATCGACGGCTCCGACGACTCCGGTGCCCGGGTGTGGCTGATCGACTACGAGTACTCCGGCGACAACGACGCGTTCTTCGAGCTGGGCAACACCGCCACCGAGTGCGACCTCACCAGCGACCAGACCGACGCCTGGGTCGAGGCCTACCTGCGACCGGTCGGTGGTCCGACGCGCGCGGACCTGGCGCGGGTCCGGCTCCAGATGCTCTGCAGCGAGTACGGCTGGTCGCTGTGGGGCTTCATCCAAGCCGCGACCAGCCCGCTCGGGTTCGACTTCCGGGCCTGGGGTCAGGAACGACTCGACAAGGCCGAGGCGGCGTTCCGCGGCTCCGACCTCCCACGACTCCTGACCGAGGTGACCGGTGCCTGATCTTCCGCAGCGTGCGCAGGTGGTGATCGTGGGCGGCGGCGTCATCGGCTGCTCGGTCGCCTACCACCTGACCCGCCTGGGCTGGACCGACGTGCTGCTCCTCGAGCAGGGCCACCTCTCCGGCGGCACCACCTGGCACGCGGCCGGGCTGGTCGGACCGCTGCGGGCGTCGGAGTCCGGGACCCGGCTGGTGCAGTACTCCGCCGAGCTCTACGAGTCCCTCGAGGCCGAGACCGGCCTCGCCACGGGCTACCGCAACGTCGGCGGCGTCATCGTCGCGCGCACCGAGGAGCGGATGGTGCAGCTGCGCCGCACGGCGGCCAGCGCCACGGCCTACGACATGCCGTGCGAGCTGGTCGGCCCCGCGCGGGCGCAGGAGCTGTGGCCGGCGATGCAGGTCGACGACGTCCTCGGGGCGATCTGGCTGCCCGGCGACGGCAAGGTCAACCCGACCGACCTGACCCAGTCCCTGGCCCGGGGCGCCCGGCAGCGCGGCGCCCGCGTCGTCGAGGGGGTGCGGGTCACCGGCTTCACCGTCGCCGGAGGGGCCCCCGGAGCGGGGGGCGGCACCGGCGCCGGACGCCGGGTGACGGGGGTGGAGACCGACCACGGCGTCGTGGAGGCCGAGGTCGTCGTCAACTGCGGCGGCCAGTGGGCCAAGGCGTTGGCCGACCCGCTCGGCGTCACCGTGCCGCTGCACTCCGCCGAGCACTTCTACGTCGTCACCGAGCCGGTCGCCGGCTGCCACCCCGACCTGCCGATCATGCGCGACCCCGACGGGTGGACCTACTTCAAGGAGGAGACCGGCGGCCTGGTCGTCGGCGGGTTCGAGCCGGACGCCAAGCCCTGGCGCTCGCCGTCGGACCTCCCGCACCCGTTCGAGTTCCAGCTCCTCGAGGAGGACTGGGAGCACTTCTCGGTGCTGATGGACCAGGCCGTGCACCGGATCCCGGCGCTGGCCGAGACCGGCATCCGCAAGTTCTACAACGGGCCGGAGTCCTTCACCCCCGACAACCAGTTCGTCATGGGCGAGGCCCCCGGGCTGGCCGGGTACTTCGTCGGCGCCGGCTTCAACTCCGTCGGCATCGCCTCGGCCGGCGGGGCCGGGCGCGCGCTCGCGGAGTGGATCGTGGCGGGGGAGCCGCAGGACGACCTGGTCGCCGTCGACATCCGTCGCTTCGCGCCGTTCCACGGCGACGAGGACTGGCTGCGCTCCCGCGTCGCGGAGGTGCTCGGCCTGCACTACGCCGTCCCGTGGCCGCTGCGGGAGATGACCTCGGGCCGACCGCAGCGGACGTCGTCCCTGCACGAGCAGAACGTCGCCGCCGGGGCCGTCTTCGGCACCCGGATGGGCTGGGAGCGGCCGCTGGTCTTCGGGCCGGCCGACCTCGACCACACCTGGGGCCGCCCGGCCTGGCTCGACGCGTGCGTCGCCGAGCAGGTGGCGTGCCGCACCGACGTCGCCGTCTTCGACCAGACGTCGTTCTCCAAGTACGTCGTCGAGGGGCCCGACGCGCTCGCCGGGCTGCAGCGCGTCTGCGCCGCCGACGTCGACGTCGCGGTCGGGGCGTGCGTCTACACGCCGTTCCTCAACGAGCGCGGCGGCTACGAGGCCGACCTCACCGTCACCCGCACCGCCGACGAGGCGTTCCTGCTGGTCTCCAGCTCGGCCACGACGGTCCGCGACCTCGACTGGCTGGCCCGCCACGGCGTCGCGGCCCGCGACGTCACCGAGGACTGTGCCGTCCTCGGCGTCATGGGCCCGCGCTCGCCCGCGCTCCTGGGCCTCGACGAGGAGACCTTCCCGCACGCCACCAGCCGCGAGCTGACCCTCGCCGGCGTCGCGCTGCGCGCCACCCGGATGACCTACGTCGGCGAGGTCGGCTGGGAGCTGCTGGTGCCGGCGGACGCCGCGCCCGTCGTCCTCCAGGTGCTGCGGGACGGCGGCGCCACCGACGCCGGCTACCTGGCCATCGAGGCGCTGCGCCTGGAGAAGGGCTACCGCGCCTTCGGCCGCGAGCTCGGCCCGACCGTGACGCCGCGCGAGGCCGGCCTCGTCTTCGCCACCGCGCTCAAGGGTGACAAGGAGTTCGTCGGCCGCGCCGCGCTCGAGGCCGCGCGGCCCGAGCGCCGGGTCGTCTCCGTCGTCCTCGACGACCCCGAGCCGATGGTCTGGGGCGGTGAGCTGCTGCTGCGCGACGGCGTCCCGTGCGGGCAGGTCACCAGCGCCGCCTGGGGCGCCACCGTGGGCGCGGCGGTCGGCCTGGCCTCGCTGCGCCTCGGCGGACCGGTCGCGGCGCCCGTCACCTCCGCCGACCTCGCGCGCGGCGGCTTCGAGGTCGACGTCGCCGGCGTCCGCCACCCCGCCCACGTCACCCTCCGCGCCCCCCTCTGACGCCGAGTCGGCGCGGAGGTCGAGTCGGATCACGCCGAGTCGGCGTGAAGATCAAGCCGGATCCCGCCGAGTCGGCGTTCGCGTCGAGTGCGAACGCCGACTCGGCGGTCAGACGGGGTTCTCGACGTCGGTGGGGCCGGGGGCGACGTCGTTGCCGGCGTCGGCGCGGACCGCCACCTCGATGCGCTTGCCGATCTCCGGGTCGACGTTCCTCCAGTACTCGAAGGCGCGCTCCAGCACCGGCTCGCTGACGCCGCCGAGCAGGTGGCCGGCGACGTTGCCGACGAACCGCTCGCGGGCGTCGTCGTCCCAGACGTCGTTGACCATCGTGCGCGCCTGGCCGAAGTCGTCGTCCTGCTCGCGCAGGGTGTAGGCCTCCCGGACGAAGGCGCCGTCGGCCTCCCAGCCGTCCTCGGCGGGCCCGGTCAGGTCGGAGTACGGGTCGCCGTAGGTGTTCGGGGCGTACTTGGAGCGGTCGCCGGTGTGGTCGTAGGCCATCGGCCCGTCGAACTGGTAGGTGTAGGCGCCCTCGACGCGGTGCCGGTTGACCGGCAGCTGCTGGTAGTTCGGGCCGATGCGGTAGCGGTGGGTGTCGGCGTAGGCGAACACCCGGCCGAGCAGCATCTTGTCGGGCGAGAAGCCGATCCCGGGCACGATAGCCGACGGCTCGAACGCCGCCTGCTCGATCTGGGCGAAGTGGTTCTCGGGGTTGCGGTCGAGCGTCATCGTGCCGACCTCGATCAGCGGGTAGTCCGCGTGCGGCCACACCTTGGTGAGGTCGAACGGGTTGAACCGGTAGGTCCGCGCCTCGTCGTAGGGCATCACCTGGACCTTGAGGGTCCAGCTCGGGTGGTCGCCGGCCTCGATGGAGTCGTAGAGGTCGCGGCGGTGGTGGTCGGAGTCCTCGCCGGCGATCCGGTTGGCCTCCTCCTGCGTGAGGCACTCGACGCCCTGGTCGCTGTGGAAGTGGAACTTCACCCAGAACTTCTCGCCGGCCTCGTTGAACCACAAATAGGTGTGGCTGCCGTAGCCCTGCATGTGGCGCCACGACCGCGGGATGCCGCGGTCGCCCATCAGCCAGGTGACCTGGTGCGCCGACTCCGGGTTGAGGGTCCAGAAGTCCCACTGCATGTCGTTGTCGCGCAGCCCGGAGCCGCCGCGTCGCTTCTGCGAGCGGATGAAGTGCGGGAACTTCATCGTGTCACGGACGAAGAAGACCGGGGTGTTGTTGCCGACGAGGTCCCAGTTGCCCTCGGAGGTGTAGAACTTCAGCGAGAACCCGCGCGGGTCGCGCCAGGTGTCGGGGGAGCCCATCTCGCCGGCGACGGTCGAGAACCGGGCCAGCATGTCGGTCGTCGTGCCCCTCCTGAACACCGCGGCCTTCGTGTACTGCTCGACGTCGCCGGTGATCGTCAGCGTCCCGAACGCGCCCGAACCCTTGGCGTGCACGTTGCGCTCCGGCACCCGCTCGCGGTTGAAGTGGGCCATCTGCTCGATGAAGTGGTGGTCGTGCAGGAGGATCGGCCCGTCGGGCCCGAGGGTGAGGCTGTTGCGGTCGCTCGGGGCGGGGGCGCCCGATCCGGTGGTTGATCCCGTGGTCGCTGTCGGTTCCGTCTGGGTCATCTGTCGACCGTGGTCGCTCCCCGGCGGCGCGTCAACCGAGCGGAGGGGTGAGTCACGAACCCGTGACGGATCGGTGCGTCCGCCGGCACCGACGGCGCGGGCCCACTACCGTGCCCGGGTGACCTGGCTGCGCGACGCGATCGACCAGTGGCGGTCGGGTACCCAGCAGAGCCAGCTGGTCGCCCTGGCCGCGCTGCTGGTCGGCGTCCTGGTCTCGTTCGTGGTCTCGATGCTGGCCTACGACTGGTTCCCGCTGTCGGGCTTCTTCCTGTGGCTGCTCGCCGGGACGCTCCTGCTGCGGTTCGGCCCCCTCGTCGTGCTCGCGGCCGCCACCTCCGCCGCCGCCGTCACCGCCCGCCTGACGGTCGCCGAGGACGCCGGCAGCCGCGGGGCCGGCCTGGTGATCCTGGTCGTCTTCGTCGCGCTGGCCCTGTACGTGTCGAGCCGCCAGCGCAGCGGCCTGCCGACGCCGCTCAGCGAGGCGCTCCTCGCCGACCTCCGCGACCGGCTGAACGCGCAGGGCCGCGTCCCGGACCTGCCGGAGGGGTGGCTGTGCGAGACCGCGATGGTCGCGGCCCACGGCGTCGGGTACGCCGGTGACTTCATGGTGGCCGACCTCGACGAGGAGCAGCAGCTGCTCGACCTGGTGCTCGTCGACGTCGTCGGCAAGGGCGTCAAGGCGGCCCCGTCGGCGTTGCTGCTGGCCGGCGCCATCGGCGGGATGGTCGGCGCGCTCCGCGGACCGCGGCTCTTCGAGGCCGCGAACGCGTTCCTGCTGCGCCAGCACTCGGCCGAGACGTTCGCGACCGCCGTCCACGTGAGCGTCGAGCTGACGTCGGGGCGGTACACCGTGCTCAGCGCCGGGCACCCGCCGGCGCTGCGCTGGCACCCCGGGGCGGACGGCGTGGGGGCCTGGAGCGTCGACAGCGCCCGCGGGACGGCGCTCGGCATCCTCGACGACCCGGGGCTGGAGGCCGCCCACGGGGTGCTCGAGCCGGGCCACGCGCTGCTCTTCTACACCGACGGCGTCGTGGAGGAGCGCGGCGGCGACATCGACGACGGCATCCACTGGCTCCAGGAGACCGCGGCCCGCGTGTTCAGCCGCGGCGCGGCCGGCGCGGCCCGGCGCATCGTGCTGCAGGTGCCCCGCGGGGACGACGACCGGGCCGTGCTCCTCCTCAGCCGCGCCGCAGGCTGACCGGCCCGGCCGCACCGTCCCGCCCCGTCCCGCTCCGCCCCGCCCCCGGCCCGCCCCGGCGAGGCGCGGGCCGCGGAATACGCCGGGCCGGACGGTCGTTCCACGAGTGATCAACCTTTCAACTACCTCGGACACCAGGAGCGGTCATGCAGTTCGGCATCTTCAGCGTCGGTGACGTCACCACCGACCCCACCACGGGGCGGACGCCGACCGAGCACGAGCGCATCAAGGCGCAGGTCACCATCGCCAGGAAGGCCGAGGAGGTCGGGCTCGACGTCGTCGCGGTCGGCCAGCACCACAACCCGCCCTTCGTCGCCTCGTCCCCGACGACGACCATGGCGTGGATCGCCGCCCAGACCGAGCGGATCATCCTGTCGACGTCCACGACGCTGATCACGACCACCGACCCGGTGCGGATCGCCGAGGACTACGGCACCCTGCAGCACCTGACCGACGGCCGGATGGACCTCATGCTCGGCCGGGGCAACACCGGCCCGGTCTACCCCTGGTTCGGCAAGGACATCCGCGAGGGCGTGAACCTGGCGCTCGAGAACTACGCCCTGCTGCGCCGGCTCTGGACCGAGGACGTCGTGGACTGGGAGGGCCGGTTCCGCACCCCGCTCCAGGGCTTCACCGCCACCCCGCGCCCGCTCGACGGCGTGGCGCCGTTCGTCTGGCACGGGTCGATCCGGACCCCGGAGATCGCCGAGCAGGCCGCGTACTACGGCGACGGGTTCTTCCACAACCACATCTTCTGGCCCGCGAGCCACACGCAGCAGATGGTCGCCTTCTACCGCAGGCGCTTCGAGCACTACGGCCACGGCACGGCCGACCAGGCGGTCGTCGGCCTCGGCGGGCAGTTCTTCATCCGGCGCAACAGCCAGGACGCCGTCCGTGAGTTCCGTCCGTACTTCGACAACGCGCCGGTCTACGGTCACGGACCCTCGCTGGAGGACTTCACCCAGCAGACGCCGCTGACCGTCGGCTCGCCGCAGGAGCTGGTCGAGCGCACGCTCGGCTTCCGCGACTACGTCGGCGACTACCAGCGCCAGCTGTTCCTCGTCGACCACGCGGGGCTGCCGCTCAAGACCGTGCTCGAGCAGCTCGACCTGCTCGGCGAGGTGCTGCCCGACCTGCGGGCCGGGTTCGCCGAGGGGCGGCCGGCACACGTGCCGGACGCGCCCACCCACGCCGCGCGGGTCGCGGCGACGGCGGCTGGCGCTTCCCTGGCGACGGCTGAGAAGGTTTCGGCATGACCCGTGTCGTCGTCGTCAGCGCCGGGCTCGGCGTCCCCTCGTCGACCCGGCTGCTCGCCGACCGCCTCACCGAGGCCGTCGTGCGCGAGCTGGGTCCGGTCGAGCTGGAGGTCGTCGAGCTGCGGCCGCTGGCGCGACCCCTCGCCGACCACCTGCTCACCGGCTTCGCCGGGCCCGAGCTGCAGGCCGCGCACGACGCCGTCGCGGCGGCCGACGCCCTGGTCGTGGTGAGCCCGGTGTTCGCGGCGTCCTACAGCGGGCTGTTCAAGATGTTCTTCGACCTGCTGCCGCGCGACGCGCTCATCGGCACGCCGGTCCTGCTCGGCGCCACGGCCGGCTCGGCGCGCCACTCGCTGGTCGTCGACCACGCGATGCGGCCGCTGTTCTCCTACCTGCGGGCCCTCGTCGTCCCGACCGCGGTCTTCGCCGCGACCGACGACTTCGGCAGCGACGCCGACCTCTCCGGCCGGATCACCCGGGCCGCGCGCGAGCTCGCCGCCCTCCTGGGACGCCGGCCCGCGGTCAACCGCCCGCGCTCGGTCGAGGAGGAGCTCGAGGACCCCACGCCGTTCGAGGAGCTCATGCGCCGCGCCGGCGGATGACCGACGGAACCCCCGGCCTGCCGAGGCCAAGCCACCCGGAGGTTGAGCAAGCGAGCCCCGGCGAGCGCCGACGAAACCCCCGGCCTGCCGCTGCCAAGCCACCCGGAGGTTGAGCAAGCGAGCCCCGGCGAGCGCCGACGAAACCCCCGGGCGAGTTCCGGCTCGTGCCGCACCGGAATCGCCACGGCTCAGTGCTGGTAGGTGCCGTGCAGGATCGCCCGGGCCGCGGTCTTGAACGCGAGGTTGAACGAGACGACCGCCGGCGAGGCGTCGGAGTCGACGCCCAGCGTGGGCTCGGTGACGGCGTGGACGACGAAGAAGTAGCGGTGCACCTGGTCGCCCTCGGGCGGCGCGGCGCCCATGAAGGCCTTCGTGCCGCCGTCGTTGCGGCAGGTGAAGGCCGCGCCGGGCAGGCTCGCCCCCTCGGCGCCGGCACCGGTGTCGAGCGAGGTCACGTCGGCCGGGAGGTCGACGAGCACCCAGTGCCAGAACCCGCTCGGCGTGGGCGCGTCCGGGTCGAAGCAGGTGACGGTGTAGCTCTGCGCCCCCTCGACGGCCTCCCAGGTGAGCTGGGGCGAGGTGTTGCCGGCATCGGCGACCTGGTCGTCCTTCAGCGGGGCGCCGTCGGTGACGTCGGCGCTGCTCACCGCGAACGACGGCACGGGGGCCAGCAGGTCGTAGGGATTGGGTGTGACGGGGCGTTCGAGGACCATGCGGCCAACGTACGGGATGATGCCAGCCATGGAGCCCGTGGACGACGACCAGCTGTACCCCACCGGCCTCCGGCTCGGCGGCCGGCGGGTGGTCGTGGTCGGCGGCGGCCACGTCGCCCAGCGCCGCGTGCCGCAGCTGATCGGGGCCGGTGCCGACGTCGTGGTCGTGTCGCCCGACGTGACCCCCGCGATCGAGGGGCTGGTGGGGGCCGGTGAGGCCACCTGGGTGCGCCGCGGCTTCGAGGCCGCTGACCTCGACGGCGCCTGGTACGTCGTCGCGGCCACCGACCACGTCGCGGTCAACGACGCCGTCTCGGTCGCGGCCGAACAGCGCCGGATCTTCTGCGTCCGGTCCGACGACGCCAGCCGGGCCACCGCCTGGACCCCGGCCGTGGGCCGGGCCGCCGGCGTCACGGTCGCGGTGCACGGCGGCCGCGACCCCCGCCGCTCGGTGGCGGTGCGCGACCAGGTGCTCGACGGGCTGCGGGAGGGCACGATCGTCGCGGCCCGGCACCGCGGGGTCGAGGGTGCCCACACGCCGGGCGTCACCCTGGTCGGCGGAGGGCCGGGGGACCCCCAGCTCATCTCGCTGGCCGGACGCCGCGCGCTGATGGAGGCCGACGTCGTCGTGGCCGACCGGCTCGCGCCGCGCGAGCTGCTCGGCGAGCTGCCGAGCGACGTCGAGCTGATCGACGTCGCCAAGCTGCCCCGGGGCCGTTCGGCCCAGCAGGAGGAGATCAACCGGATCATCGTCGAGAGGGCGCTCGCCGGGCACCGCGTGGTGCGGTTCAAGGGCGGTGACAACTTCGTCTTCGGCCGCGGCTACGAGGAGGTCCTGGCCTGCCGCGCGGCCGGCGTCCCGGTGACCGTCGTCCCGGGGCTGACCAGCCCGGTCGCCGTCCCCGCGATCGTCGGGATCCCGGTGACCCACCGGGGCGTCGCCCACGAGTTCACCGTCATCTCGGGGCACCTGCCGCCGGGCCACGAGCGCTCGCTCACCGACTGGGACGCCGTCGCGCGGCTGCGCGGGACCCTGCTGCTGATGATGGCGGTGGAGCACGGTCCCCAGATCGCGGCCGCGCTGCTCGCGGGCGGACGGGCGGCGTCCACCCCGGTCGCGGTCGTCAGCGACGGCACGATGCCGGGGGAGCGCACCGTCCTGTCCACCCTCGGCGAGCTCACCCGCGACCTGGCCGAGCAGCAGGTCAAGCCGCCGGCGATCATCGTCGTCGGCGAGGTCGTCGCCGTGGCGCACCCGGAGCGGTACGCCGGTGGCTGAGCTGGTCGAGATCGCCGACCCCGCGGACCCGCGCCTGGGCGACTACCGCGACCTGCGCGACGTCCAGCTCCGCAAGACCCTCGAGGTCGAGCACGGGCTGTTCCTCGCCGAGGGGGAGAAGGTGGTGCGGCGCGCGGTCGAGCACGGCCACACGCCCCGGTCCTTCCTGATGGCGCCGCGCTGGCTCGACGGCCTCGCCGACGTCCTGGCCACCACCGACGCGCCCTGCTTCGTGCTGTCGGAGGCGCTGGCCGAGCAGGTCACCGGCTTCCACGTGCACCGCGGCGCCCTGGCCAGCCTCGAGCGCCGTCCGCTGCGCACGGTCGCCGACGTCATCGACGGCGCGCGCTCGGTCCTGGTGCTCGAGGACGTCGTCGACCACACCAACGTCGGCGCCATCTTCCGCTCCGGTGCCGCGCTCGGCTTCGACGCCGTGCTGCTCGCGCCGCGGGCCGCCGACCCGCTCTACCGGCGCTCGATCAAGGTGGCGATGGGCGCGGTCTTCTCGGTCCCGTGGACCCGCTTCCCCGAGTGGGACGACGCCCTGCCGTCGCTGTCGCGCGCCGGCTTCACCACGGTCGCGCTCACCCTCGCGCCCGACTCCGTCCCGATCGAGGACGCCGTCGCCGGCCTCGACCGGGTCGCGCTGGTGCTGGGCTCCGAGGGCCACGGGCTCTCGCCCCGCTGGGAGCGCGCCGCCGACCGCCGCGCCACCATCGCGATGGCCGCGGGGGTCGACTCGCTCAACGTCGGCGCCGCCTGCGCGGTCGCCTGCTACGTGACCGCCCGGCGGTAGCGGACGCCGTCAGCCCGCGTCGACCGGCCACCCGGGCGGGTAGTCCTCGGCGGCCGCGTCGTGCTGCTTCTGCAGCTTCTTGCGCGCGCGGGTCGGGATCCGGTCGCCGAAGACGGTGCCGAGCGTGTGGTCGGTCTCGTGCTGCAGGCAGCGGGCGAGCAGCCCGTCGCCGGCGAACTCGACCGGCTCGCCGTCGACGCCCGTGCCGCTGACGGAGGCGAAGTCCGGGCGGCCGCAGTCGACGAAAGCGCCGGGGAACGACAGGCACCCCTCGTCGGCGACCTCGAGGTGCCGGTCCTTGCCCTCGGGGAGGGTGAGCACGGGGTTGCAGACCACGCCGACGGTGCGCACGCCGTCGTCGTCGGGGCAGTCGAAGACGAAGACGGCGCGGTCCACGCCGATCTGACAGGCCGCCAGCCCGACGCCGTCGGCGGCGTACATCGTGGCGACCATGTCGGCGACCAGGGTGCGCAGCTCGTCGTCGTAGGCCGTCACCAGGGCCTGCGGGCGGTGCATGACCGGGGTGCCCCAGCGGGTCATCGGCCGGACGGTGCCGCCGGTGGGCAGCGGGCCGTGGGGAGCGAGCGGTGCGTCGTCGGACATGGCGCAGATCCTAGGGAGGAGCCGGGTGACCAGGGCCACCCGGTCGCCCGTAGCCGTGTGTGTAACTCGGCGTTACAGTAACTCGCATGTCCCTGATCCCCAGCCTGCGACCCGGCGGCCGCCACGGCGTCCCGACCTCCGAGGCGCGCGACCCGGTCGGCTACCTGGTGGCCGGCCTCAACCGGCTCGCCCAGAGTGACCTCCTCGACCGGGTGGGCCTGCGCCGGCCCGCCGAGCAGGCGGTCTTCACCGTCACCCGGAGCGGGTTCCGCACCGTCACGGCCGCCAGCCGGGCCTTCGCCCGCGCCGGCGACCGCGTGCCCGGCGCCCGCCCGGCACCGGCCCGCCGCTCGGGCCTCTTCGACCTGACGCCGGGCGAGGACGAGCAGATGCTCGTCGACGTCGTCTCCGAGTACGCCGCCGAGGTTCTCCGCCCCGCGGCCGCCGCGGCGGACGAGGAGTGCGCCGCTCCCGAGGCGGTGCTCCGCGCCGGGCGCGAGATCGGGCTGCCGATCCTCGGCCTGCCCGAGTCGCTCGGCGGCATCTCAGAGGAGCGGTCGGCCATGGCGGGCACCCTCGTCGCCGAGGCCCTCGCGCACGGCGACCTCGGGCTCGCCGTCGCCAACCTCGCCCCCGGCTCGGTCGCCACCGCGATCGGCCTGTGGGGCACCGACGCCCAGCAGCAGACCTACCTGCCGGCGTTCACCGGCGACGACGTGGCGTGCGCCGCGCTCGCGCTCACCGAGCCGGCGGTGCTCTTCGACGTCCTCGCACCGGCGACGACGGCCGTCCGCGACGGCGACGGGTACCGGCTCGACGGCATCAAGACGGCGGTGCCCCGGGGCGCTGCGGCCGAGCTGTTCGTGGTCGGCGCCCGTCTCGAGGGCCGCCCGACACTGTTCCTGGTCGAGTCGTCGACCCCCGGCCTCGCGATCGAGGCCGACCCGGCGATGGGCGTCCGCGCCGCGTCGCTGGCGCGGCTGAGCCTCGACGGCGTCCGGGTCGGCGCCGACGCGGTGCTGGGGGAGGCCGACGGGTCGACCTACACCGAGTGCGTGCGGCTCGCGCGCCTGGCCTGGTGCGCCCTCGCCGTCGGCACCGCGCAGGCCGTGCTCGACCACGTGACGCCCTACGTCAAGCAGCGGCACGCCTTCGGCGAGCCGGTCGCCCACCGCCAGTCGGTGGCGTTCATGGTGGCCGACATCGCCATCGAGCTCCAGGCGATGCGGCTGCTGACCCACAAGGCGGCGGCCCGGGCCGCCGCGGGCGAGGACTTCTCCCGCGAGGTGTCGCTGGCCCGCCAAGCCTGCGCCGACCGGGGGATGCGGATCGGCCTCGACGGCGTCCAGCTGCTCGGGGGCCACGGCTTCGTCAAGGAACACCCCGTCGAACGGTGGTACCGCGACCTGCGCGCGGTCGCCGTCCTGGAAGGAACGGTGATCGTGTAGTGGCCATCAACCTCGACGACCCCAGGAAGTTCCGTCCGCTGGTGGGCCAGGCCCACCAGGTCGCGATGAACATGCTGCGGCCGATCTCGCGCAAGTACGACCGCGCCGAGCACGAGTACCCCCGCGAGCTCGACCTGCTCGCCGCGATGATCGACGGGCTCTCCGAGTCCGGCGCGGGCGAGGGCGCCGGTGCCGCCGGCGTCCGGCGCGAGGACGACGACGGCACCGCCGGCGCGACCAGGAACGGCGCCAACCTGGCCTCGGTGATGTCGATCGCCGAGATGTGCTGGGGCGACGTCGGGCTGCTGCTGTCGATGCCGCGCCAGGGCCTGGGCAACTCCGCGATCGCCTCGGTCGCCGACGACGAGCAGCTCGAGCGGTTCGCCGGCGTCTGGGCGGCGATGGCGATCACCGAGCCCGGCGTCGGGTCCGACTCGGCCAACATCCGCACCACCGCGACCCTCGACGGCGACGCCTACGTCCTCAACGGCGAGAAGGTCTACGTCACCTCGGGCGAGCGCGCCGACCACGTCGTCGTCTGGGCCACCCTCGACCGCGACCTCGGACGGGCCGCGATCAAGTCGTTCGTCGTGCCGAAGGGGACGCCCGGCATGCGGGTGGACCGTCTCGAGCGGAAGCTGGGCATCCGGGCCTCCGACACCGCGACGATCATCCTCGAGGACTGCCGCGTCCCGCGCGAGAACCTGCTCGGGTCGCCCGACGTCGACACCAGCGGTGGCGGCTTCGCCGGGGCGATGGCGACGTTCGACAACACCCGGCCGCTGGTCGCGGCGATGGCCGTGGGGTGTGCCCGCGCGTCACTCGACCTGACCCGCGAGCTCCTCGCGGACGCCGGCGTCGTGGTCGACCACGACCGGCCGGCGATCCTGCAGTCGGCGGCGGCGGCCAGGCTGCTGCAGATGGAGTCGGACTGGGAGGGCGCCCGGCTGCTGATGATGCAGGCCGCCTGGATGGCCGACAACCGCCGTCCGAACTCGCTGGAGGCGTCCAAGGCCAAGGCCAAGGCCGGCCGGGTGGGCTCCGACGTCACGCTCGGGTGCGTCGAGCTCGCCGGGTCGATCGGCTACAGCGAGACCGAGCTGCTGGAGAAGTGGGCGCGCGACTCGAAGATCCTCGACATCTTCGAGGGCACCCAGCAGATCCAGCAGCTCATCGTGGCGCGCCGGATCCTCGGGCTGTCCAGCGCCGAGCTGAAGTAGGTCAGGACGGGCTGGGCGGCCGGTCGTCGAGCTGGCTGCCCATCACGTCGGCGACGTCGGACGGGGTGATGTCGACGTCGTCGGCGCTGGCGGTCGCGTCGATGTCGGTCACCGGCTCCGGCAGGTCCTCCGGGGTGGCCGCCGGTGCGCTCGCTGCGGCCTTCCGCGTCGTCGCCTTCTTCGTCGCCGTCCTGGTGGCGGTCGCCTTCGTGGGCGCGGGCTTGCCCGTCGCCCGCTCCTCCGGAGGGACGGCGACGCCCGTGCTCGTCGGGGCGGTGGCGGTGGCGGTGGCGACGGGACCCTTCGCGGGCGTCTTGGCCACCGGCGTGCCGGCCCTCGCGGGCCGCGGGTCGGGAGCGGGCTGCGCCTTGCCCGGGAACGGCGGGGTCCGGTCGGAGTCGTCAGCCCGGTGGCCGACCGCGGCCTTCGCGAGCCCGACCGCCCCTCCGACGATGCGGAACGGGAGACGGACGAGGGAACCGACGGTGCTGAGGAGGGGCATGCCTCCACGGTGACACGAACTGGCCCGCCGCGCGCCCGTCCTACCGGGTGAGCGCCTCCAACCGCGCTGACCCGTCGCTGATCAGCGACGGGTCAGCGGGGTTTTGCAGGTGACCCGTCAGTGATCAGCGACGGGTCAGCGCCCCAACCTGGTTGACCCGTCAGTGATCAGCGACGGGTCAGCGGGGGTGGGGGGTGGGTCAGCGGCGGGGCGGCAGCTTGCCGCCGGGGACGTCGGACGCCTTCTTCTCGGGGGTCGGCGCCGGCTTGGCGACCGGGCGCTGGTGGGGGACGTTCTTGGCGATCGCCGCCGGGGACGGCACGGAGATGCCCGGCTCGCTCCTCGGCTCGCTCGTCGACCCCGCCTTCGGCCGTGGCTCGGTCCCGGTCCCGGCGGCCGGCGCCTCCTCCTCGGTCGCGGCGCTCTTGCCCGGTGCCGGTGCGGCGGGCGCGGGCGCGCCGGGCCGGTGCAGGCGGTCGCGGACGTCGTCGGCGGCCCGCCTCACGACCGGGGTGGCGGTGCGGACGGCCTTGTCGCCGGCGTGGAGGACGATGGTGGCGGCCTGCTTGAGCTTGGCGAACGCGGGGTTGGGCACGGGGCGGCTCCTCTGTTCGTGGTGGTGCGGGTGGAGGGATCCGTCGATCAAAGCACAGCGCCGGTGGGTCCGCGGGGACGCGGACCCACCGGCGGCGGGCGGGGCGGGACGACGTCAGGAGACGGCGCGGAACGGGTCGTGCTCGGCGAGCAGGCGGTCGACGCGGGCCTGGTCGAGGCGGTGGACGACCGACTGGCTCTCCTGGTTGTCACGCACGCACTTGGCGAGGGTGAAGGCCGAGGTGGTGAGGAACAGCGTCCCCATCGCGAGGAAGGCCTTGGCCCACGGGTCGGCGTCGAGGTAGAGGATCGCGAACATCAGGGCCAGGAGGGACACGGCGAAGGAGATGCCGGCCATGGCGAAGAAGGCGTTGGTGTTCTTGGTGGGCGTCTGGTTCGTCATGACCAGAAGACTGCTGCGGATCGAGGCCCGCGACGCGTGCCGCCGTACTCGACCCGACTGAGTACGGCCACCCACCCGGCGGGAGCATCTGGCACGGTGGGCCCATGAGTGACACCAGCGACGCCGCCGCCAGCAGCACCGACGACCGCACCGAGGTGATCGTCTCGGTGCTCGGCGACGCCTTCGCCCCGCTGATGGAGGCCGACCCGACGGCGTTCCGGGCCAAGTACCGCACCATGGCCCGCGACCCCCACGCCTTCTACCGCGGCACGGCGTGCCTGTTCTTCCACGACGTCATCACCGGCGGCGACGACGACCCGTTCGCCACCGGCGACGCGGCCCGGATCTGGGTGCACGGCGACCTGCACGTGGAGAACTTCGGCACCTACCTCAACTCCGACGGCCGCCTGGTCTTCGACGTCAACGACTTCGACGAGGCGTTCCTGGGCAGCTACACGTGGGACCTGCGCCGCTTCGCGGCCTCGCTGGCCCTGGTCGGCTGGCAGAAGGCGCTGCCCGAGGAGGACGTTGCCGCGCTGACCGAGCGCTACGTCCGGTCCTACCTCGACCAGGTCGCGGCCTACGTCGAGAGCCCGACCGACGACGACTTCTCGCTGCACCTCGACAACACCGAGGGCCCGGTGCGCCACGCGCTGATCAGCGCGCGACGCCGCCGGCGGGCCGACCTGCTCGACGCCAACACCCGCGAGGTCGACGGCACCCGCCGGTTCCGCGACGACGACCCGACGATCCGCCGCCTCGAGGACGGCGAGCGGGCCGCCGTCGTCGAGGCCTTCGAGCGCTACCTCGACACCATCCCGCCGCGCCGCCGCGCCGAGCGGGACCTCTTCTACGACCTGCGCGACGTGGCCGGGAAGTCCGGCTTCGGGATCGGCAGCGCCGGGCTGCCGGCGTACAGCCTGCTCGTGGAGGGCTACAGCCAGGCCCTCGACAACGACGTGCTGCTGTCGATGAAGCAGGCCAACGTGCCGGCGATCAGCCGGTTCGTCGACGCCGCCGCGGTCGAGCGCTACTTCGAGCACGAGGGCCACCGCACCGTGGTGAGCCAGCGCGCCCTGCAGGTGCACACCGACCCGATGCTCGGCTACACCGACCTCGACGGGGTCGGGTACGTCGTCTCCGAGGTGTCGCCCTACGAGGTCGACCTCGACTGGAAGGACCTCACCGAGCCCAGCGACATCGCGCAGGTCGTCGACCTGCTCGGCCGCGCCACCGCCAAGATCCACTGCGCCTCCGACGAGGACAGCGACCAGGACCTCGTCGAGTTCCAGGTCGAGGAGGCGATCGCGGCGAGCATCGAGGGCCGCGACGACGACCTCGTCGCCTGGGTGGTCGACTTCGGCCGCACCTACGCCGAGCAGGTCCGCGCCGACCACGCCACCTTCGTCGCGGCCTTCCGCGAGGGTCGGATCGGCGTCTCGGCGACCTGACCGCCGGGACCCGCCGACCCGGGCGTCAGACCAGGGTGGCGGGGCCGGACGGCGTCCCGTCGAGGTGGGCGGCCGGCCGGTGGCCGGCGAGGGCGAAGGCGGTGTCGATCGCGCGGCGGCACGCCTCGACGCGCTCGAGGGGCACGAGCGCGATCGCGGAGCCGCCGAACCCGCCGCCGGTCATCCGGGCGCCCAGGGCCCCGGCCCCCACGGCGGTGTCGACGACGAGGTCGAGCTCGGGGCAGGAGATCTCGAAGTCGTCGCGCATCGAGAGGTGGGACGCGGAGAACAGCAGCCCCAGGCGGGTCCAGTCGCGCACCCCGATCGCGGCGACGGCCTGCTCGACCCTCACGTTCTCGGTGACGACGTGGCGGGCCCGGCGGCGCAGGACGTCGTCGTCCAGCTCCTCGACGGCGTCGAGGGTGGCCCGCCGCAGCGACGGGACGCCGAGCGCCCGGGCCGCCCGGTCGCACTCCTCGCGCCGGGAGCCGTAGCCGCCGTCGGTCAGCGCGTGCGACACGCGGGTGTCGACGACCACCAGGGCCAGCCCGTCGGCGTCGGGGGCGAACGGGACCACCTGCGGGTCCGCGCCGTCGAAGTCGAGCAGCAGCGCGCTCTCGGGCCGGGTGAGCAGCACGGCGCTCTGGTCGAGGCCGCCGGTCGGCGCCCCCACGACCTCCGACTCGGCCCGCCGGCACACCGCGACGAGGTCGCGACGGACCGCGGCGTCGAGGTCGCGGCCGGTCGACCCGACGACGGCGGCGGCGACCGCCGCCTCGAGCGCGGCCGAGCTCGACAGGCCGGCGCCCACGGGCACCGTGCTGTCGACCTCCAGGTCGAGCCCGGGCACGTCGTACCCGGCCCGGTCCAGCGCCCACAGCGTGCCGGCGGCGTAGGCCGCCCAGCCCTCGACCCGGCCGGGCCCCGCGTCCGCGAGGGTGCCCTCCCACGCCCCCGCCGGCCCGTCCTGCTGGGCGCTGACGACCCGGAGCCGGCCGTCGTCGCGCGGCGTCGCGCGCACGGTCGTGACGTAGGGGATCGCGATCGGCAGGCACAGCCCGTCGTTGTAGTCGGTGTGCTCGCCGATCAGGTTGACCCGCCCCGGGGCGGTCGCTGTGGTCACCACGGCTGCCATGGTAGGAGCGTGAGCGAACCGAGTGCCGACCTGGTCGAGCTGGCCCACCAGGTGCTCGACCTGGCCCGGCACGGGGAGGTCGAGCGGCTGCTGGCCTACGTCGACGCCGGGGTGCCGGCCGACCTGACCGACGCCGGCGGCAACACGCTGCTCATGCTGGCGGCCTACCACGGGCACGCCGGGGCGGTGGCCGGCCTGGCCACGCGCGGCGCCGACGTGGATGCGCTCAACGACCGCGGCCAGTCGCCGCTGGCGGGGGCGCTGTTCAAGGGCGAGGACGCCGTCGTCGCCGTGCTGCTCGACGCCGGCGCCGACCCCGACCTCGGGACGCCGACCGCCCGCGAGACCGCACAGATGTTCGGCCGGCCGCTGTGACGGATTAGAGTCCCGGCACGTGCAGTTCCTCAGTGACGTCCCTCCGGCCCACGACCTGACCTACGACGACGTCTTCATGGTGCCGGGCGCGAGCTCGATCGCCAGCCGCTACGACGTCGACCTGGCCACCACCGACGGCACCGGGGCCACGCTCCCGCTCGTCGTGGCCAACATGACGGCGGTCGCCGGCAAGCGGATGGCCGAGACCGTCGCCCGGCGCGGCGGGATCACCGTCATCCCGCAGGACATCCCGTCCTCCGTGGTCGCCGAGGTCGTCGGGTTCGTGAAGTCGCGCCACCTGGTCTTCGACACCCCGATCGTGCTCCGCCCCGACCAGACGGTCGCCGAGGCGCTCTCGCTGATGCCCAAGCGCGCCCACGGCGCCGCGGTGGTCGTCGTCGAGGGACGGCCGGTCGGCGTCGTGAGCGAGGCCGACTGCCGCGAGGTCGACCGCTTCACCCAGGCCGGGCAGGTGATGCGGCCCGCGAGCGTGGTCATCGGGGCCGACACCGACCCGCGCGAGGCCTTCGACCGCCTCGACTCCTCCCGCGTCGCGGTCGCGGTCGCGGTCGACGGCGACGGCCGGCTGCTCGGCGTCCTGACCCGGATCGGCGCGCTGCGCGCCACGCTCTACCAGCCCGCGACCGACGCGCGCGGCGGCCTGCGGGTGGCCGCCGCGATCGGCGTGAACGGCGACGTCGCCACCAAGGCCGGCGAGCTCCTCGCCGCCGGCGTCGACTGCCTGGTCGTCGACACCGCGCACGGGCACCAGGACCGGATGCTCGAGGCGCTGCGCGCCGTCCGGGCCCTCGACCCGGCCGTCCCGGTCGTGGCCGGCAACGTGGTCTCCGCCGGCAGCACCCGCGCCCTGGTCGAGGCGGGTGCCGACATCGTCAAGGTCGGCGTCGGCCCCGGGGCGATGTGCACGACCCGGATGATGACCGGCGTCGGCCGACCGCAGTTCTCCGCCGTCCTCGAGTGCGCCGCGGCCGCCCGCGAGCTCGGCGCCCACGTGTGGGCCGACGGCGGCGTCCGGCACCCTCGCGACGTCGCGCTCGCCCTCGCCGCGGGCGCCTCATCGGTGATGATCGGCTCGTGGTTCGCCGGCACCCACGAGTCGCCCGGCGACCTCACCGAGGACGCCGACGGGCGCGCCTACAAGGTGTCCTTCGGCATGGCCTCGGCCCGGGCCGTCGCGAACCGCACGTCGACGGAGTCGGCCTACGACCGGGCGCGCAAGGGGCTCTACGAGGAGGGCATCAGCTCCTCGCGGATGTACCTGGACCCCGCGCGTCCCGGGGTGGAGGACCTGGTCGACCAGATCTGCTCGGGCGTGCGCTCGGCCTGCACCTACGCCGGCGCGGCCAGCCTCGCCGAGCTGCACGAGCGGGCGGTCGTCGGCGTCCAGTCGGCGGCCGGCTTCCACGAGGGCCGTCCGCTGGCCACCAGCTGGTAGTCGGTCAGCCCCGGCTCGAGCGGGCCGAGCGGCCCCGCACGACGCCGACGAAGGCCTGGCAGCGCTCGTCGTCGTACTCGACGAGCCAGGTGAGGCCGATGGTGGTGGGGGCGACGTCGACGACCGGGCGGGTCACGACGTCCTTGCGGTTGTAGAGCCGGGCCACCGACATCGGGACGATCGCCACGCCGGTGCCGGCCGCGACCGTCTCGATGGCGTCGCGCTGCGACATGGCCGGCCAGGCGAGCTGGTCGGCGTCCGGCGTCCAGCCCGAGGGGTGCGGCAGCACCAGCTGCTCCTCGGCCAGGTCGGCCAGCTCGACCTCGTCGGCGGCCGCCACGAAGTGGTCGACCCCGGCGACGACGACCGCGACCTCGTCGTACAGCGGGACGCAGTGGACGCCGTCGCGGTCGACGGGCAGCCGGGCCAGGACCATGTCGAGGGACCCGTCGCGCAGCCGCGTCTCCTGCTCCTCCTCGACGACCGGCACCAGCTCGAGCGGCTCGCGCCGACGATCGCGCCAGGTGCGCCCCCACTTGTCGGGCGTGGCGCCGGTGACGAAGCCGACACGGAACGGCGCTGGTCGGGCCGTGGGGGTGGTGGTCACCGCCGCAGTCTCCCGTACGTTCGAGCAATGCGCGTCCTCGTCGCCGGTGCCACCGGCTACATCGGCTCCCGGCTGGTGCCCGTCCTGGTCGCCGCGGGCCACGACGTGGTCGTCGGCTCCCGTGACCTCGCCGCCGTCGACCGCTTCGCCTGGGCCGACGACGTCGAGCGCCGCCACCTCGACGTCGAGGACACCGTCTCGGTGCACCTGGCGGTGCGGGGGGTCGACGCCGTCGTCTACCTGGTGCACTCGATGGGCGCGGGGGAGTTCGTGCGCCGCGACCGCGAGGCGGCCGAGTACGTCGTCGACTCCTGCGCCCGGGCCGGCGTCGAGCGGATCGTCTACCTGTCGGGGCTGTTCCCCGACGGGGAGCTCTCCGACCACCTCCGCTCCCGCCACGAGGTCGAGCAGATCCTCCTCGACGGCGCGGTGCCCGCGACGGTGCTGCGCGCCTCGATGGTCCTCGGCGCCGGTTCGATGTCGTTCGAGGTGATGCGCCGCACGACCGAGCGGCTCCCGGTGACGGCGCTGCCGACGTGGATGTCGGGCCGGATCCAGCCGATCGCCGCCGAGGACGTCGTCCGCCTGCTCGTGGCGGCGCTCGACGGCCCGGCGCGGAACCGCTCCTACGACGTGGGCGGCGACGAGGTCCTGGCCTACGCCGACCTGCTCGCGCGGTTCGCGAGCCTCGCCGGGCTGGAGCGACCCCAGGTGCCGGTGCTGCTCGCGCCGGTGGCCCTGGTGGGGGAGGCCGTGGCCCTCATCACCGGCATCCCGCGCTCGACCGTGCGCGCCCTGGTCCACAGCCTCTCGCACGACATGCTGGTGCGCGACGACGACGCCCGTCGGGACCTGGCACCCGGCGTGCCCTACCTCTCGCTCGACGAGGCGGTCCTGCGCGCCCTCGCCGGCGGGGCGGACGCGACGTCGGCCGGCGGCGACCTGCAGGGTGGCGCCGACAGCGACCCCGACTGGGCCGGGTCGACCCGCACGAGCGCGTGAGTTCACCGCGTGGATGAACCGCGCGAGTCGATCGCGTGAATCATTTCCCGGTCACCAGGTTCTGAACGTCGTGGAAGCGGGTACAACGTGCCTCTGGAACACGTCTGGACGCTGTTGGAAATCCACGAAATCCCCACATTCAGGCAACTTCCCGCATAATTGTTGGCACATTCGGGCACAATGGCCGCGTGCATCTGTCTGAGCGCGTGACACCCGACCTCCGAGTGCGGGCGAAGAACATCGACGCGGCCCTCGTGGGGTCGCGGATCAAGTACGCCCGGCAGCGCGCCGGGCTCACGCAGGGTGAGGCTGCCGGCGACCACATGTCGACGGCCTACATCTCCCGCATCGAGGGCGGGCAGCGCCGCGCGAGCGCGGAGCTCCTGGTCCTGCTGGCCGACCGGCTCGGCTGCGACCCCGACGAACTGCTGGCCCCCGACGAGGACGCCGCCGCTGCCGAGCTGCTGGCCCGGTTGACCCTCGAGGTCGACTACGTCGAGCTCGACCTGCGCACCGGCCAGTCGGGCTCGGCGTTGAGCCGGGTCGACCGCCTGCTCGCCGAGGACGACGTCCCCGACGAGGTCGCGGTGCGCGCCCGGTACCAGCGGGCCCTCGCGCTCGAGGCGTGCGGCCGGCTCGCCGACGCGATCCTCGGGCTCGAGGACGTCGTCGCGGCCAGCACCGAGGGACTGCCCCTCATCCAGGCCCTGATCGCCCTGAGCCGCTGCTACCGCGAGGAGGGCGACCTCGCCCGGGCGTGCGAGGTCGGCGAGCGCGCCGAGCAGCTCGTCGACGCGACCGAGCTGCGGGGGAGTGCCGAGGGCATCCAGCTCGCGGTCACCGTCGCGGCGGCGCACTTCGAGCGTGGCGACATCAACTACGCGCTGCGGCTGTGCGAGCGCGCCGTGGAGAGTGCCGAGCTGCTCGAGTCGCCGACCGCGCGTGCCTCGGCCTACTGGAACAGCAGCATCGTCCACCAGCGTCAGGGCAACATCTCGGCCGCCCTGCCCCTGGCCCAGAAGGCCGTCGCGCTGCTCGACCAGACCCACGACGCCCGCAACATGGCCCGCCTGCGCCTCCAGCTGGGGTTGCTCCAGCTCAAGATGGACCCGCCGGAGGTCGACGGTGCGTTCCTGAACCTGACCCAGTCGAGCGACGAGATGGCGTTCACCGATGCCAGCGTCGTCGACCGCGGTCGCGTCCAGCTCGGACTCGCCAAGGCTCGTCTGCTCGTCGGGGACGCCGAGGAGGCGGAGCGCCTGGCCGAGGACTGCTTCGAGAAGACGCGCGACACCAGCCTGATGCTGGCCTCGGAGGCGCGCCTCGTGCTCGGACAGATCGCGATCCACCGAGGCCACGTCGAGCAGGCGGTCGAGTTCTTCCGCCACGCGATCGTGATTCTCGATGGTGTGGGAGCCGGACGTGAGTCCGCTCAGATGTGGTTCGAGCTCGGCACCCTGCTCCAGCAGCACGGAGCGATGGACGACGCACTCGATGCGTTCCGACGAGCCGGAGCGTCGACGGGTCTGACCCGTCCGACGACGGTGTCGTCGAGGACGGCGGTCGGAACGGGATAGCTCAGCAGCACCAGCTGGAGCCCTCGCGCATCACCGGGCCGTTCTTGCCGGGCGCCTTGGCCTCAGCGGTCGTGGCAGCCACCGAGCCGACCGTGAGCGAGCCGGCGAGCAGGGCGGTGACGACGAGGGCGCGGAACTTCGACATGAGGTTGTCTCCTAGATAAAAGGGGCGCAACCGGATCGGTCGCGCCTGGATGCTGGTTACATTTTGTCAAAGAAATTGGCAAACGTCTGCGTCTTGGTGAACAAATTTTCGAGGGGGATTTTGTCGTGCCACGCGCGTCTCCCACATCAGCGCACGAGATCTCCCTCCGGGCGCCCGCTTCGTCCTCCCTCCCGACGCCGGTGTCGCCGAGCATCACCGATGCCGTGCGGCTCGACAAGAGCGGTCGACACGAGATCCCGGTCGTGCGCCGCACGCGCGTCCGTGCGCGCCACCGGCGACTGCGCGAGACCGGTGCCGTGGTGCTCGTCGGCGCCGCCGTGTGGGCGTCCGCAGCCGGCGTGACCTGGTCGCGCGACGGGGACCTGTCGGTGCCGGTCCCGGTGGTGCGCCTCGACCAGCCGCCGGCGCCCGGGGCCGTGGCCATCGCCGCGGACCGGATGAGCCGGACCCTCGCCGCCGTCCTGCCCGCCCGGGTCGGCGCCGGCGTGCGCGTGTCGCCGGTCCGCGGGGGCACCGGCCCCGACGCCGGTGCGGGGGACGGCGACCCGCCGGCCGTGCGGGTCGGCCGGGTCGAGCTCGACGACGGCACCGGCACCCGGACGGTGTGGATCGAGGTCGGGTCGACGTCGTCCGCGCCGCCGTGCTCGGCGCCGTGCGCGGTCTCCGGCGACTCGTGGACGCGCGCCTACCGCTTCGGCGACGTCCTCGTCACGGTGCGGCTGTCCGGCAACGGGAGGAAGGTCGGCGGACTCGACGCGGCCGGTCGGACCCTGGTCGCGATGGACCCGGTCTGGCTGCCCTGACCCCGCACACCGCCACCGCCGACCACCCCTGCCCGTCCGTGCCCACGACGCACCGGAGCCCGGGCCGGTCCTGGAGGGGACCGACCCGGGCTCGTCGTGCTGGCGCCCCGGAGGGGGCTGGGCTCAGACCAGGTCGTAGCGGTCGAGGTCCATCACGTGGGCCCAGGCGCTGACGAAGTCGTGCGCGAACTTCTCGGCGGCGTCGTCGCTGCCGTAGACCTCGGCGAGCGCGCGCAGCTCCGAGTTGGACCCGAACACCAGGTCCACCCGGCTGCCGGTCCACCGCGGCTCGCCGCTGGCGCGGTCGACGGCGGTGAAGCCGTCGTCGTCGCCCTCGATGCCGGTCCAGTCGACGTCGGTGGCGAGCAGGTTGAGGAAGAAGTCGTTGCTCAGGGTGCCGACCCGGTCGGTGAGCACGCCCTTGGCGTTGGCACCGGTGTTGGCGCCGAGCACGCGCAGGCCGCCGACGAGCACGGTCATCTCGGGGGCCGAGAGGCCGAGCAGGTTGGCGCGGTCGACGAGGCGGTACTCGCCGGGCAGGCGACCCTCCTTGCCGAGGACGTTGCGGAAGCCGTCGCTGGTGGGCTCGAGGTGGCTGAAGGACTCGACGTCCGTCTGCTCCTGCGTCGCGTCGGTGCGACCGGGCGTGAACGGCACCTGGACGTCGTGGCCGCCGGCCCGGGCGGCCTGCTCGACCGCCGCCGCGCCGCCGAGCACCACGAGGTCGGCCAGCGAGACCTGGACGCCGCCGGTGGCCGAGGCGTTGAAGTCGGCCCGGACGCCCTCGAGGACGCGCAGCACCGGGGCGAGCTCGTCGGGGTCGTTGACCAGCCAGCCACGCTGCGGCTCGAGCCGGATCCGGCCGCCGTTGGCGCCGCCGCGCCGGTCGCTGACGCGGTGGGACGACGCCGCGGCCCAGGCGGCCTTGACCAGCTGGGGCACGGTCAGGTCGGTGGCCAGGATCCTCGCCTTGAGCGCGGCGACCGCCTCGGCGTCGACCACCGGGTGGTCGAGGGCCGGAACCGGGTCCTGCCACAGCAGCTCCTCCTGGGGCACCCAGGGACCGAGGTAGCGCTGCTTCGGGCCCATGTCGCGGTGGGTGAGCTTGTACCAGGCGCGGGCGAAGGCGTCGGCGAACTCGTCCGGGTCCTGGTGGAAGCGGCGCGAGATCTCCGCGTAGACCGGGTCCTCGCGCAGCGCCAGGTCGGTGGTGAGCATCGTGGGGCGGCGGTCGAGCTCGCCGGTCTCCGGGTCGGGGATGGTGTTGGCGGCGTCGTCACCGACGGCCTGCCACTGCCACGCGCCGGCGGGGCTCTTGGTGAGCTCCCACTCGTGGCCGAAGAGGTTGTCGAAGAAGCCGTTGCCCCACTGCACCGGCGTGGAGGTCCAGGTGACCTCCAGGCCGCTGGTGATGGTGTCGCGGCCCTTGCCGGAGCCGAAGCCCTGCTTCCAGCCGAGGCCCTGCTCGAGGATCGAGGCGCCCTCCGGCTCGGCACCGACGTGCTGCTCGGGGTCGGCGGCACCGTGGGTCTTGCCGAACGTGTGGCCGCCGGCGATCAGGGCGACGGTCTCCTCGTCGTTCATCGCCATCCGCGCGAACGTCTCGCGGATGTCGCGCGCCGAGGCGAGCGGGTCGGGGTTGGCGTTCGGGCCCTCGGGGTTGACGTAGATCAGGCCCATCTGGACCGCGCCGAGGGGACGCTCGAGCTCGCGGTCACCGGTGTAGCGCTCGTCGCCGAGCCAGGTGCGCTCCGGCCCCCAGTAGACGTCCTCGTCGGGCTCCCACACGTCGGCGCGACCGCCGGCGAAGCCGAAGGTCTCGAACCCCATGGTCTCCAGCGCGCGGTTGCCCGCGAAGACCATCAGGTCGGCCCAGGACACGCGCGAGCCGTACTTCTTCTTCACCGGCCACAGCAGCCGGCGGGCCTTGTCGAGGTTGCCGTTGTCGGGCCAGCTGTTGAGCGGCGCGAAGCGCTGCATCCCGGCCCCGGCGCCGCCGCGACCGTCGCTGACGCGGTAGGTGCCGGCGCTGTGCCAGGCCATGCGCACCATGAGACCGCCGTAGTGGCCGAAGTCGGCGGGCCACCAGTCCTGCGAGTCGGTCATCAGGGCGTCCACGTCGCGGGCCAGCTCGTCGAGGTCGAGGCTCTCGAAGGCGGCCCGGTAGTCGAAGTCCTCGCCCATCGGGTTGGCGACGCCGGGGTGCTTGCGCAGGATCTTGAGGTTGAGCTGGTTGGGCCACCAGTCGGTGTTGCTCGCGCTCTCGGTGGGGTGGCCCATCCGACCGGCGTGCACCGGGCAGCCGCCGGCGGCCTCGGTGTTCATGTCGGCTTCGACGGTCTCGTGGTCGTGCTGGGACACAGGCATCTCCTCGGGTGGTGCGGGACGATTCAGGAACTCGGGACAGGTGGGGCCGGGGCACGGCAGGACGCGCAGGTGCCCCAGAAGATGACCTCGGCCTCGTCGACCAGGAAGTCGTGGCCGGCGGCCGGGTCGAGGCACGGCGCGTGCCCGACCGTGCAGTCGACGTCGGCGATCGCCCCGCAGGAGCGGCACACCACGTGGTGGTGGTTGTCGCCGACGCGGGCCTCGTAGCGGCTCACCGAGCCCGACGGCTGGATGCGTCGCACCAGCCCCGCGGTCGTGAGGGCGCGCAGGACGTCGTAGACCGCCTGGTGGGAGACCTCGCCGAGCCGGGCCCGGACCAGGCCGATCACGGTGTCGGTGTCGGCGTGCGGGTGCTCGTGCACGGCGGCCAGCACGGCCACCCGTGGCTTGGTGACCCGGAGCGACGTGGCACGCAGGATGCTCTCGACGTCCGGTGGGGTGACCATCACCGGAGTCTGGCCCATTTTCTTGAATCAATCAAAAGAATGCCCGACGGGGCTCGCGGGTCGGGTTCAGCGGTAGGGGGCGAGGGCCGCCCGGGCCAGGGCGGCCGCGGCCTCGTTCCTCGCTGCCAGGTCCTCGTCGGCCTGGTCGTTGACGGTCACCTGGACCACCACGTTCCCGACCCGGGCCACGACCTTGGCCTCCTCGGACCACCCGAGGGCGGGGAAGAGGAGGGCCTGGTCGCCGACGTCGTCCAGGGGCCGCGGCTTCTCGTAGTAGAACGAGTGGCCCGCCCGCAGGTCGGTGAACACGTCCTCGGCGAGCTGTTCGCCGGTCCGCCCGGACAGCGCACTGCCGCGCACCGCGTGGACGCCGACCTTGGCGTACCTCGAGTACTGCCGCTCGCCGTCGTCGACGACGATCGCCCCGTCGCCCACGCCCCAGTAGCACCCTGCCGTGCGCCGCTCGGGGTCGACGGGCGCGCGCTGGTCGAGGCCACGGGTGGGCTCGACGACGGCTCGGGCCTCGGCAGCGAGCGCCCGGCAGACCGGGCGGGCCCGGGTCACGGCGCCGGGGTCGGGTGCGGGCAGCGGGTCGACGTCGAGGTCGAGGCCGGCCTGCGCGAGCACGTCGGTCGCGGCGGCGACGGCGGTGTCCTCGAGGACGTAGCCGGGCACCGAGGCGCCCCGCACGTCGGTGGCGTCGGCCTCGCCCCGCGCCGACACCTCGACGACGACGTTGCGCACCCGCACCAGCAGGTGGACCTCGCCGTAGGCGCCCGGGCCGGTGAGCACCGAGGCGTAGGCCTCGTCACCGAGACCCCGCACCGGGCGGTGGCGCGGCGGGTCGACCGGCCCCGCGCCGTAGGGCCGCTTCTCCCGGGCCTGCTCGACGTCGGCCTGGGCGGCCTCGACCGCCGTCATCCCGGAGTCGGCGGGCGGGGAGAGGATCCGGTAGCCGACCTCGAGGTCCCGCGTGACCCCGAGGGGCTCCTGCCGCTCGAACCAGCGGCAGCCGGCCTGGGCGGGGAGGTCGAGCCGGTGCAGGCCGAAGGCCCGTAGGGTCGTCCTCGACGGGTGGCAGGTGTCGATCGCGCCGGGCCGGACGTCGTCGTCCTCCCAGCGGCTCTCGTCGGCCTGCTGGCCCGCGAGGAGCTGCTGGTCCCAGGTCGACGACGGCAGGTCGACCTCGACGTCCTGGCCCTCGTCGGGGAGGCGGTGCGCCACGAGCCCGGCGCCGGTGGCGACGACGACCAGGTCGTCGACGACGGTCGCGAAGGCGAACGCGGACGTCTCGACGGTGCCGAGCACGTCGTAGTCCTCGACGTCGTCCATCGAGTGGCGGGTGACCAGCGCCCCCGTGCTGGTCAGGCCGCCGCCGCTCAGCACGACCGGCCGGTCCTCGGTGTCGAACCCGACGAACCCGCCGCCGGCGGGGAAGCCCGACCAGCGCTCGGCGCCGGTCTCGACGTCGTAGGCGGCGAGACCACCGGACCCGGTGGCCAGGGGTGACTGGAACCCGCGGGCCACGACGACCGCGCCGTCGTGCACGCCGAGCGACCTCGTGGCGAACAGGGAGTGGTCGATGGACTGGGGCCCGATCGGGGTCAGGGGCTCGCCGGTCCTCTCGTCGAGGCGCCACATCAGCTGGTGGCCGCGCTCGGAGGTCGCGAGGACGAGCGGGTCCGCGCTGACGATGGCGCTGGCGACGTTCTCCTCCACGAGCTCCACGACCGTCCGCGACCACAGCCTCCTGCCGCTGTCGGCGTCGCGCATCGTCAGGCGCACCCGGGAGTGCCGGTCGAGACCGGACGTCGTCGCGATCAGCTGGCCGTCGGACACGACCCAGGCCCCCCACCCGGTCACGTCCGGGTCGACCGTGCGCAGCTCGCGGCCCGTGCGAAGGTCGTAGCGCAGGGCGACGCTGTAGCAGCACGCGGTGATCACCGTGACCGTCGTGTCACCGACCTGGAGCGCTGCCTCGGCCCGCTCCGGGATGTCGTCCATCGGCTCGGGCATCCGGGTGCGCCAACGCCAGGCGCCGGCGACCGGGTCGACGACGCCCACCCAGCGGCAGGGGGTGTTCGGCCCGCGGTCGGAGTAGGTGAGCACGATCGACCCGTCGCCGGCCTCGCGGGCGGTACAGACGCCGCGGGCCGGCACCCGCCAGGTCCGGTCACCGGTCGCGGGGTCGATCTTGACGACGCCGTCGTCCAGGGCCGCCGCCACCCCGTCGTCGTTCGCCACCACGGTGACGACGTCGTGCTGGCCGATCGACGGGGCCGTCCAGGCCGTCTCGAGCGCCGCCACCACGGGAGCCTCCTCGGTCGGCGGCTGGGTCCCGGGGTCCTCGTCGTCGGCGCCGGAGCAGCCGGTCGCGACGACGAGCACGAGCGCGAGAGCCAGGGTCACGAGACGGGTCCGGTGCATGCGACGGTCCTACCCGCGCCGGCCCGGCGCACACCCCGCGCCCGGGCGGACCGGCGACGGTGAGACCGGGCGAAAAGCACGAGAACGGCGACCCGTGGGCCGCCGTTCCGGTGGTTCTGTGTCCGAGGGGGGACTTGAACCCCCACGCCCTAATACGGGCACTAGCACCTCAAGCTAGCGCGTCTGCCAATTCCGCCACCCGGACGAGTGCGATCGGAACAGTAGCAAAGGGGCTCGTGGGGTTCCGCATCGGGGGACACCGCGGTTGCTTCGCGTCGGTGCCAGGATGGGCGCATGGACTCGGAGCCCCGCACGACGCCCGCCGGTGACCCCGCCCACGACCCCGCGGGAGAGGTGGTCGAGCTGTGCCGCGAGCTGATCCGGATCGACACCAGCAACTACGGCGAGCCCGACGGCACCGGCGGTCCGGGGGAGCGCAAGGCGGCCGAGTACGTCGCCGCGCTGCTCGACGAGGTCGGCATCGAGTCCCGGCTCCACGAGGCCACCCCGGGTCGCACGTCGGTCGTCGCGCACTGGGGCGGGGCGGACCCCGCCCGCACCGACGGGCTGCTCCTGCACGGCCACCTGGACGTCGTCCCGGCGGCCGCCGAGGACTGGCAGGTCGACCCGTTCAGCGGCGAGGTGCAGGACGGCTACGTCTGGGGTCGCGGCGCGGTCGACATGAAGGACTTCGACGCGATGCTGCTCTCCGTCGTGCGCGCGCGCCAGCGGGCCGGCGACGTGCCGGACCGGCCCGTCGTCCTCTGCTTCACCGCCGACGAGGAGGCCGGTGGCCACCACGGCGCCCAGGTGGTCGTCGAGCAGCACCGCGACGAGCTCGAGGGCTGCACCGAGGCCGTCGGCGAGGTCGGCGGCTTCAGCACGATGGTGCGCGGCCGCCGGCTGTACCTGATCGAGGCGGCCGAGAAGGGGATGGCCTGGATGCGGCTGACCGCCCGCGGCCGGGCCGGGCACGGCTCGATGATCAACAGCGAGAACGCCGTCACCCGCCTGGCCGGCGCGGTGGCTCGGATCGGTGCCCACGAGTGGCCGGTGCGGCTGACCCCGACGATGGAGGTCCTGCTCGCGACCGTCGCCGACCTCGCCGGCACCGAGGCGACCCCGGAGACCGCGCCGGCGCTGATCGAGGAGTTCGGCGGAGCCGCCCGGATGCTCGGCGCGGTGATCCGCAACACCGTCAACCCGACGCAGCTCTCGGCCGGCTACAAGGTCAACGTCATCCCGACCGAGGCGACCGCCCACCTCGACGGCCGGTTCCTGCCGGGCTACGAGGACGAGTTCTTCCAGACGCTGCGCGAGCTCTGCGGCGACGGCGTCGAGTGGGACTTCCTGTCGCACCAGCAGCCGTGGGAGACGCCGTACGACGGCGACCTGGTCGGCGCCATGACCCGCTCGATCCTCGCCGAGGACCCCGAGGGCGTCGTGGCGCCGTACACGATGAGCGGCGGCACCGACGCCAAGCACTTCCGCAAGCTCGGGGTGCGCTCCTACGGCTTCGCCCCGCTGCGGCTGCCGGCGGACCTCGACTTCACCGCGCTCTTCCACGGCGTCGACGAGCGGGTGCCGGTCGACGCCCTCGAGTTCGGCGCGCGGGTCTTCGACCGGTTCCTCGCCGAGGCCTGAGCCGGCCCCGGGGGGAGGAGCGGCCGCAGCACCGGCTCAGGCGGTGCGGACGGCGCGGATGATCTTGCGGCGCAGGATGACCCGTCGGGTGCCGTCGGCGCCGATCCGCACGCGGTCGAGCTCCCAGCCGCCGTGCTCGGCCCGCTCGACGAGGAGCTTGGTCACGACGTTGCGGGGGAATTCGCGCGAGTAGGACACCTTGTCGAACTCCCACACCACGCCCGGGCGTGGTGCCCGACGATCGGAACGGGTCATGCCAGCGCCCCCCTCGAGACGTCGTCGAGCGCCGCGACGATCTCGTCGGGCAGGACCTTGTCGTCGGTGCTGAGCGCGCCGCGGACCTGCTGCGCGGTGCGGGCCCCGACGATCGGGGCGGTGACGCCCGGGCGGTCGCGGACCCACACGAGGGCGACCTCGAGCGGCGTCCAGCCGAGTCCCTCGGCGGCGCGGACGACGGCCTCGACGATCCGGGCGCTGTCGTCGTCGAGGTAGGCGCCGACGAAGCCGGCGAAGGTCGGCGAGGCGCCGCGGGAGTCGGACGGGGTGCCGGTGCGGTACTTGCCGGTCAGCACGCCGCGGCCCAGCGGGGACCACGGCAGCACGCCCAGGCCGAGCGCCGCGCAGGCCGGCAGCACCTCACGCTCGACGTGGCGGTTGAGCAGCGAGTACTCGACCTGGGTCGAGGCCAGCGTGGCGCGTCCGGGGACGGCGCGCTGCCACGTGGCGGACTGCGCGGTCTGCCACCCGCTGTAGTTCGAGATGCCCACGTAGGACGCCCGGCCCGACGACTGGGCGAGGTCGAGCGCGGTGAGCGTCTCCTCCAGCGGCGTCTCGTCGCTCCACACGTGCACCTGCCACAGGTCGACGTGGTCGACCCCCAGCCGGACCAGCGACGCGTCGAGGGTGGTGAGCAGGTGCCCGCGCGAGGTGTCGGTGCGCCGCTCGCCCGAGCGCCGCGAGATCCCCGCCTTGGTCGCCAGGACGATCTCGTCGCGGGCGACGACGTCGCCGATGAACGAGCCGACCAGGCGCTCGGAGTCGCCGTCGGTGTAGCCCGCGGCGGTGTCGACCAGGGTGCCTCCGGCCTCGGCGAAGGCGATGAGCTGGTCGCGGGCCTCGTGCTCGTCGGTGTCGCGACCCCACGTCATCGTGCCGAGCCCCAGGCGGGACACCCGCAGACCGGTGGAGCCCAGGGAACGCTGCTGCATGACGGAAAACCTAGACGAACACGCCAGGGCTCGACGCGGTGGCTCGCGGGCACGACCACTACCGTTGTGCGGGTGTGGGAGCTGCTGCAGGCCGTCGTGCTCGGGATCGTCCAAGGTCTGACGGAGTTCCTGCCGATCTCCAGCAGCGCCCACCTGCGCATCTTCCCGGAGGTCTTCGGTTGGGGCGACCCGGGCGCCGCGTTCACCGCGGTGATCCAGATCGGCACCGAGCTGGCCGTGCTCATCTACTTCCGCGAGGACATCTGGCGGATCGCCTCGATGTGGGTGCGCTCGCTGCTCAAGCCCGAGCTGCGCGGCCACATCGACGCCCGCATGGGCTGGTTCATCATCATCGGGTCGCTGCCGATCGTCGTGCTCGGGATCCTGCTCAAGGACCTCATCGAGCGCGACTTCCGCAACCTCTGGATCATCGCCACGACCCTGATCGTGATGGGCGTCGTGCTCGGTGTCGCCGACCGCTTCGGGCGCACCGAGAAGGAGATCCGGCAGATGACCCTGCGCGACGCCGTCCTGATGGGCGCGGCGCAGGCGATGGCGCTGGTGCCCGGCGTCTCCCGCTCCGGCGCCACCTTGTCGATGGGCCGGGCCCTCGGCTACGACCGCGAGGCCGCCACCCGCTACGCGTTCCTGCTGGCCATCCCGGCCGTGGTCGGCGCGGGGCTGTTCGAGCTCAAGGAGATCCCCGGCGGCGACAACCCCTACGGCTGGGGGCCGACCCTGGTCGGCACGGTCGTGTCGTTCGTCGTCGGCTACGCCGCCATCGCGTGGCTGCTGCGCTACGTCTCGACCCGCTCCTACACGCCGTTCGTCCTCTACCGCGTCGCGCTCGGCATCGCGACGCTGGTGCTGCTGGCGACCGGCGTCCTGGTGGCCTGAGCCCCGGCCGCGCTCCTACAGCCAGCCGGAGCGCTTGAAGAACCAGAACAGCACCGCGGCCACACCGCCCATCAGCAGCAGCGCGAACGGGTAGCCGAGGCTCCACTGGAGCTCGGGCATGTGCTCGAAGTTCATCCCGTAGACGCCGGCGATCAACGTCGGCACCACGACCAGCGCGGCGCCGGCCGAGATGCGGCGCATGTCGTCGTTCTGCTGCACCGAGATCGCCGCGACGTGGGCGTCGAAGGCGGTCGAGAGCAGCTGGTCGAGGGTGTCGACGGCCTCGGCGGCCTGGGTGAGGTGGTCCATGACGTCGCGGAAGAACGGCGCCGCCTCCTCGTTCTCCACACCCACCACCGTGCCGGAGGCGAAGCGGCGCATCGGCTCGCGCAGCGGCATCACCGCCCGCCGCACCTCCGCGATCTCCCGCTTGAGCGTGTAGATGCGGGCCGAGTCCTTGGTGCGCGCGTCGGAGAAGACCGACTCCTCGACCTCGTCGACGTCCTCCTGGAGGTCCTCGACGACCTCGAGGTAGGCGTCGACGACGGTGTCGCACACGGCGTAGACGACCGAGACCGGACCCTTGGTGAGGACGTGCTCGGTGTGCTCGAGGTAGTGGCGCGCGGCCTGCAGCTGCGAGCCCCTGCCGTGCCGGACGGTGATCACGAAGTCGTGGCCCACGAACATGTTGATCTCGCCGGTCTCCACGGCGTCGTCCTCGTCGACGTACCAGAGCGTCTTGAGCACGAGGAACAGGTCGTCGCCGTACTGCTCGAGCTTGGGCCGCTGGTGGGCCTTGACGGCGTCCTCGACGGCGAGCCGGTGCAGCCCGAAGGCCTCCGCGACCTCGCCGAGCTCGACCCCGCTGGGCTGGTAGAGGCCGAGCCACACGAAGCCGCCCTCGGCCGCCGCCGCGGCGCGGAGTGCCGGGTAGTCGTGCGAGGAGCAGTCGACGGGGATCCGGACGCCGTGCCGGTAGACGGCGCTGTCGACGATCACGCGCTCACGGTAGACCTTCTACAGTCCAGGACATGGCAACCGTGATCCTCGTCCGACACGGCCGGACGACGGCCAACGCGTCGGGCATGCTCGCCGGCCGGCTCGCCGGCGTCCGCCTCGACGACGTCGGCGCCGCGCAGGCCACCCGGGCCGGGGAGCGGATCGCGCCGGTCCGGCTGGCCGCGGTCGTGAGCAGCCCGCTCGAGCGCTGCCGGCAGACGGCCCGGGCGCTGCTCGCCGGCCGCGACGACGAGCTCAAGGTCCTCACCGACAAGGGGATCTCGGAGTGCGACTACGGCGAGTGGCAGGGCCGGCTGCTCAAGGACCTCGCCAAGGAGCCGCTGTGGCGGACCGTGCAGAGCCAGCCGTCGGCGGCGGCGTTCCCGGGCGGGGAGTCGATGGCCACGATGCAGGCCCGGTCGGTCGCGGCGATCCGTCGCCACGACGCCGCCGTCGAGGCCGAGCACGGGGCGGGCGCCGTCTGGGTCGCGGTCAGCCACGGCGACATCATCAAGTCGGTGCTCGCCGACGCCCTCGGCATGCACCTCGACCTGTTCCAGCGGATCAACGTCGACCCGGCCTCGCTCTCGATCGTGCGCTACACGCCGTCACGGCCCTACGTGCTGGCCACCAACACCCACGCCGGCGACCTGGCCTGGCTGAACCCGCCGCCGGCGAGGAAGGGACGTCGCCGCCGCGCGAGCGCCGACGCCCCGGTGGGCGGCGGCGCGGGCCCCGGCACGCCGCCAGGCACCGTCTCCTAGGCTGGTGAGCATGCCGATCGTCCACCGCTTCGACCCGCCGGAGCGCTTCGTCACCGGGACCGTCGGTGAACCCGGCGCCCGCACCTTCTTCCTGCAGGCCCGCACCGGCGTCCGCGTCACCTCGGTCTCGCTGGAGAAGCAGCAGGTGGCCGCCCTCGCCGAGCGCGTCGACGAGCTCCTCGACGAGGTGATGGCCACGTCGACCTCGCAGGTCGTCCCCGCCGTCGCCCCCCTCGGGCTCGAGGACTCCGCACCGCTCGAGCAGCCCATCGAGGAGGAGTTCCGCGCCGGCACGATGACGCTGTCGTGGGACCCGAGCGACGAGCGCGTGGTCATCGAGGTCTTCCCGTTCAGCGAGGCCGCGATCGTCACGCCCGACCAGGCCGACGAGGAGGTCGAGGAGCCCGAGCCGGAGGAGGTCTTCCTCGTCCGGATCACGCCGGCCGCCGCGCGCTCCTTCGTGCAGCGCGCCGAGCAGGTCCTCGAGGCCGGCCGGCCGACCTGCCCGTTCTGCGGCGAGCCGATCGACCCCGAGGGCCACCTGTGCGTGCGCGCCAACGGGTTCCGGCGTCGCGACCCGCAGGCGCCCTGAGGTCCGGCGGGCACGAGGTGGCCGAGCTGGAGCTGCGTGGGCGGATCATGCCCGCGTCGAACGCGACGTTCCTGGGTGACCTCGACGGCACCAAGGTCGTCTACAAGCCGGTCGCGGGGGAGCGGCCCCTGTGGGACTTCCCCGACGGCACCCTCGCCGACCGCGAGGTCGCGGCGTACGCCGTCTCGCAGGCCACCGGCTGGGACGTCATCCCGCGCACCTGGCTCGGCGAGGGGCCCCACGGCACCGGGATGCTCCAGGAGTGGCAGGAGCCCGACCCCGGGCAGGACGCCGTGACGCTCGTGCGCGGCGCGTCGGTGCCGGACGGGTTCCTGGCCGTCTTCGACGGTCTCGACGAGCACGACCGCGAGGTCACGCTGGTCCACGAGGACGGCGCCGCGCTGCGCCGGATGGCCGTGCTCGACGTCATCACCAACAACGCCGACCGCAAGGGCGGCCACGTGCTCGAGATGACGTCGGGGCACCGCTACGGCGTCGACCACGGGCTGACGTTCCACCACGAGCCGAAGCTGCGCACCGTGCTGTGGGGCTGGCACGGCTACCCCCTCGACGACGAGCACGTCGCCGGCGTCGAGCGGGTGGTGGCGGCCGTCGGTGGCGAGCTGGGCGACGTCCTGGCCGACCACCTGACCGACCTGGAGATCGACACCCTGGTCCGGCGCTGCCGCCGGCTGCTCGACCGCGGCGTGATGCCGGTGCCGCGCGGCGAGCACCCCGCGATCCCGTGGCCCCCCTTCTGAGGGCACCGCACCAGCGGGGAACCGCCGGACGCCGTGCCCCCGCGAGGCGGCGCGGACGCCGGCACCGCCGACCGGCGCGCGGGGAGCGGCCGCGGGGTCACTAGAGTTCGCCCCATGCGTTCCTGGCCCGCCCCGGAGGTCCCGACCCTCGCCGTCACCGCCCCGGCGGTCGTCCTGCACGACACCGCCAGCCAGGGCCGCGTCACCGTCGGCCCGGGCGACACCGGGGTCGCTCGCCTCTACGTCTGCGGCATCACCCCCTACGACGCCACGCACCTCGGCCACGCGGCCACCTACGTCGGCTACGACCTGCTGCTGCGGGCCTGGCGCAACGCCGGCCACGAGGTCAGCTACGTGCAGAACGTCACCGACGTCGACGACCCGCTGCTCGAGCGCGCCGCCAAGGTGAAGATCGACTGGGTCGAGCTCGCCGAGCGCGAGACCGAGCTGTTCCGCCAGGACATGCAGGCACTGCGCGTGCTGCCGCCGGCGCACTACGTCGGCGCGGTCGAGTCGATCCCGCTCGCCGTCGAGATGATCCAGGAGCTCGAGGCGGCCGGCGCGGTCTACCGCGTCGGGCCGGACCTGTACTACGCGGTCGCCGCCGACCCGGCGTTCGGCCAGGAGTCCGGCTACGACCGCGAGACGATGCTCCGCTTCTTCGGCGAGCGCGGCGGCGACCCCGACACGCCCGGCAAGCGTGACCCGCTCGACTGCGTCGTGTGGCGCGGCGAGCGCGAGGGCGAGCCGTCGTGGGACAGCCCGTTCGGCCCCGGCCGGCCGGGCTGGCACATCGAGTGCGCCGCCATCGCCCGCCACCACCTCGGCGCCGGCTTCGAGGTCCAGGCCGGCGGCAGCGACCTGATCTTCCCGCACCACGAGATGTGCGCCGGCCACGCCCAGACGCTGACGCCCGGCACGCCGTTCGCGCAGGTCTACAGCCACTCCGGCATGGTCGGCTACGACGGCGAGAAGATGTCGAAGTCGCGCGGCAACCTCGTCTTCGTCTCCGCCCTCCGCAACAGCGACATCGACCCGATGGCGATCCGCCTGGCGCTGCTGCGCCACCACGTCCGCAGCGACTGGGAGTGGACCGACGCCGAGCTCTTCGACGCCGTCGACGCCCTGGCGCTGTGGCGCCGCGCCGTCGCCCTCGGCGCCGGCGCCCCGTCGGCGCCGGTCGTCACCGAGGTGCTCGCCGCCCTGGCCGACGACCTCGACGCCCCGCGCGCCCTGGCCGCCGTCGACGCCTGGGTGGCCGCCACCCTCGGCACCGACGGCCTCGCCGACAACTCCGACCCCGACGCCGCCGCCGCGATCCTCGCCGTCGTCGACGCCGCGCTCGGCGTCCTGCTCTAGCTGCCGGCGTCCCGGCCCGGGATTTCCCCGGTCGACCGGGGATCCCTGAACTGGGGGGCCGCAATCTCGCCCGTCAAGTTCAGACTTCCCCGGTCGACCGGGGAAACCTCGCCCCGGTCAGGCAGGGCCGGGGCCGGGCTCGGGCTCGTCGCCGCGCCGCTTGAGGTAGCGCTCGAACTCGCGGGCGATCGCCTCGCCGGAGGCCTCGGGGAGGTCGGCGGTGTCGCGGGTCTCCTCGAGGGAGCGGACGTACTCGGCGATGTCCTCGTCCTCCTCGGCGAGCTCGTCGACGCCGCGCTCCCAGGCACGGGCGTCCTCGGCGAGGTCGAGGAGCGGGATCGAGACCTCGAGGAGGTTCTCGAGCTGGCCCAGCAGCGCGAGCGTCGCCTTCGGGCACGGCGGCTGCGCCACGTAGTGGGGGACGGCGGCCCAGTACGACACCGCCGGGACGTCGAGGCGCACGCAGGCGTCCTGGAAGACGCCGACGATGCCGGTCGGCCCCTCGTACGTCGACGGCTCGAGCTTGAGCCGGTCGACCAGCTCGGGCTCGGTGGCGGTCCCCGACACCGGGATCGGCCGGGTGTGCGGGGTGTCGGCGAGCAGCGCGCCCAGGGTCACGACGAGCTCGCCGCCGAGCTCGTCGCAGACGGCGAGCAGCTCGGCGCAGAACTGGCGCCACCGCATACTCGGCTCGATGCCGCGGATGAGGATGACGTCGCGGTCGAGGTCGGGCGGGGAGGCGATCGCGATCTGCGTCGTGGGCCAGATGATCTTGCGGTGCCCGTTGTCGTCGGTGGTCACCGCGGGGCGGTTGACCTGGAAGTCGTAGAAGTCCTCGGGGTCGACGGTGCCGACCACCCGCGCGTTCCAGACCTCGACGAGGTGGTCGATGACCGACGACGCCGCGTCGGCGGCGTCGTTCCAGCCCTCGAAGGCGGCGATCACCAGGGGTGCCACCAGGTCGGACGTCTCGTCGATCTCGATCACCCGGGAAGCCTATAAGGGCCGGCGGCGTTGTCCCCGGGACCGCCCGCGGCGGCGTCGCGGGGATTTCGCGGTGTTCGGCGCCGGTGTCACGATTTGGGCAGGCTGTCCAGGACCCGGACGGCGCACCGCATGCTCGTAGTCCGAGCCATCACGAGGAGAGCCGTTGTCCGACCTGCGTCCCGACGCCACCGACGAGCTGACTGCCCTGCTGCAGGAACGGATCGTGGTGCTCGACGGCGCCATGGGGACGGCGATCCAGCGTGACCGCCCCTCCGAGGCCGGCTACCGAGGCGACCGGTTCGCCGACTGGCCCAGCGACCTGCAGGGCAACAACGACCTCCTGACGCTCACCCAGCCCGACATCATCGCCGGCATCCACCGCGAGTACCTCGAGGCCGGCGCCGACATGATCGAGACCAACACCTTCAACGCCAACCGGGTCTCGCTGGCCGACTACGGCATGCAGGACCTCGCCCGCGAGCTGAACGTCGAGGCCGCGCGCCTGGCGCGGCGGGTCGCCGACGAGGTCGCCGAGCGGACCGGGCGGCCGCGCTACGTCGCCGGGGCGCTCGGCCCCACGACGCGCACCGCCTCGATCAGCCCCGACGTCAACGACCCCGGGGCCCGCAACGTCTCGTGGGACGACCTGGTGGCGGCCTACCTGGAGGCGGCGCGCGGCCTGGTCGACGGCGGGTCCGACCTGATCTTCATCGAGACGATCTTCGACACCCTCAACGCCAAGGCCGCGATCTTCGCCGTCGAGACCCTGTTCGAGGAGCAGGGACGCCGGTGGCCGGTCGTCATCTCCGGCACCATCACCGACGCCTCCGGCCGCACCCTCTCGGGCCAGGTGACCGAGGCGTTCTGGGACTCCGTGCGCCACGCCCGCCCGCTCGCCGTCGGCCTCAACTGCGCGCTCGGCGCCAAGGACATGCGTCCCTACATCGCGGAGATGAGCCGGCTCGCCGACACCTTCGTGTCCTGCTACCCGAACGCCGGGCTGCCCAACGCCTTCGGCGAGTACGACGAGTCGCCCGAGGAGACCGCGGCGATGCTCGCCGAGTTCGCCGAGGCCGGGTTCGTCAACATGGCCGGCGGCTGCTGCGGCACCACGCCCGACCACATCGCCGCGATCGCGTCCGCCGTCGAGGGCAAGACCCGCCGCGAGCGCGCCGTCGTCGCGCCGGCCATGCGACTGTCGGGGCTCGAGCCGTTCACCATCGACGAGTCCAGCCTGTTCGTGAACGTCGGAGAGCGCACCAACATCACCGGCTCGGCGAAGTTCCGCAACCTCATCAAGGACGGCGACTACGACGCCGCCCTCGCGGTGGCCTCCCAGCAGGTCGAGAACGGCGCGCAGGTCATCGACGTCAACATGGACGAGGGCATGATCGACGGCGTCGCGGCCATGGACCGCTTCACCAAGCTCATCGCCAGCGAGCCCGACATCAGCCGGGTCCCGGTCATGGTCGACTCCTCCAAGTGGGAGGTCATCGAGGCCGGCCTGAAGAACGTCCAGGGCAAGGCCATCGTGAACTCGATCTCCATGAAGGAGGGCGAGGAGCGCTTCCGCGAGCAGGCGCAGCTGGTGCGCAAGTACGGCGCCGCCGCGGTCGTGATGGCCTTCGACGAGGACGGCCAGGCCGACAACCTCGAGCGCCGCAAGGCCATCTGCGAGCGGGCCTACCGGATCCTGGTCGACGAGGTCGGCTTCCCGGCCGAGGACATCATCTTCGACCCGAACGTCTTCGCCGTCGCGACCGGCATCGAGGAGCACGCCTCCTACGGGCTCGACTTCATCGAGGCCACCCGCTGGATCAAGCAGAACCTGCCGGGCGCGAAGGTGTCCGGCGGCATCTCGAACGTCAGCTTCTCCTTCCGGGGCAACAACCCGGTGCGCGAGGCGATCCACGCGGTGTTCCTGTTCCACGCGATCGAGGCCGGCCTCGACATGGGCATCGTCAACGCCGGGGCGCTGGTCGTCTACGACCAGGTCGAGCCCGAGCTGCGCGATCGGATCGAGGACGTCGTCCTCAACCGTCGCCCCGACGCCGCCGAGCGGCTCCTCGAGATCGCCGAGGCCCACAACAAGAAGGGCCAGGTCGTCGAGGCGGCGACCGAGGAGTGGCGCGAGCTGCCCGTCGGCGAGCGGATCACCCACGCCCTGGTCAAGGGCCTCGACGCCCACGTCGAGTCCGACACCGAGGAGCTGCGCCAGGAGATCGCCGAGCGCGGCGGCCGGCCGATCGAGGTCATCGAGGGTCCGCTGATGGACGGCATGAACGTCGTCGGCGACCTGTTCGGCGCCGGCAAGATGTTCCTGCCGCAGGTCGTGAAGTCGGCGCGGGTGATGAAGAAGGCCGTCGCCTACCTGATCCCCTTCATCGAGCAGGAGAAGGCCGACTTCGTCGCGGCCGGCGGGATCTCGACCAGCGACAAGGAGACCAACGGCACGATCGTGATGGCCACCGTCAAGGGCGACGTCCACGACATCGGCAAGAACATCGTCGGCGTGGTGCTGCAGTGCAACAACTACGAGGTCATCGACCTCGGGGTGATGGTGCCGGCGCAGAAGATCCTCGACACCGCGGCCGAGGTGCAGGCCGACATCATCGGGCTCTCCGGCCTGATCACCCCCTCCCTCGACGAGATGGTCAACCTGGCCACCGAGATGCAGCGCCAGGGCCTGACGATCCCGCTGCTCATCGGCGGCGCGACGACCTCGCGGGCCCACACGGCCGTCAAGGTCGACCCGCGCTACGACGGCCCGGTCGTCTGGGTCAAGGACGCCTCGCGCTCGGTCCCGACCGCGGCCGCGCTGCTGCACGAGACCAAGCGCGAGACGCTGATGGCCGGCGTCAAGACCGACTACGACGCGCTGCGCGCCCGGCACGCCAACAAGGGCGACCGCAAGCTGGTCTCCTTCGACGCCGCCCGGGCCGACGCGACGCCGGTCGACTGGACGACGTACGTGCCGCCCAGCCCCAAGCAGCCCGGCATCCACGTGCTCGACGACTACGACATCGCCGAGCTGCGCGACTACATCGACTGGCAGCCGTTCTTCAACGCCTGGGAGATGAAGGGCAAGTTCCCCGACATCCTCAACAGCCCCAGCGCCGGCGAGGCGGCGCGCCGGCTCTACGACGACGCGCAGGTGATGCTCGACCGGATGATCGGCGAGAAGTGGGTCACCGCCCGCGGCGTGTACGGCTTCCTGCCGGCCGCCGCGGACCCCGACTGCCGCGACGACACCCTCGTCTACGCGGGCGACGACCGCACCGAGGTGCGCGCCGTCCTGCACCACCTGCGCCAGCAGGGCGAGCACCGCCAGGGCATTCCGCACAAGTCGCTCGGCGACTTCGTCGCGCCCGCGGACGCCGGTGTGGCCGACCACGTCGGTGGCTTCGCCGTGACGACCGGCATCGGCCTGCCGGAGCGGGTCAAGGCGTTCCGCGACGAGCTCGACGACTACAGCGCGATCCTGCTGGAGTCGCTGGCCGACCGGCTCGCCGAGGCGTTCGCGGAGCGGCTGCACCAGCGGGTCCGCACCGAGTTCTGGGGCCACGTGCCCGACGAGCAGCTCAGCAACGCCGACCTGATCGCGGAGAAGTACGACGGCATCCGTCCCGCGCCGGGCTACCCCGCCTGCCCCGACCACACCGAGAAGCTCACCCTGTGGGACCTCCTCGACGTCGAGGAGGCGACCGGCATCACCCTCACCGAGTCGATGGCGATGTGGCCGGGCGCCTCGGTGTCGGGCTGGTACTTCAGCCACCCCCAGTCGCAGTACTTCGTCGTGGGCCGCCTCGGCCGCGACCAGGTCGCCGACTACGCGGCCCGCAAGGGCTGGACGGTGGCCGAGGCCGAGCGCTGGCTCTCGCCGAACCTGGGCTACGAGCCGGAGGACTGAGCGTGACGACGCGGCCCGCCGCCGTCCTGTGGGACATGGACGGCACCCTGGTCGACACCGAGCCCTACTGGATCCAGACCGAGTTCGCGATGGCCGAGCGCTACGGCGGCACGTGGAGCCACGAGCTGGCGCTCGAGCTGGTGGGCAGCGACCTGCTCGCCTCGGGGCGGTTCATCCGCGAGCACATGCCGCTCGACCTGCCGCCCGAGGAGATCGTCGAGATCATGCTCGACGGCGTCGTGCGGCTGGTGGCGCAGGAGGTGCCGTGGCGCCCCGGTGGGCGCGAGCTGCTCTCCTCGCTGCGTGCCGACGGCGTGCCGTGCGCCCTGGTGACGATGTCCTACGAGCGGTTCGTCGCGCCGATCCTCGAGCACCTGCCGGCGGGCTCGTTCCAGGCCGTCGTCACCGGCGACCAGGTCGCGCGCGGCAAGCCCGACCCCGAGCCCTACCTCACCGCGGCGCGGCTGCTCGGCGTCGACGCGGCGGACTGCCTGGCCATCGAGGACTCGCCGACCGGCGCCCGCTCGGCCGAGGCCGCCGGGTGCACCGTGCTCGTCGTGCCGCACCACGTGCCGGTCGCTCCGGGGGAGCGGCGGGTCTTCGCCGACACCCTGACGGACCTCTCCACCGACGACCTGGCGGCGTACCTCCTGCCGGTCTGAGGACGACCCGCCGGAGATGCTGCGGCCCCTCCCGGCGCCGGCGAGACGGATTGTTGCCAATTCGCGACCCGGTGGAGCGCCGTCGAGGGTGACGCGGGCGACACGGGGGGAGTACGTTGCCGGGGTTCTGCTCACACCCCCTGGAGGTCGACGCAACGTGAATCGCCCACGCAAGCTCCTGGCACTCGCCGGTGCCAGTGCCCTGATCGTCACCCTCGCCGCGTGCGGTGACGGCGAGCGGGAGACCGACAGCGGCAACGGCGGCAGCAGCGGGAGCGGCGGGGAGTCCGACGACGCCGGCTCCAGCGCGCCCTGGACGCTCGGCACCACCGAGTCCGTCACCGCCATGGACCCGGCCGGCTCCTACGACTTCGGCTCGTGGAACATGCAGTACAACATCTTCGAGCAGCTCCTCACGATCCCCGCCGGCGCCGACGAGCCCGTCGGCGACGCCGCCGAGTCGTGCGACTACGACGACCCGCAGACGATCACCTGCACGCTGCGCGAGGGCCTGACCTTCTCCAACGGCAACGAGCTGACGTCCTCCGACGTCCTGTTCTCGCTCCAGCGCAACCTCGAGATCAACGACCCCAACGGTTCCTCGGTGCTGCTCGGCTCGATCAGCAACGGCGACGCCGAGAACCAGGCGCTGGCCGACGGGGCGATCGAGACGCCCGACGACCTGACGGTGGTCTTCAACCTCAACCAGCCCGACACCACGTTCCTCAAGCTCCTGTCGACCGCGACGACGTCGATCGTCGACGAGGAGTCGTTCCCGGCCGACGAGCTGGCCGCCGACGACGCCGTCATCGGCTCCGGTCCCTACGCGCTCGAGTCGTTCAAGAAGGGCGAGCAGGCCGTGCTCGTCGCCAACGAGTCCTACGACGGTGAGCGGGCCGGTGCGGCGCCGCAGATCTTCGTCACCTACTTCAGCGACCCGGCCGCCCTGCGCACCGCGATCGCCTCCGAGCAGGTCGACATCGCCTGGCGCACGCTCAGCCCGACCGACCTGAACTCCCTCGAGGACGAGGGCAAGGTCGACGTGCTGCGCGGCGAGGGCTCGGAGTTCCGCTACTGGGTGTGGCAGACCGGCAAGGGCGGTCCCGGCAAGGACGTCGCCGTGCGCCAGGCCTCGGCCCAGCTCATCGACCGTCAGGCCATCGCCGACAACGCCTACGACGGCACCGTCACCCCGTCGCTGTCGATCGTCCCCCCTGGCTTCGCCGGCCAGAAGGACTCCTTCGGCGAGGTCTACGGCGACGCCCCCGACGTGGACGCGGCCAAGGCCATCCTCGACGACGCCGGCGTGGCCACCCCGGTGAAGATCACCCTCGGCTACACCCCGACCCACTACGGCCCCAACGCCGTCGACGAGGCCACCGAGTTCGCCGACCAGCTCAACGAGAGCGGCCTGTTCGAGGTCGAGCTCGCCGACGCCGAGTGGGAGGAGTACCAGACGCTCTACAAGGAGGGCGCCTACGACCTCTTCATCCTCGGCTGGTACCCCGACATCCTGGACGCCGACAACTACCTGACGCCGTTCATCCGCGACGGTGGGTTCTTCGAGAACGGCTACTCGAACCCCGAGGTCAACACGCTGCTCGACCAGGAGCTCGGTGAGACCGACACCGCCAAGCGCGACGAGCAGATCGGCCAGCTGCAGGACCTCACCGCCAACGACGTCCCGCTGATCCCGTCGTGGAACGGCCAGAACGTCGCCGTGGCGACCGGCAAGATGAGCGGCGTCGAGGAGACCCTCGACCCGACCTACATCTTCCGCTTCTGGGGCATCAGCAAGAGCGAGTAGCCCACTCGCCGGTCCGGACCGGTCGGGGGCGTCGGCAGCCAGCATCGCTGACACCCCCGGCCGTGCCACGTCCGGCGGCTGTCCCACCCACCCACCGAGACCGGTCACGGTCCCGACAGGAGGCCCATGAGCGCCGCGTCCGGGTCGCTTCCCCGCTACATCCTCGTCCGGCTGCTGCTGGTCATCCCGATGATGTGGGTGCTGCTGACCCTCGTCTTCCTGCTGCTGCGGGTGGCCCCGGGTGACCCGGTCACCGCCGCGGTCGGCGACAAGCTCGGCCCCGAGGAGCTCGACGCCCGGCGCGCAGCGCTGGGGCTGGACCGACCGATGATCGTGCAGTACCTCGAGTACCTCGGCGACGCGGCCCGGTTCGACTTCGGCACCACGATCAGCGACCGCCGGCCGGTCCTGGAGATCATCCAGGCCCAGGGCGGCGCGACCCTCACCCTCACCGTGGGCGCGTTCCTCTTCGCCTGCCTGATCGGCATCCCGCTCGGCCGGATCGCCGGGCGGCGCCGCGACACCCCGCTGGACGCCGGCATCCGGCTCTTCGGCGTCGTCTCCTACGCCGCCCCGGTCTTCTGGGTGGGGCTGATGCTGGTCGGCCTCGTCGTCAAGTACGTCCCGGGGTGGCCGACGTTCGGCATCGCCGACCCGGAGACGATCTTCTACGTGCCGGACAAGACCGGGATCCTCCTGCTCGACGCGATCATCGCCAACGACCGGATCTCGATCGTCGACATCCTCCAGCACCACGTGCTGCCCTGCTTCACGCTCGGCCTGCTGCTGTCGGGCGTGATCATCCGGCTCGTCCGGGTCAACCTGATCCGCACGCTGGGCGACGACTACGTCGAGGCCGCGCGCGCCCGGGGCATCCCGGAGCGCCAGGTCATCCGCAAGCACGCGTTCCGCAACGCGCTGGTCCCGGTGATCACCGTCATCGGCCTCCAGTTCGCGCTGACGCTGTCCGGGGCGATCCTCACCGAGCGGACGTTCAACTGGCCCGGCCTGGGCGACACCCTCGTCGACTACATCACCGCGCGCGACTACATCGCGATCCAGGGGCTGGTCACCTTCTTCGCCCTGGCCATCGTCGTGGTCAGCCTCCTCGTCGACATCCTCAACGCCCTCGTCGACCCGCGAGTGAGGTACTGATGCGCGCCCCCCGCTTCGTCTCGACCATCTGGAACACCAAGGGCATGGCCCGGTGGATCCTGCTGGCCGGCATCCTGATCACCGCGGTGTTCCTGCTGTTCGCGCTGTGCGCGCCGTGGATCGCCCCCTACGACTTCAACCAGACCAAGGTCGACGGGGTGAAGTTCCCGAAGCTGGCCTCGCCGTCCGGCGACCACTGGCTCGGCACCAACGACCAGTTCTACGACATCTACTCGCGCGTCGTGTGGGGCGCCCGGACGGCGGTGCTCGTCGTCCTGCTCTCGATCGTGCTGTCGGCCATCGTCGGGGTGCTGCTCGGCCTGGTCTCCGGCTACGTCGGCGGCTGGTTCGACCGGATCACGCTGTTCCTGATGGACGCGCTCTACTCGTTCCCGTCCCTGCTGCTGGCGATCGTCTTCTCGTTCATGCTGCGCGAGCGGATCGGCGGCGGCATCGTCGCCGCGGCGCTGTCGCTGACCGCCATCTACATCCCGCAGTACTACCGGGTGGTGCGCAACACCACGGTCGCGGCCCGTGAGGCCACCTACGTCGAGGCGGCCAAGGCGATCGGCGCGAAGCCGGCCACGATCATGCGCAAGTACCTGTTCGGCAACGTCGTGCAGTCGGTGCCGGTGATCGGCACCCTCAACGCCGCCGACGCCCTCGGGACGCTCGCCGCGCTCGGCTTCCTGGGGCTCGGCATCGCGCCCAACGAGGCCTCCGACTGGGGCTACGACCTCAGCCGCGCGCTCGACGACGTCTCGGCCGGCAACTTCGCCCCGGCGCTGTGGCCCGGGCTGGCGATCATCCTGCTGGTCACCGGCCTCACGCTCGTGGGCGAGGGGCTCAACGAGACCCTCAACCCGGCGCTGCGTCGTCGCCGGCTCCAGAAGGTGACGCTCCCGCCCCGCGACACCACCGACCCGGAGGTCACCCGATGACCAGCCTGACCAAGGACCAGACCCCGGCGAAGCCGGGCGGTCCGGTGCTCGAGGCCCGCGACCTGCGGGTCTGGTACGGCACCGACCGAGGACCCGTCCGCGCCGTCGACGGCGTCAGCTTCGACCTGCGGCCCGGCGAGATCCTCGGGCTGGTGGGGGAGTCCGGCTGCGGCAAGTCGACCCTGGGGCGTGGCCTGCTCGGGCTGCTGCCCGAGGGCGCCGCCCGCGACGGCGAGCTGCGCTTCCAGGGCAGGGACATGCTGAGCCTGCGCCGCAAGGAGCAGTACCGGATGCGCGGCAGCGAGCTCGGGATGATCTTCCAGGAGCCGCTGACCCGGCTGAACCCGATGATGCGGATCAGCGACCACTTCGCCGAGACCCTGCGCGCCCACGAGCGCCGGATCAGCAAGGCCGACGTGGAGCAGCGCTCCCTCGAGGCGCTGCGGGTCATGGGCATCCCGCCCACCCGGTTCCGGGCCTACCCGCACGAGTTCTCCGGTGGCATGCGGCAGCGGATCATGATCGCGCTGGCCCTGGTGCTGCGCCCGGCGTTCGTGGTGGCCGACGAGCCGACGACCGCGCTCGACGTGCTCGTCGAGGCCCAGATCATCCGGATCCTGCACAACCTGCGCGCCACCTACGACACCTCGATGCTGCTGATCACCCACAACCTGGGGATCGTCGCCGAGGCCTGCGACCGGGTCGCGGTGATGTACGCCGGCAAGATCGTGGAGATCGGGCCGGCGCGGGAGGTCTTCTCCAGGCCCCAGCACTCCTACACCCGCGAGCTGCTGCGCTCGACCATCTCGCTGTCGACGACCGGGCTGAACTTCATCGACGGCGCTCCTCCCGACCTGACCGACCCGCCGAGCGGGTGTCACTTCCACCCCCGGTGCCCCGACGCCATGCAGATCTGTGCCACCACCGAGCCGGCGCCCCGCGACCTGCCCGGCGGCATCCGGGCGGCCTGCTGGGCCGCCGAGGTGGCCCACGGGCGCCAGCTCGACGAGGACGCCCGCCGCCCGCTCCCGAGAGAGGCGATCTCCGTTGCCGACGAAGCCTGAGTCACCCGACCTGTCCCGCGACGGCGGTCCCGACGTGCCCCCCGGCCCGGTCATCGAGACCGACGGCCTCGAGGTCCACTACCGGCTCCAGGGCGGTGCCCTGGCGCGGGTCCTGGGCCTCCGCACCCGCACCGTCAAGGCGCTCGACGGCGTCACCGTCCAGCTCCAGCGCGGTGAGGTGCTGGGCGTGGTCGGCGAGTCCGGCAGCGGCAAGACGACCCTCGGACGGGCGCTGCTCGGCCTGGCGCCGTCGACCCAGGGCTCGATCACCTACCGCGGGCGCGACGGCGAGCGGCTGGTGTCGCACATGAAGGGCGCCGAGCTGCGCCGGCTCCGCACCGACGTCCAGATGGTCTTCCAGGACCCCAGCGCGGCGCTCAACCCGTCGATGACGATCGAGCAGGCGGTCGGGCACCCGCTCGTGGTCCACAAGATCGCCCGCGGCGCCGAGCTGCGGCGCCGGGTCCACGAGGCCCTCGAGCGGGTCGGCCTCGCGCCGGTGGAGCGGTTCGCCTCGAAGTACCCCTCGGACCTGTCGGGCGGGCAGAAGCAGCGCGCCGTCATCGCCCGGGCGATCATCCTCGACCCGGAGGTCCTCGTGGCCGACGAGCCAATCTCGATGCTCGACATGAGCGTGCGGGCCAAGATCCTGCAGCTGATGCTCGACCTGAAGCGCGACCTCGGGCTCAGCTACGTCTACATCACCCACGACCTGGCCAGTGCGAAGTACTTCTGTGACCGGATCGCGATCATGTACCTCGGCCGGGTCGTCGAGATCGGGCCGACCGAGGAGATCTTTGCCAACCCGCGGCACCCGTACACCAAGGCGCTGCTCAAGGCGATCCCCGACCCCGACCCCGACCGGATGCTGCCGCGCGACCTCCCGCGCGGTGAGATCCCGGACGCCGCCGAGCCGCCCCTGGGCTGCTCGTTCCACCCCCGCTGCCCCGAGGCGGTGGCGACCTGCGGCTGGGAGTCGCGCGACCTGCGCGTCGTCCTCGACCAGCACTGGACCGAGCGCGGCACCGACTTCGACACCGAGCGCCGCCTCGTCGGCGACCTCGAGCACCTCGACACCCCGTCCAAGACGGCGACCCTCGGCAAGGGCGACCCCGCCGCCGTCCTGCGGCTGATGGAGGGCGTGCGCGCGGAGAACCCCGACGAGCCGCTCTGGAACGGCGTCCGGTCGATGGAGAGCGACGGGTCGAAGGTCGTCGTGGAGTTCGAGGAGGGCGTCGACCCGCCGCTGCGCCGGGCCGGCGGCGTCGACGTGGCGTGCGTTCTCTACCCGGAGGGCTCGAGCCCGGACGCCCCCGCCCCGGGCTGAGGGGGCGCGGTGGCGCTCGGCTCGGGCAGGGGTGGCGGCGTGCCGCCCCAGGCCGGGCAGAGCGCCTGGTGGGCGCACCAGCCGCAGAGCGGGCCGCGGGAGGGCTGCCAGTCACCGGTGCGCTGGGCGTGGGTGATGGCGCGCCACACCGCCTCGACCTTGCGCTCGGTGGCGAGCAGGTCGTGCTCGTCGGGCTCGTAGGTGATCACCTCGCCGCTGCCGAGGTAGACCAGCTGGAGCACCCGGGGGACGACGCCACGGCTGCGCCACAGCGCCAGCGCGTAGAACCTCAGCTGGAACAGCGGACGGCCCTCGAAGCCCTCGCGGGGCGCCTTGCCGGTCTTGTAGTCGTTGAGCCGGAGCGCGCCGTCGGGAGCCTCGTCGACCCGGTCGATGAAGCCGCGCAGGAGCAGCTTGGACTCCAGGAGCGCCTCCACGTAGAGCTCGCGCTCGGCGGGCTCGAGCCGGCGGGGGTCCTCGAGGTCGTACCAGCGGCGCACGGAGTCGCGGCAGCTCACCAGCCACCGGGCGGCGTCGGGGGCAGCACCGGTGACAGCACCGGGCGCGCCACCGGGCGCACCGTCGGGGTCGGCGAACATGAGCGCGGCCTCGGGGTGGTCGAGCAGGATCTGCTCCCACACCGGCGCCACCATCGCCTGCGCCCGCTCGGGCGTCCGCTCGGCGGCGGGCAGGTCGAAGATGTCCTCCAGGACCTGGTGCACCACGGTGCCGCGCATCGCGTCGACCGACGGCGGCTCCGGGAGGCGGTCGACGGTGCGGAACCGGTAGAGCAGCGGGCAGGTGAGGAAGTCGGCCGCCCGGCTCGGCGACAGCGCACCGAGCACCTCGACGCCGTCGACCCTCGTGGAGAGCCGCTCGGCCGGCGACCCGCCGTCGGCGTCGTCGGCCACACCGGTGCCGATCGCCGTGATGCCCATGGCGCCAGCGTAGGCGGCGGCGCGGACAGTCCGCGCGCCGACGGCGCGACTACCCTTCCGACATGACGCGTGCAGCCGGGACCCCGCCCGGCACGGTCCGGGTGGCCAGCGTCGGGGGCGTGCCGGTGCTGGTGTCGGCGTCCTGCCTCGTCGTGGTCGCGCTGCTGGCGGTCGCGTTCGCCCCGCGAGCCGAGGACGTCGTCCCCGGGCTCGGGACGTGGGCCTACGCGACCGGCGCCCTGGTCGGGGTGCTGGTCTACGTCGCCGCGCTGGTGCACGAGTGCGCGCACGCGGCCGTCGCGCGCCGCTACGGCCACCGGGTGTCGTCGGTCGCGCTGAGCGTGACCGGCGGACGCACGTCGGTCGAGGGCGAGGCGCGGACGCCGGGCGAGGAGTTCACGACGGCCGTCGTCGGGCCGCTGGCCTCGCTCGCCCTCGGCCTGGCCGCCCTGGGCGGCCGGCTGGTCGTCGACGACGGGGTGCTCGCCCTCGCGCTCGAGGCGCTCGTCGTGGCCAACCTCGTGCTCGGGCTGCTCGACCTCGTCCCGGCCCCGCCCCTGGACGGCGGCCGGATGGTCAAGGCCCTCGCCTGGCGGATCGTCGGGTCGCCGCGCCGCGGCGCGCTCGCCGCCGCGTGGGGCGGCCGGGTGACCGCCGTGCTGCTGCTGCTCGCGCCGGCCCTGCGCCAACCGCTCCTCGGGACACCGCCGGGGCTGTCGGACTTCCTCGTCTGCGGCGCCCTGGCCCTCCTGCTGTGGACGGTCGCCACGCAGGAGATCGCGGTGAACCGGATGCGGCTGCGCCTGGGCGACGTCGTCCTGGCCGACCTGGCCCGCCCCGCGCTCACGGTGCCGCCCGACCTGCCGCTCGCGGAGGCGCTGCGCCGCGCCGCCGAGATCGACGCCGGCGGCATCGTCACCGTCGACGCCACCGGCCGGCCACTCGGGCTGGTGCCGGACGCCGGCGTCGAGTCGACCCCGGCCGAGCGGCGTCCGTGGGTCGCGACGGCCGCCCTCGCCGAGCCGCTCGACGACGGGCTCTGCCTGGCCGTCGACGTGAGCGGCGACGCGCTGCTCTCGGCGGTCCAGCGGCGTCCGGCGGCGGCCTACCTGCTGCTGGACGCCGGCGGCGGGCTCCGCGGCGTCCTGGCCCTGCGCGACCTCGACCGGCTGGTCCGGCCGGGGGCGTCGGGTCGGGCCGGCGCGCGCTGACGGCGCTGGCGACTGCGCCGCGGACGGCCGCACCGGATACGGTTCCGCGGTGTCCACCACCCCCGACGTCCCCGAGGAAGCCTGGTCCGGAGTGCACCGCGGACCCCTGCGCGTGGGGGAGTGGGTGCGCCTGGTCGACGCGAAGGGCCGGCGCCACAACTTCTGCCTGGAGCCCGGCAAGCGGTTCTTCTCCAACCGCGGCCACGTCGAGCACGACGAGATGATCGGTCGCGAGGAGGGGTTCACCGTGACCGCCTCCACCGGCGGCGAGTACCTCGTGTTCCGGCCGCTGCTGTCGGAGTTCGTCGTGTCGATGCCGCGCGGCGCGGCCGTGGTCTACCCCAAGGACGCCGCCCAGATCGTCGCGATGGTCGACATCTTCCCCGGCGCCGACGTCGTGGAGGCCGGGGTCGGCTCGGGCGCGCTGACCTGCTCGCTGCTGCGTGCGGTCGGGCCGCGGGGACGGGTGCGCTCCTTCGAGCGCCGCGAGGAGTTCGCCGACGTCGCGCGCCGCAACGTCACCCAGTTCTTCGGTGGCGACCACCCGGCGTGGAGCCTGACCCTCGGCGACCTCGCCGAGGCGCTGCCGGCCTCCGGCGAGCAGTGCGACCGGGTCATCCTCGACATGCTCGCGCCGTGGGAGTGCCTGGACGCCGCGGCCGGCGCCCTGCGGCCCGGCGGCATCGTCTGCGCCTACGTGGCCACCACCACCCAGCTGTCGCGCTTCACCGAGACGGTGCGGGTGCACGGCGGGTTCACCGAGCCGCAGGCGTGGGAGTCGCTGGTGCGCGACTGGCACGTCGAGGGCCTCGCCGTCCGCCCCGGGCACAAGATGATCGGCCACACGGCGTTCCTCGTGACCGCGCGCCGGATGGCGCCGGGACAGAAGGCGCCGATGAAGAAGCGGCGCCCCGCCCCCGGTGCCTACGGCGTCGACTACACCGGCCCGCGCCCCGACGGCATCCCGCTCGAGGTCCCGGCCGACCAGCCACCCTCGGAGGAGTCGGCCGGGTGAGGCCGTTCCTGCTGCTGTCGATCCGGGCCGAGCCGGCGGCGGCCGCCGACGAGCACGCCGCGTTCGCGCGCTTCCTCGGCGTCGACCAGGCCGACCTCCCGCGCCTCCAGCTCGGCGTCGACCCGGTCGACGTCACGCTCGACGACTGGTCCGGCATCCTGCTCGGCGGGGGCTCGTTCACGTGGTCCGACGAGCCGGCGGGCAAGTCAGCGGCCCAGCAGCGCGCCGAGGCCGACCTGTGGCCGCTCCTCGACCGGGTCGTCGCGGCGGACTTCCCCTTCCTGGGCGCCTGCTACGGCATCGGCACCCTCGGGCACCACCAGGGCGGGCTGGTCGACCGCTCGCACCCCGAGCCCGTCGGGCCGCTCGCGGTGACGCTGACCGAGGAGGGGCTCGCCGACCCGCTGATGGCCGGGGTCCCGCGCGACTTCGCGGCCTACGGCGGCCACAAGGAGGCGCTGGCCCGGCTGCCCGCGCACGCGGTCCTGCTGGCCACGTCGCCGGCCTGCCCCGTCCAGGCCTTCCGCGTGGGCCGGCACGTCTACGCGACCCAGTTCCACCCCGAGCTCGACCTCGAGGGGCTCGAGACCCGGATCGACACCTACGCGACGTTCGGCTACTTCGACCCCGCCGAGGCCGGCACGCTGCGGGCCGCGGGCCGGGCCGTCGACGTCCGGCACCCGATGCGGCTGCTCGGCAACTTCGCGCGTCGCTACGCACGCGCTGCTCCCGGTGGGCCGCCGGGCGACCGGTGACCCAAATGTGATCTTCCCCGGCCGGTCGTCGCCTTCCGCGGTGCGGGGGCGCGGGTAGGGTCGCCAGCACAGGAGGTGAGCCGCATGTCGAGCATGGGTGACGGTTCCAGCAGGAGCGGTAGCGACAGGAACGCCGACGAGCTGATCGCGCAGGTGCGGCTCCTCGAGTCCGAGGTGTCCGACCTGCGGCGCAGGCTGGCCGACGGGCCGGTGGGCTCCCGCGGTCTCGAGCTGCGCCTCGGCGACACACAGCGGTCCCTGGCCGCGGTGACGTCGCAGAACGAGCGCCTGGCCCAGACGCTGCGCGAGGCCCGCGACCAGATCACGAAGCTGAAGGAGGAGGTCGACCGCCTGGCGCAGCCGCCGGCCGGCTTCGGCACCTTCCTGGCCCGCAACGACGACGACTCGGTCGACGTCTTCACCGGCGGGCGCAAGCTGCGGGTGAACGTGAGCCCCGGCGTCGAGCTCGACGGGCTCCGCCGCGGCCAGGAGGTCATGCTCAACGAGGCCCTCAACGTCGTCGCCGCGATGGACTTCGAGCAGGTCGGCGAGGTCGTGATGTTCAAGGAGGTGCTCGCCGACGGCGACCGCGTCCTGGTCATCGCGAACGCCGACGAGGAGCGCGTGGTCCGCATCGCGGAGCCGCTGCGCGCGGTCAAGCTGCGCGCCGGCGACTCGCTGCTGCTCGACTCCCGCTCCGGCTACGTCTACGAGCGGGTGCCGAAGTCCGAGGTCGAGGAGCTCGTGCTGGAGGAGGTCCCCGACATCGACTACAGCGACATCGGCGGCCTCTTCGGCCAGATCGAGACCATCCGCGACGCGGTCGAGCTGCCCTACCTGCACCCCGAGCTGTTCGTCGAGCACGAGCTCAAGCCGCCCAAGGGCGTGCTGCTCTACGGCCCGCCCGGCTGCGGCAAGACCCTGATCGCCAAGGCCGTCGCCAACAGCCTGGCCAAGAAGGTCGCAGCCAGGACGGGGCAGGAGGGCAAGTCCTACTTCCTCAACATCAAGGGCCCCGAGCTGCTCAACAAGTACGTCGGCGAGACCGAGCGGCACATCCGCCTCGTCTTCCAGCGGGCGCGCGAGAAGGCCAGCGAGGGCACGCCGGTCATCGTCTTCTTCGACGAGATGGACTCCCTCTTCCGCACCCGGGGCTCCGGGGTCTCCTCCGACGTCGAGAACACCATCGTCCCGCAGCTGCTCAGCGAGATCGACGGGGTCGAGCTGCTCGAGAACGTGCTGGTCATCGGTGCCTCCAACCGCGAGGACATGATCGACCCGGCGATCCTGCGCCCCGGCCGGCTCGACGTGAAGATCAAGATCGAGCGGCCCGACGCCGAGGGTGCGCGCGACATCTTCAGCAAGTACCTCACCGCCTCGCTGCCGCTGCACGCCGACGACCTCGCCGAGTTCGGCGGTGACCGCGACGCCACCGTCGCCGGGATGATCCGGGCCACGGTCGAGCGGATGTACACCGAGACCGAGGAGAACCGCTTCCTCGAGGTCACCTACGCCAACGGCGACAAGGAGGTCCTGTACTTCAAGGACTTCAACTCCGGCGCGATGATCCAGAACATCGTCGACCGGGCCAAGAAGATGGCGATCAAGGACCTCCTCGACCACCAGCAGCGCGGTCTGCGCGTCTCGCACCTGCTCCAGGCCTGCGTCGACGAGTTCAAGGAGAACGAGGACCTGCCCAACACGACCAACCCCGACGACTGGGCGCGGATCTCGGGCAAGAAGGGGGAGCGGATCGTCTTCATCCGCACCCTCATCACCGGCAAGCAGGGCACCGAGCCGGGCCGGTCCATCGACACGGTCGCCAACACCGGTCAGTACCTGTAGGCAGTCCTCACGACGCGACGCCGACCCGGCCGCGGTACCCGTAGGTCCACGGGGACCGCGCGCCGGGCAGGTACCCCTCCACCAGCGCGACGGTGTCGAACCCGGTCTGCTCCAGCAGGCCGGCGACGTCGCGCGAGAGGTGGCAGCCGCCGGCCACCCGGCGCTGCACCGGGTCGAGCCGGCGCTGCCAACGGGCGGTGCGCGGCGTGGGTGCCAGGCCGTGCTCGAGGACGGCGAGCGTCCCGCCCGGTCGCAGCACGCGGTGCACCTCGGCGAGCGCGAGGAGCGGGTCGGGGATGGTGCACAGGGTGAACGTGCACAGCACGTGGTCGTAGGCCTGCGAGCCGGCGGCGAGGCGCTGTCCGTCGAGCCCGACCCGCCGGACCTCCACGTCGTGACGCCGCCGCCGCCGTCCCGAGATCGCCCAGCCCCGGTCGGAGGGCTCGACCGCGTCGACCCGGCTGACCGCGGCGGGCAGGTGGCGCAGGTTCAACCCGCCCCCGAAGCCGAGCTCGAGGACCTCGCCGCCCAGGCCGGCGCACACCTCGGCCCGCAGCTCGCCGATCTCGCGGCCGCGCAGCGCGCGGTCGACCAGCCGGGGCACCACCCGCTCGGTCCACACGCGGGCGACCCTACGGGTGGGTGCGGTCCGGGGGCGACCGGCCGGTACCTTCACGGCATGGCCCGCCCCTTCCTCGTCCGCCGTACCCTCGCCCGCGGCGTCCTGCGGCTCACCCGGTGGCGGACGTCGGGCCAGGTGCCGCAGCGCGGCATCCTCGTGGGCGCACCGCACACGTCGAACTGGGACTGGGTGCTGACCATGCTGCTCGCCTGGGACAGCTCGGTGCAGATCCGGCTGCTGGTCAAGCACTCCTTCTTCAAGGGCCCGCTCGGCGTCCTGATGCGGGCGACCGGTGCCGTCGAGCTCGACCGCAAGAACCCCGGGGCCACGATCCGGGCGCTGCTCGCGGACGCCGGCAGCGAGACGTTCCTGCTGGGCATCGCCGCCGAGGGCACCCGCAGCAGGAGCGACTACTGGAAGTCCGGCTTCTACCGGATCTCCCGGCAGACCGGCATCCCGGTCACCCTGGCCTTCCTCGACCGGCCCTCGCGGACCGTCGGCTGGGGCCCGACCTTCGACCTCACCGGCGACGTCGGCTCCGACATGGACCGGATCCGGGCGTTCTACGCCGACAAGACCGGCTTCCGCCCCGAGCTCACCACCGAGCCGCGGCTGCGCGAGGAGGACCGGACCACCCCGTAGGCTCGACGACATGAGCGTCCGCAGGGTGATGGGCACCGAGGTCGAGTACGGCATCTCGGTCGTCGGGCAGCCCACCGCGAACCCGATGGTGGCCTCCTCGCAGGTCGTCAACGCCTACGCCTCGTCCACGGTGCGCGCCCGCCGCGCGCGCTGGGACTTCGAGGAGGAGTCGCCGCTGCGCGACGCGCGCGGCTTCGACATGTCGCGGGCCGTCGCCGACGCCAGCCAGCTCACCGACGAGGACCTCGGTCTGGCCAACGTCATCCTCACCAACGGCGCCCGGCTCTACGTCGACCACGCCCACCCCGAGTACGCCACGCCCGAGGTGACCACCCCGTTGGACGCCGTGCGCTGGGAGAAGGCCGGCGAGCAGGTGATGCTCGACGCCACCCGGCGCGCCGCCCAGCTGCCCGGGGCGCCGCAGATCCTGCTGTACAAGAACAACACCGACAACAAGGGCGCCTCCTACGGCACCCACGAGAACTACCTGATGCGCCGCTCGACCGCCTTCGGCGACATCGTGCGGCACCTCACGCCGTTCTTCGTCAGCCGCCAGGTCGTCGCGGGGGCCGGTCGCGTCGGCATCGGCCAGGACGGGCGCGAGCACGGCTTCCAGATCAGCCAGCGCGCCGACTTCTTCGAGGTCGAGGTCGGGCTCGAGACGACGCTCAAGCGACCGATCATCAACACCCGCGACGAGCCGCACGCCGACCCCGAGAAGTACCGCCGGCTGCACGTCATCATCGGCGACGCGAACCTCTCGGAGGTCTCGACCTACCTCAAGGTCGGCACGACGGCCCTGGTGCTGGCGATGATCGAGGATCGGTTCATCTCCGGCGACCTGAGCATCGAGGGCCCGGTCGCCGGGCTCCGGGCCATCTCGCACGACCCGACGTTGCGCCGGACCGTCACCCTCCAGGACGGGCGCCGGCTCACCGGCGTCCAGCTCCAGCTGGAGTACCTCGACCTGGCCCGCAAGTTCGTCGAGGACCGCCTCGGCGCTGACGCCGACGCCCAGACCGTCGACGTGCTGGCCCGCTGGGAGTCGGTGCTCGACCGGCTCGAGCGCGACCCGATGTCGTGCGCCGGCGAGCTCGACTGGGTCGCCAAGCTCAAGCTCCTCGAGCAGTACCGCTCGCGCGACGGCCTCGACTGGGACGACGCCAAGCTCCAGCTCATCGACCTCCAGTACTCCGACATCCGCCCGGAGAAGGGGCTCTACCACCGGCTGGTCGCCGGTGGCCGCATGGAGCGGCTGCTGGCCCCCGACCTCGTCGACGACGCGATGCACGACCCCCCGACCGACACCCGCGCCTACTTCCGCGGCCGGTGCCTGGAGAAGTACGCCGAGCACGTCGCGGCCGCGTCGTGGGACTCGGTGATCTTCGACCTCCCCGGGCGCGAGTCGCTCCAGCGCGTCCCGACCGTCGACCCGCTGCGCGGCAGCCGGAGCCACGTGGGCGAGCTGCTCGACCGCTGCGACACCGCCGAGCAGCTCTTCACCGCCCTCACCCGCCGCTGAGCCGCCGCGCGGCCGGGCGTGCGTCGAGGTTGTCCCACCCACTGAGTAGGGTCGAGGCATGGCCCAGGAGCAGAAGCAGCCGCGCAGGTCGCAGGAGACCGAGGAGACCACCGAGGTGGCTCCGGAGACCGACGTCGCCGAGCGCAAGGACGCCCTCGACAGCGACGTCGACGACATCCTCGACGAGATCGACGAGGTGCTCGAGTCCAACGCCGAGGACTTCGTGAAGTCGTTCATCCAGAAGGGCGGGCAGTAGCCACTCCATGAGCGATCCCCGTCTCCCGGCCGCCTACCTGCAGCCCGGCATGTCCAGCTTCAGCGACTTCCTCGCCGACCAGGCACCCGACCTGCTCCCCGGACGCGTGCTCCCTCAGGGCACCGAGGGCCGCCACGCCGGCGACCTCGCCCCGCACGGCACCACGATCGTCGCGGCCACCTTCCCCGGCGGCGTCGTCCTGGCCGGCGACCGCCGCGCCACGATGGGCAACATCATCGCCCAGCGCGACATCGAGAAGGTCTTCCCCGCCGACGAGTACTCCGCGGTCGGCATCGCCGGCACCGCGGGCCTGGCGGTGGAGATGGTGCGGCTGTTCCAGACCGAGCTCGAGCACTACGAGAAGATCGAGGGCTCCACGCTGTCGATGGACGGCAAGGCCAACCGGCTCACCGCGCTGATCCGCAACAACCTCGGCATGGCGATGCAGGGCCTCGCCGTCGTCCCGCTCTTCGCCGGCTACGACCTGCGCGTGGGCCAGGGCCGGATCTTCAGCTACGACGTCACCGGCGGCCGCTACGAGGAGACCGCGTTCCACTCGGTCGGCTCCGGCTCGCTGTTCGCCCGCGGCTCGCTCAAGAAGCTCTACCGCGACGACCTCGACGTCACCACCTGCGTCGAGGTCGTCGTCCAGGCGCTCTACGACGCCGCCGACGACGACTCCGCGACCGGCGGCCCCGACCTGACCCGCCGGATCTTCCCGGTCGTCCAGGTCATCACCGCCGACGGCGGGCACCGGATGCCCGACGACGAGGTCGCCGCGATCGCCGACCGGGTCATCACCGGCCGGATGATCCGTCCCGACGGTCCCGCCGCCGCCCTCGGAGGAGGTGGCCCCGCATGAGCACCCCGTTCTACGTCTCGCCCGAGCAGCTGATGAAGGACCGGGCCGACTTCGCCCGCAAGGGCATCGCCCGCGGCCGCTCCGTCGTGGCCGTCCAGTACGCCGACGGCATCCTGTTCGTCTCCGAGAACCCGTCGCAGGCGCTGCACAAGGTCTCCGAGATCTACGACCGGATCGCGTTCGCGGCGGTCGGTCGCTACAACGAGTTCGAGAACCTCCGCATCGCCGGCGTCCGGCTGGCCGACATGCGCGGCTACGCCTACGACCGGCGCGACGTCACCGGCCGCGGGCTCGCCAACGCCTACGCCCAGACGCTCGGCACGATCTTCTCCAGCGGGGGCGAGAAGCCCTACGAGGTCGAGATCTTCGTCGCCGAGGTGGGCGAGACCGCCGCCGACGACCAGCTCTTCCGGCTCACCTACGACGGCCAGGTCGCCGACGAGCACGGCTTCGCCGTGATGGGGGGCCAGACCGAGGTCGTGGCGACCGCGCTCGAGGCCAGCTACGCCGAGGCGGCGTCGCTGGAGCACGCGCTGCGCGCCGCGGTCATCGCGCTCGGCCACAGCGACGCCGGCGACCGGGTGATCCCGACCGGCGACCTCGAGGTGGCCGTGCTCGACCGCACCCGCACGCGCACCCGCAAGTTCGTGCGGCTGTCCCCGGCCCGGCTCGACGAGCTGCTCGGCGAGCGCGGTCCCTCCACCCCGGGCGAGCCCGCGAGCGAGGACGGCCGGCGCGAGGGCGGCGGCACCTCGGTGCCGGGGGTCGACGACCCCGCCGACCCGACCGACCAGGTCAGCGGTGGTGTCCCGCCGCTCGAGGACCCCACCCCCGACCTCGACCCGCCGACCGCCCCGCCGATCGCGCCGCCCGGCGGCTGAGGCGGCGGCTCGACCTCGCGGGACGCGACACCGGGGTCGGGCCGGACATCCCCGCCCGACCCAGGGTCGAGGTCGTAGGGTCTGGTCATGGACCGGCGCATCTTCGGGATCGAGAACGAGTACGGCGTGACGTGCACGTTCAAGGGCCAGCGGCGGCTGAGCCCGGACGAGGTGGCGCGCTACCTGTTCCGCAAGGTGGTCAGCTGGGGGCGCAGCAGCAACGTCTTCCTGCGCAACGGCGCCCGGCTCTACCTCGACGTCGGCAGCCACCCGGAGTACGCGACTCCGGAGTGCGACGACATCGCCGAGCTCGTCACCCACGACAAGGCCGGGGAGCGGGTCCTCGAGGGTCTCCTCCTCGACGCCGAGCAGCGCCTGCACGACGAGGGCATCGCCGGCGAGATCTACCTGTTCAAGAACAACACCGACTCCGCGGGCAACTCCTACGGCTGCCACGAGAACTACCTCGTCGGTCGCGCGGGGGAGTTCAGCCGGCTCGCCGACGTCCTGATCCCGTTCCTGGTGACCCGGCAGATCGTCGTCGGCGCCGGCAAGGTGACCCAGACGCCGCGCGGGGCCGGCTACAGCGTCAGCCAGCGCGCCGAGCACATCTGGGAGGGCGTCAGCAGCGCCACCACCCGGTCGCGGCCGATCATCAACACCCGCGACGAGCCGCACGCGGACGCCGAGAAGTACCGCCGCCTGCACGTCATCGTCGGTGACTCCAACATGAGCGAGACCACCACGATGCTCAAGGTGGCCAGCTGCGACCTCGTGCTGCGGATGATCGAGGAGGGCGTGGTGATGCGCGACCTCACCATGGAGAACCCGATCCGCGCCATCCGGGAGATCTCCCACGACGTCACCGGGCGTCGCAAGGTCCGCCTCGCCAACGGCCGGGAGGCCAGCGCGCTCGACATCCAGGGGGAGTACCTGGCCAAGGCGCGCGACTTCGTCGACCGGCGCCAGATCAGCACGCCCCTCATCGAGCGCTCGCTCGACCTCTGGGAGCGCGGGCTGAAGGCGGTCGAGTCCGACGACCTCGGGCTGGTCGACACCGAGATCGACTGGGTCATCAAGTGGAAGCTGATCGAGGCCTATCGGGCCAAGCACGGCCTGCCGATGGGACACGCCCGGGTCGCCCAGCTCGACCTCGCCTACCACGACATCCACCGCAACCGCGGGCTGTACTACCTGCTCGAGAAGCGCGGCAAGGTCGCCCGGGTGACGACCGACCTCAAGATCTTCGAGGCCAAGTCCGTGCCCCCGCAGACCACCCGCGCCCGGCTGCGCGGGGAGTTCATCCGCAAGGCCCAGGAGAAGCGCCGCGACTTCACCGTCGACTGGGTGCACCTCAAGCTCAACGACCAGGCGCAGCGCACCGTGCTGTGCAAGGACCCCTTCCGGGCCACCGACGAACGGGTCCAGCGGCTCATCGACGGCATGTGAGTGCGGGCGGCCGACACCGCCCAGGTAGGCTTCGGTCGCTCAGCGTCCGCCACCCCGAAGGTTGAAACGTGCTCCGACGCCTCCGTCGCCCCGCAGCTCTCCCGGTACGTGTTGTCGTGCCGCTCATCGCCGTCTCCGGCCTGTTGGCCGCGTGCGGGTCCGACGTGCCCGGCAACGGCCTCGAGTTCTCCGACCGCCTCGACGCGGTCACCATCGAGGGTGACGTGGGTGAGGCGCCGACCATCGAGTGGACGAACCGGATGTCGGCCGGCGGCATCGAGACCGAGACCCTCGTCGAGGGCGACGGCGAGGCCCTTGCCGACGGCGACAAGGTCTTCGTGAACTTCGCCCTCGCCGACGGCTTCACCCGCGAGACCGCCGTCGACACCTTCGGCGAGGAGGCCCCGGCCGTCGAGATGACCGTCGGGTCCGGCCCGGCGGCCGAGCCCCAGTCGCTGGGCGACGTCGTGTCCGGCTTCCTGTCCGAGCAGATCGGCACCGACGTCACGCGCGGCAGCCGGATCGTCATCACCGGCGACACCAACGCCGTCTTCGGTGACCTGGCGCTCTCCCCGGCCCTGGCTGAGGAGAACATCGGCAACGAGGACGGCCTGCTGCTCGTGGCCGACGTCCTCGACGTCGAGGCGCTGCCCGGGATCGAGAGCACCGACCAGCCGGGCAAGAAGTGGATGCCGACGATCACCTACACCGAGGGCGTCCCGACCGCGCTCGACTTCGAGCGCGCCACGGCCCCGGCGAAGGACGACAAGTCGGCCGCCGACGTCGTCGTGGAGGGTGACGGCGACGTCGTCGAGAAGGGCGACCTGCTGGTGGTGAACTACCTCGGTCAGGCCTACGACGGCAAGAAGCCGTTCGACGAGAGCTTCAGCAAGGAGCCCTTCAGCACCGGCATCGGCCTCGGCAGCGTGGTCGCCGGCTGGGACAAGCTCCTCGTCGGCCAGAAGGTCGGCAGCCGGGTGATGCTGAAGATCCCGCCGGCCGACGGCTACGGCGACCAGGAGCAGAACGGCATCCCGGCGAAGTCGACGCTGTACTTCGTCGTCGACATCCTCGCGGCCGTCTGAGAGCGGCCGGAGGGATCCGGCGACCGGCACCACCAGGACCAGGAGCGAGACCGCCACGATGAGCGCAGCCAAGACCGAGCGGCTGATGAACCTGCTCATCATGCTGCTGGTGCAGAAGCGGCTGGTGCCCAAGAACCGGATCCGCGACATCCTCTACCCGGGCATGTCCGACGAGGCCTTCGACAAGATGTTCGAGCGCGACAAGGAGGAGCTGCGCAGCCTCGGCGTCCCGGTCGAGGTCGGCCAGCTCGACGCCTTCTTCGACGACGAGCCCGGCTACCGGATCAGCCCCGACGAGTTCGCGCTGCCCGAGATCGACCTCACCGCCGACGAGGCGGCCGTGGTCGGCCTGGCGACCCGGGTCTGGGAGCACCAGAAGCTCGCCCGGGCCACCACCGAGGCGGTCCGCAAGCTGACCGCGGCCGGCGCGGAGATCGACCTCGACGCCCTCCAGATCGCCCAGCCGCGGCTGCCGGCCGACGAGCCCGCCTTCGACGTGTTCTTCGAGGCGATCGTGGCCCGCACCGTCGTCGAGTTCGACTACTGGCGCACCGGGGCCGCCGCGCCCGCCGTGCGGCGGGTGCAGCCGTGGGGCGTCACCCGCTACTCGGGGCGCTGGTACGTGCTCGGCCTCGACCTCGACCGCGGCGCCGAGCGGCTCTTCCGGCTCTCCCGGGTGCAGGGCGAGGCCCGCAAGGTGGGCCGGCCCGGCGCCTACACGATCCCCGAGGGCACCGACATCGCCGCGGCCACCCGCCGGCTCGCGCCGGACCTGTCCACCGAGCCGGTCGTCGTGCTGGCCCGCACGGGGGCGGCGCTGCCGCTGCGGCGCGCAGCCGGGACCGTCGAGACCGACGTCGAGGGCCCCGACACCCGCACCGGGTGGGACCGGCTGACGCTGCTGCGGGCCTCGGTCGGCGTCGCCGACGAGGTGCTCGGCTTCGGCGACGCGGTGTACGTCGAGGCACCGGCCTCCCTGCGCGACCAGGTCGTCGCGCGGCTGACCGCGGTGCTGGCCCGATGAGCGGCCGCGGCTCGACGCCGTCCGCGCTCGGCGCCAAGGAGCAGGTCGCCCGGCTGCTGACCCTGGTGCCCTACCTGCACGCCCGCGGCTCGGTGCGGCTCGCCGAGGCGGCCGCCGCGCTCGGCAGCACGCCCGAGCTGCTGCTGCGCGACCTCAAGGTCCTCTTCATGTGCGGGCTGCCCGGTGGCTACCCCGACGAGCTCATCGACGTCGACATCGACGCCCTCCAGGACGAGCGCGGCACCGCGCTCGCCGACGGCGTCATCCGGGTCAGCAACGCCGACTACCTCGCGCGCCCCCTCCGGCTGACCCCGATCGAGGCCTCCGCGGTGATCGTGGCGCTGCGCGCCCTGCGCGAGGGCTCGGCCCCCGACACCGCCGAGATCGTCGACCGGGCCCTGGCCAAGCTCGAGACGGCCGCGGCGTCCGGACCGGCCGGCCAGGTCCCCAGCGGCCTGGTGCACGCCGCCCCCGACACCACCAGCGACGGCGCCGCCGTGGCCCTCGCGGCGCGGCTCGAGGACGCCGTCGCGCGGCAGGTGCAGGTCGAGCTCGACTACTACGTGCCGGCCCGCGACGAGCTCTCCCACCGCGTGGTCGACCCCCGCGGGATGGCCCGCCACGACGGGTTCACCTACCTCGACGCCTGGTGCCACTCGGCCGAGGCGCCGCGGCTGTTCCGGCTCGACCGGGTCGCCGAGGCCCGCGTGCTCGACGAGCCCGTGGTCACCGGGCCCGCCGCGCCGCGCGACCTCTCCGACGGGATGTTCGCGCGCTCCGACGAGACCACCCTGGTCACGCTGCGCCTGGAGGCGGCGGCCCGCTGGGTCACCGAGTACTACCCGGTCGAGGCGGTCCGTCCGCTGGGCGACGGGACCGTCGAGGTCGACCTGCTCGTCGCCGACGAGCGGTGGCTGACCAGGCTGCTCCTGCGGTTGGCTCCGAATGCCTCCGTGACCGCACCCGCGTCCTACAACGCGGGACTCACCGCGGCCGCACAGGCAGCCGTCGCGCTCTACTGAGGTGGAGGCGCGTACGATGAAATCGACCGACACCCACACGTGAGGAACGCCATGACCCCGCTCATCGCAGGACTGGGCACCACCGAGCTCCTGATCATCTTCGGCGTCATCATCCTCCTCTTCGGCGCAGCCAAGCTGCCCGAGCTCGCTCGCGGGAGCGGCCGGGCCCTGCGGATCTTCAAGGCCGAGACCAAGGGCCTGATGGACGACGACGACGAGGACGACACCACGACGTCGCGCCCGAAGCCGATCGAGCGTCCCACCGACGTCGAGCCGGTCGAGAAGCCCTCGACCGAGTCGGACGGCGCGCGGCGCTCCGACCCGCTCTGACCCGGACTCCCAGGCAACCCCAGCGGTGTCCTTCTCCGGCGTCCTCGGCTTCTTCTCGGTCCGTCCGCTCAACCCCGTCGGCGACGACGGCCGCATGGCCCTCGGCGACCACCTCCGCGAGTTCCGCGGTCGGCTGGTGCGGTGCGTCTCGGTCCTGGTGGTCCTGTTCGCGGTCTCGCTGTTCTTCTACGAGCCGCTGCTCGACGTCGTCCTGGCGCCCTACAACGACGCCCGCGAGGCGCTGGGTGAGTCCACCGAGACCCAGGCCTACGTCAAGGGGGCGACCGGCCCGCTGATGCTGCAGCTGAAGCTGTGCGGGGTGGCGGCGCTGGTCGTGGCCAGCCCGTTCTGGCTCTACCAGCTCTGGGCGTTCATCATGCCGGGGCTGCACGACAGCGAGAAGAAGTGGACGCGGCTGTTCGCGGCCATCGCCGGCCCGCTGTTCTTCGTCGGGGTCGGCACCGGCTACTACGTGCTGCCGAAGGGCCTCGAGGTCCTCATCGGCTTCACCCCCGACGGCCTGGAGAACCTGGTTGAGTTCGGCGAGTACTTCAGCTTCCTGACCCGCATGCTGCTCGTCTTCGGCATCTCCTTCGAGATCCCGCTGTTCGTCATCATGCTCAACCTGGCCGGGGTCGTCACCGGCAAGCAGCTCGGCCGCTACCGCGCCTGGATCATCCTCGGGACCTTCATCTTCGCGGCCGTGGCGACGCCGTCGACGGACCCGTTCTCGATGATCATGCTCGCCCTGCCGATGCTGGTGCTCTTCCTCCTCGCCGAGGTCATCGCCCGCTGGGTCGACCGGGCCCGCGGCCGGCGCGGCTCGGCCACCGGCACCGACCGCTGGGACGACGACGCGGTCTCCGACCTGTGAGGCCATGAGCGCCGCCCCCCGCGCGATCGAGCCGGTCGACCCGTTCGACCTGCCGGAGGTGCTCGGCACCGCCGCCGTCACCTGGACCGCCGACGACGGTCTCGACGGCCACCTCGTCCGGGGCCACCTGCTCCCGGACGGCGGCGACCCGGTCGGGTGCGACCTGCTCGCCGTCGACCAGGCCTACCCGTCGGCGGTCGCCGACGACGGCACCCGGCTGCGCGTCCACCAGGCCTGGCAGCACGGCCAGGTCGGCCTCGCCACGTGCGGTGGACGGCTGACCATCCTCGTGCCGGGCCGCACGTTCACCGCCGAGACGGTGCTGGAGTCGGTGCGACGCTTCGCCAAGGCCCTCGGCGCGTCGCCGTCGAGGTACGCCGTGCTGCTGCGCCTGGGCCCCTGAGACCGGCTCGTGGCCGCCGGACGCCGGGCGGGTGCCGAGCGGCTCACACGCCAGGTCCTAGGCTCGGTGCGTGTCGTCGTCGCGCGAGATCGCGCTCCTCACGAACCCCGCCGCCGGCAAGGGCCGCGGGCTGCGGGTGCGCGACGAGGTGCTGCCCCGGTTCCGGTCCGCCGGGCTGACGGTGCGCTCCCTCGTCGGCCGTGACGCCGACGAGGCGCTCGACCTCGCGCGCGCGTCGGTGGCCGACGGCGTCGAGGCGGTCGTGGTCGTCGGCGGGGACGGCATGGTCAACCTCGGCCTCCAGGTCACCGCGTCGACACCGACCGCGCTCGGCATCATCCCGGCCGGCACCGGCAACGACGTCGCCCGCACCGTCGGGCTGACCCGCAAGGACCCGATGGCGGCCGCCGACCGCATCGTGCGGGCCCTGGCGACGGGGGAGCGGCGCCGGATGGACCTGGCCCGCACCGGCGGGCGCTACTACGCCACCGTGATGGCGGCCGGCTTCGACGCCGTGGTCAACGAGCGGGCCAACACGATGCGCTGGCCCCGCGGCCAGATGCGCTACAACCTGGCCACCCTGGCCGAGCTGCGGACCTTCACCCCGCGGCCCTACGTGCTCGACCTCGACGGCACCGAGGTCCGCCTCGAGGCGATGCTCGTCGCGATCGGCAACGGCCCGTCGTTCGGCGGCGGCCTGCGAATCGCCGAGGGAGCGCTGCTCGACGACGGCCTGCTCGACGTCGTCGTCATCAAGCCGATGTCGCGCCTCGGGCTCGTGCGCACGTACCCGAGGCTCTTCCGGGGTACCCACACCACCCACCCGCAGTACGAGCGGCACCGCGCCCGCCGCGTCACCGTCGCCGCGCCCGGCATCGTCGGGTACGCCGACGGGGAGCGGTTCGGACCGCTGCCGCTGACCATCGAGTGCGTCCCCGACGCCCTAGGAGTGCTTGCCTGATGTCCCCGTCCGACCCGAGCGACACCGGCCTGACCCCGGCCGAGCGGTACGCCTCGTACCGCAAGCAGGCGCGGCACCCCGTCGTCCGCGACTTCGCCGCCCACTACGACTTCCCGCTCGACGACTTCCAGGAGCGGGCCTGCATCGAGATCGAGGAGGGCCGGGGCGTCCTCGTCGCGGCCCCCACCGGCTCGGGCAAGACGATCGTCGGCGAGTTCGCGATCCACCTCGCGATGGCCACCGGCCGCAAGGCGTTCTACACGACGCCGATCAAGGCGCTGTCCAACCAGAAGTACCACGACCTCGTCGACCGCTACGGCCCGGAGAACGTCGGCCTGCTCACCGGCGACAACGTCGTCAACGGTGAGGCGCCCATCGTGGTGATGACCACCGAGGTGCTGCGCAACATGCTCTACGCCGGCTCGCGCACCCTCATCGGGCTCGGCTTCGTGGTGATGGACGAGGTGCACTACCTCGCCGACCGCTCCCGCGGCGCGGTCTGGGAGGAGGTGATCATCCACCTGCCCGACTCGGTCACCCTGGTCTCGCTGTCGGCGACGGTCTCGAACGCCGAGGAGTTCGGCGAGTGGCTGGCCACCGTGCGCGGCGAGACGACCACGATCGTCGAGGAGCGCCGCCCCGTGCCGCTCTACCAGCACGTCATGGTCGGACGGCGCCTGCTCGACCTCTTCGCCTCCTCCGACGTCGACGCGGCCGCCGGCTTCGTCAAGGAGGGCGCCCCGGTCAACGACGAGCTGGTGAAGATCGCCCGCGACGACTGGGCGTCGTCCCGGCTCAAGGACCGCCGCACGCCCAAGGGGCAGCGTCACCACCGCGGCGGGTCCGGGACCGGCGGCGCCAAGCAGGTCGGCAACGGGCGCCGGGTCTGGATCCCGAGCCGCTACGACGTCGTCGACCGGCTCGAGAAGGAGGGCCTGCTCCCGGCGATCTACTTCATCTTCAGCCGGGTCGGCTGCGACGCCGCGGTCAGCCAGTGCCTCAACGCCGGGCTCCGGCTGACGACGCCGCAGGAGCGCGACGAGATCGTGGCGCACGTGGACTCCGCGTGCCGCGACCTGCCGCCCGAGGACCTCCACGTGCTCGGCTACCACGACTTCCTCGACGGGCTGTCGCGCGGCGTGGCCGCCCACCACGCCGGGATGCTGCCGGCGTTCAAGCAGGTCGTGGAGGACCTCTACCTGCGCGGGCTGTGCAAGGTCGTCTTCGCCACCGAGACGCTGGCGCTGGGCATCAACATGCCGGCCCGCACCGTCGTCATCGAGAAGCTGTCGAAGTGGAACGGCGAGACGCACGCCGACATGACGCCGGGGGAGTACACCCAGCTCACCGGTCGCGCCGGGCGCCGCGGGCTCGACGTGGAGGGCCACGGCGTCGTCCTGTGGCAGCCCGGGATGAATCCGCGCGAGGTGGCCGGGCTCGCCTCGACCCGCACCTACCCGTTGCGCTCGTCGTTCCGGCCGTCGTACAACATGGCGGTCAACCTGGTGCACCAGTTCGGCCGGGAGCGCTCCCGCGAGCTGCTCGAGCAGTCCTTCGCACAGTTCCAGGCCGACAAGGCCGTCGTCGGGCTCGCCCGCCAGCTCGCGAAGGGGGAGGACGCGCTCGCCGGCTACGCCGAGGCGGCGACCTGCCACCTCGGCGACTTCATGGAGTACGCCGGGCTGCGGCACCGCATCGGCGAGCTCGAGAAGACCGCCAGCCGCAGCAACCGCAACGACCGGCGCGCCGAGACGATCGAGTCCCTCCGCCTGCTCAAGGTCGGGGACGTGATCCAGGTCCCGGTCGGCAAGTTCGCCGGCTACGCCGTGGTCGTCGACCCCGGCTGGTCGCCCGAGAACCCCCGGCCCTCCGTCGTGACCGCGGACCGCCAGGCACGCCGGCTCGCGCTGATCGACTTCCCGTCGCCGGTGGTGGCGGTCAACCGGGTCAAGGTCCCGAAGAACTTCAACGGCCGCAACCCCCAGATGCGCCGCGACCTGGCCTCGGCCCTGCGGGACCGGACGCACGGGCTGGTGCCACCGCCGCCCGGTGCGGGTGGCGCGGCGTCGTCCGGGGCGCCCCGGAGGTCCCGGCCGCCGGAGATCGAGCAGGAGATCGGCGACCTGCGGGCCCGGCTGAAGGCCCACCCGTGCCACGGCTGCGCCGAGCGCGAGGACCACGCCCGGTGGGCCGAGCGGTGGTTCAAGCTCGACCGCGACTCCGCCACCCTGCGGCGGCGCATCGAGCAGCGCACCAACACGGTCGCGCGGCAGTTCGACCGCGTCTGCGAGGTGCTGACCGCCCTGGAGTACCTCGACGGCGACGAGGTCACCGACCGCGGCCGGCACCTGATGCGGCTCTACGGCGAGATGGACCTGGTCGCGGCCGAGGCGGTCCGGCTCGGTGTCTGGGACTCGCTGACGCCCTCCGGGCTCGCCTCGGCGCTCTCGGCGCTGGTCTTCGAGACCCGGCGCGCCGACGACGGCGGGGCCCCGCGGGTGCCCGGGGGGGCGATCGGTGCCGCCCTCGACGAGACGCAGCGGCTGTGGGCCGGGCTCGACGCGCTCGAGCGCGAGCACAAGCTCGACTTCCTGCGGCCCCCGGACGTTGGTTTCGCCTGGCTCTCCTACCGCTGGGCCGAGGGCGACGACCTCGACGACCTGCTCGGTGCCTCCGACCTGTCCGCCGGCGACTTCGTCCGCTGGACCAAGCAGCTGCTCGACCTCGCCGGCCAGGTCGCCGACGCCGCCGGCAGCTCGACGCTGCGCACCAACGCCCGCGAGCTGACGCGGCTGGTCAAGAGGGGCGTGGTGGCCTACTCCGGCCTGGCCGAGTGACCTACCGCTCCCGGGCCAGGGCGAGCAGCTCCCGGGCCCGGGCGACGTCGGCGTCCGACGCGCCGGTGCGCTGCTGGGCCGCCAGCAGCGGCACCGCCTCGAGGTGGTGCCGCACCGCCTCGGTGACGGCGTGGCTCGCCGCGTCGAGGAACCAGTCCTGCGAGACGAGGTGCGGCACCTCGGGGGCGACGTCGACCTGCCAGCCGAGGAGCCCGAGCGCGCGGACGTGCACCAGGGAGTCGGGCGACCCGCCCTCGCTCACCAGCCGTGCCTCCAGTGCGCGGAGCGCGCTCGCGCGGGCCCCGATCGCGTGGTGGCCGGGGTCGATCGACACGCCGTGGCGCCGCTCCAGCGCCGCCCGGAAGGCGGCGTCGCGGCGCGCTCCGACCAGCGCACCGATCTCGGCGATCCGCTCGGCCAGGCTCGCCCGGGTGGCGATGGTGTAGCACCCGGGGGCCAGCCACAGCGTCACCGAGTCGTGGGTGAGCCGGGCGCCCATGACGCCGTTGCGGGTCTCGACCTCGAGGGCGAACGGGACGGTCACAGCCCCGGCGGCCTTCCGACGTTGACGGGGTCGGTGGCGTTGCCCTGGGTCACCTCGGCCAGGTCGGGGCGCGGCATCGTGAAGCTGCCGTGCAGCGCCGGGTCGAAGACGGTGACGGTGTCGTCGTCGGGGATCTGCGGGTGCTGGTTCGGGTTGCGGCGCTCGACCATGCCGCCGAGCTGGCTGCCGAGGTCGTGCAGGCTCGTCCGGAGCCGGCTCTCCTGCAGGAGGAGGTCGGTGTTGAACGAGGACAGCCTGCTCCGCAGGTCGGCGATGACGTCGAGCGGCTTCTCGCCCGAGATCTCGACCGAGGTGGTCTCGACGATGCCGGCCGCCGAGCCGGCGACGGCGATCGAGGAGGTCGCGATCGTGAAGGAGGCCGCCGCCACGGTGGTGCTGGCCCCGAGGGTGAAGGGGATCGCCACCACCCCGACCAGCGCGCCGAGCAGACCCAGGGCCGCCGACGCACTGATGTCGCCACCGGAGCCGAGGCAGCCGTCGACGGCCGCCCGGGCGGCGTCGACCAGCGCGCAGACGTCCTTGCGGGCCTCGTCCCACAGGGTCTCGGCCCCGAGCAGGGGACCGCGCAGCCCCTCGACGGCGGAGAACTCGTTCCAGACCACCGCCGGGATCCGCGGGGCGAACGAGGTCTTGAAGGTCTGGGCCGCGATGCCGGCCCAGGTCGGGATCAGCCCGTCGATGCTGGTGAAGCCGTCGTAGGCACTGTTGGGCCCCACGTTGCCCGAGCTGACGAAGTCGGCGTGTCCGCCGGGGCCGACCACGAGCTGGGCCAGCGCGCCGTCGAGCTGGTCGGCCAGGGACCGGAACGCCGACGGCCGGGGCATCTCTGCGAACGGCTCGAAGAGCCCCACGAGGTCGTCGAGCTCGGCGTCGATCTGGGTGGTCAGCTGGCGCTCGGCCTCGCGCCGGTCGGCGAGGAAGTCGTCGAGGTCGGAGTCGTTCGGGTACCTGGACGCGTTCGCGACGGCCCAGTCGCTCAGCTCGAGCACCAGCTGGACCTCGGCTGCGCGGTCGCGCAACGCCTCGACCGCCGAGACCAGGCCCGAGTAGGCCGTCTCGTCAGCCATGGTCGGGGTCCGCGGCGTCGAGGAGGTCGAAGTAGCCGCGGACCTCGTCGTCGGCGACCGCGTAGTTGTTGTCGGCGCACCAGATCAGGGCGTTGCCGCAGTCGGCGAGGAGCGCGGCGTTCGCCGTCAGCATCGACACGACGGCGGCGGCCGCCTCGTTCCAGGCGCCGCTGAAGGCGTCGGCCCCCAGCCCCACGGTGCCTGGTCTGTCGTTCGCCCCGGTCGGGTCCATCCCGCTGACGACCGCGGACGCCGCGCTGTGGGCGGCCCCCATGTCCTGGATCTCCTGGCCCGCCACCTTGAGGTCCCAGAGGGTGGTGGCCAGCGTCGTGTCCGTCATGGCGGCTCCCTGCCCGCGTCGGGCCTCCTCGAAACGGCCCGGCTCAGCGCGGCGGGGCGACGCCGGTGATCGCCCAGGCCGCGCCGACGGAGTCCTCGTCGCGGATCGAGGCGGCGACGACCTCGGCGAGGTCGGCGCGCGACACCGGACCGGGGGTGACGTCGAGGCCCAGGTCGACCTCGCCGGAGGCCGGCAGGTCGGTGAGGGCCGAGGGCCGGAACGCCGTCCAGGCGAGCCCGCTGCGCGCGGCCACGGCGACCTGCTCATCGCCGTCCCACCCGCCGGGCACCACCACGAGGCGCTGGACGCCGGCGCGGAGCGCGCCCTCGACGACGTGGGCGGGCGAGGGGGTCGCGACGTGCACGACGGCGGCGCAGCCGCGCAGGGTGCAGGCGACCGCGCCGGCGCCCTGGGCCTCCAGGTCGAGCATCCGGACCTCGGCACCGAGCCGCTCGAGCGGCGCGCGGTGCGCCTCGTTGCGCACGACCGCGATCGGCGGGGCCGGCTCGCGGCGGGCCAGTGCCTCGACGACGCGCCGTCCGAGCCGGCCGTGGGCCCCGACGACGGCGACCCGGGGGCTGTCGGGCCAGCGGTCCGCGGACGCCCGCGTGCTCCACGGCGCCGTCGCGCCGGTCAGCACGGCCAGGTCGGGGCGGTGACGCCGGAGCCAGGCCAGCACCTGCTGGTGCTCGACGGCGCCCTTCTCGCCGAGGAGCGTGGCGCGGACCTGCCGCGGCGTCAGCCCGAGCCACTCGGCCAGGACCGTCGACGTCGGCGACTCGAACCGGGGCTGGTCGAGCAGGTCGTCGTCGAACAGGGCGAAGCGCAGGCAGTCCAGCGCCTTGTCGGCGCCGAGCCGCTTGCTCGCGGCGAGGTCGAACGAGGTGTGGGTGACCGAGGCGATCCAGGGCCACGGCAGCGTCGTCCAGGCGACGTCGTCGGGCAGGTCGGGGATGCCGGCGCCCTCGTGCAGGTGGACGCCGTCGGCGTCGAGCCGGAGCGCGACGACGGGGTGCGCGGCCGCGCGCAGCGCCCGGACCCCGCGCAGCCCGGCCGTCGTCCCGAGCGCGCCGACGACGCCGACCACCAGGGCGCTCATCACCTGCGGGCCGTCGAGGTCCCGGGTCAGGAGAGCACCGAGGCAGCCGACGGCGAGGAACACCATGAACGTGGTGAACGCCAGGGCCATGCCGGTGAGCCAGCGCAGGCCGGCGCCGGGGGCCGGGGCGACCTCGAGCGGTTCCACCGGCGGCTCAGCCGCCGAGCACGCCGAGCAGGCGCGTCGTCGGCGACTCCAGGCCCCACTGCTCGGCGAGGGCGAGCAGCCGGTCGGGGTCGGCCGGGGTCGAGGGCAGCGCGAGCCCGCTGCGGTCGAGGTCGATGTCGCGGGCGACGGCCACGACGGTCGGGGCGACCTCGAGGTAGTCGGCGGCGGCCTTGATCTTGGCCCGCGGCCCGGGGCCCATCCCGGAGTCGGGGTCGAGGGCCGCGGCGATGATGCCGGCCATGTCGCCGTGGCGCTGGAGCAGGGTGGCGGCGGTCTTCTCGCCGACGCCGGGCACGCCGGGGAGGCCGTCGGAGGCGTCGCCGCGCAGGGTGGCGAAGTCGGCGTACTGGTGGGCGTCGATCGCGTACTTCTCGCGGACCCACCCGTTGTCGACCTTCTCGTGCCGCCCGACGCCCTTGCCGATGTAGAGGACCCGGACCTCGGCGGCGTCGTCGACCAGCTGGAAGAGGTCGCGGTCGCCGGTGACGATGTCGACCGGCTGCCCGGCGCCGGTGACGAGGGTGCCGATGACGTCGTCGGCCTCGTAGCCGGGCGCGCCGATGACGGCGATCCCGAACGCCTCGAGCACCTCGCGCAGGATCGGGACCTGCCGCTCGAGCGGGTCGGGGACCTCCTCGACGTCGGGCGCGGAGGCGACCTCCTCGACCACGCGGTGCGCCTTGTAGGAGGGGATCAGGTCGACGCGCCACTGCGGGCGCCAGTCGTCGTCCCAGCAGCAGACCAGGTCGGTCGGGCGGTACTGGTCGACGAGCCGGCTGACGTAGTCGAGCATCCCGCGGACCGCGTTGACGTTGGTGCCGTCGGGGGCGGCGTACTCCGGCATCCCGAAGAACGCGCGGAAGTACATCGACGCGGAGTCGAGCAGCAGGAGACGGCCGGGCTCGGTCGGGCTGGTCACCCGGCGCATCCTGCCACGGCCCGGGGACGGGCCGGACCGGCCGGATCGCCGACCTGGTCACCCGTCGGCGGATCGCCACGCCCGGCCTCGGTTGCCACTAGCCTGACGCCCGTGACCACCGAGCTCGAGTCCACCGACCGCCGGATCCTCGAGCTGCTCGCCGCCGACGGCCGGATGTCGTTCACCGACCTCGGCAAGGCGACCGGGCTCTCGACCTCCGCGGTGCACCAGCGCGTCAAGCGGCTCGAGCAGCGCGGCCTGATCCTCGGCTACGGCGCGACCGTCAACCACGACGGGATCGGGCTCCCGCTCACCGCGTTCATCTCGATCCGCCCGATCGACCCCTCGCAGCCCGACGACTGCCCGGAGCGGCTGCGCGGCATCACCGAGATCGAGTCGTGCTGGTCGGTGGCCGGCGAGGAGTCCTACATCCTCAAGATCCGCGTCCCCACCCCGGCCGCCCTGGAGAACCTCCTCGCCCGCGTCCGTGCCGCCGCCAACGTCTCCACCCGCACCACCATCGTCCTCTCGACCCCGTACGAGAACCGACCCGTCGTCGGCTCCTGACGCGGGGCGCCGGGGCGCGGTTTCCCCGGTCGACCGGGGAAGTCTGAACTGGGGGGCCGGGATCCCGGCCGACAAGTTCAGGTTTGGCCCGCCCAGTCAGGCGCCAGCGCCATCGGCGCACGCAGGCCAGGCGGGGTCAGGCGACGGCAGCGGGACGGAACTGCGAGCGGATCCGGTCGGCGGTCTCGGCCGGGCGGTCGAGGTCGGCCCAGACCACCCGCACGCACCGCCACCCGGTGAGCCGACAGATGAGTTCCTCGCGCCGCTGCTCGCGGACGACGACGTCCTTGGCCGTCTCGTCGGCCTCGAGCAGCTTGCCGTACTTGATCCGGCCGTCGAACTCCACGAACACCCCGAGCTCGGGCCACGCGAGGTCGACACGGTGGACGACGGTGCCCCGGGCGTCCCTGATCGGGTAGTTCGGGATCGGCGTCGGCAGCCGCTGGGCCCAGCAGAGGTACCGGAGGCGTGTCTCGCCCACCGACTCCGACCGGCCGTCGACGCGGCGCAGCACGAGGTCGGTGTGGAGCGTGTCGGGCCAGTGGTTCATCAGCGCGAAGCGTGACGCCAGGCGCTCGGCGTCCGTCAGACCCCGATGGACCAAGTCGTCGATCACCACCATCGCCTCCTCGAGGCCGACCAGCGTGGTGATCTCCAGCGCGGCCCGCGTCGGGCTCGCGACGAAGAGGCCCCGGTGGAGGACGGCGTCGCCGTCGACGAGCCGTCCGCGGTGCTGCACGACACCGGCCTGACGGCGTCCGGAGCGGCCGTCGCGGCGCGTCAGGTGCGCCTCGCTGAGGTCGAAGCCCCACAGCGGCGCCGCCCACTCGTTGACGGCGCTGGTGTGGCTGAGCATCACCTTCGTCTGCGCCTGGCGGTACGCCGCCCGCGCCAGCAACGCGTGGCGCTCGGCGTCGCCGAGCTGGCGCCACCGCTCACCCGAGGTGTACGCACCGTGGCGCACCCGCTGCCACACCCTCGCCTTGACCAGGCTGCTGATGGCGTGGTCGTGGTAGCCGAGCGCCTCGGCCTCGCGCCGCAGGAATACGCCGTGCTGGTCGCAGATCTGCAGGAGGACGGGATCCATGGGGCCAGGGTGTCCCAGCCCGCGCCCGCGCGCACGGCCGATCGAGAGGGCTGTGGACGACGCTCGCCGCGGGCGCTCCGGTGCCGCGCGGACGAGGCGGGCGGCGTCCGGGACTGGACGGGCAAAACCTGAACTTGGGGGCCGGGACAGCGGCCCCCAAGTTCAGACTTCCCCGGTCGACGGGGAAATCCCGCCGCCGGCCTCAGTAGGCCTGGAGGGCAGCGGTACGCCGCGAGGCCTCGGCGATCTCGGCGGCCTTCAGGGCGGAGGTGTCGAGGTCGCCGTGGGTGGCCCACCAGGCCTGGCCCTCGGCGGGGAGGGTGTGGATCGGGTCGTAGTACTCGTAGGTGCGGTCGAGGGCGTCGGACTGCTCCATCTCGATGGAGGTGCGGTAGTTCTTCGTCCAGTGGGAGATGCCGCGGACCTCGTCGTAGGAGGCGAGCTGGTGCACCCAGCGCTTGCCGACGAACGGGACGTCGCACACGATGCGCGGCGTCGCGAAGCCCGGCAGGTAGCCCATGATGTGGTGCTGCAGCCGCTGGGCGTCCCCGACCGAGACCCGCCAGTGCTCCGAGTACGGGATCATGTCGCACATGTAGAAGTAGTAGGGCATGATCTGCGCGCCGTCGAGCAGCCGGAAGCACAGGTCGAGCAGGGCGTGCGGGTCGGCGTTGACGCCGTTGAGCAGCACGCCCTGGTTGCGCACGTCGCGGACGCCGGCGTCGAGCATCGCGCGCGAGGCCTCGGCGACGAGGGGCGTGATCGAGTTGGCGTGGTTGGCGTGGGTGTGGATCGCGATCGAGACGCCGCGCGAGCGGGCGATGGCCGCGACGCGGGCGACGCCCTCGCGCACCTCGGGCTGCAGCCAGTGCTGCGGCAGGCCGATGAGGGCCTTGGTGGCGAGGCGGATGTCGCGGATGTTGTCGACCTCGAGCACGCGGGTGAGGAAGTCCTCGAGGCGGGGCCACGGCATGTTGGCGACGTCGCCGCCGGAGACGACGACGTCGCGCACCGACGGGGTGCGGCGCAGGTAGTCGATCATCGAGTCGATCCGGGCGGTCGGCTTGGCGACGAACTTCAGCTTGTCGACCATCGGCGTCGAGTTGCCGACGAGGTCCATCCGGGTGCAGTGGCCGCAGTACTGCGGGCAGGTGGGCAGCAGCTCGGCGAGCACCTTGGTGGGGTAGCGGTGGGTGAGGCCCTCGGCAACCCACATGTCGTGCTCGTGCAGGGAGTCGCGGGTCGCGTGCGGGTGCGAGGACCAGTCGGTGCGACGGTCGCTGAACACCGGGATCATGTAGTGGCGCACCGGGTCGGCGTAGAAGGCGTCGGTGAGCGAACCGGGACCGCCGACCGGGGCGTGCGGCGCCATCGTGTTCATCATCTGCGGCGGCACCAGCATCGACATCGTCGCCCGCTCGGCCTGGTCGCGCTCGAGGTCGGCGTAGAACCGCTCGTCGACGAGGTCGCCGAGCAGCTCGCGCAGCTGCTTGACGTTCTTGACGCAGTGCGCGCGTTGCCACTGCACCGAGGCCCACTCCTCGGCGGTGACGTCCCTCCAGCCCGGGAAGCGGGTCCAGTCGGGCTCGACGAGCTCGACGGCGCGGTACGGGTAGGGCTGGCCGTCCTCGAGGCCGGACAGGCTGAGCGAGGTCTCGACGGTCATGGCATCTCCTGCGGATCGGCTGCGGTACGCGTGCGGGCGCGTCGGTTGTGGCGCGCACCACGCTCGGCTCTAGACTACGTGGAGATCATCCTGCCTGCACATCAACATGCCGGACGATTTCCCGTAGCACGCCGAACGTGACGAAGGACCCGCTGCTGTGACCCTCCCCGAGAGCGACCCGACCGGACTGCACCGCGTGCTGGACCGGCCCGCCGTCCTGCCCCAGGCCGCGCGCCGCCTCGACACCCGTCCCGAGCTCTGGGACGACGAGGTGCGGATCCGCGTGGAGCGGCTCAACCTCGACGCGGCGTCCTACCGCCAGCTCGAGCGCACCCACACCACCGACGGCCGGGTCGACGGCGACGCCGTGCGCGCCGAGGTGCTCGCGATCGTGGCCGAGCGCGGCAAGATGCAGAACCCCGAGACGGGCTCCGGCGGCATGCTGGTCGGCACCGTCGAGGAGGTCGGCGCCGGCTCGCCGCTCGGGCTCGCCGTCGGCGACCGGGTGGCCACCCTGGTCTCGCTCACCCTGACCCCGCTCGTCGTCGAGGACGGCCTGGCCGGCTGGGACGGCCTGGGGGAGCAGGTGCCGTGCGACGGGTACGCCGTCCTCTTCGGCCGCTCCATCGCCGCGGTCCTGCCCGACGACCTCGACCCCGCGCTGAGCCTGGCGGTCATGGACGTCTGCGGCGCGCCGGCGCTGACCGCCCGCGTCGTCGGTGAGTACGTCGGCGACGGCCGCCCGCCGACGGTGGCGGTCGTCGGCGGTGGCGGCAAGTCCGGGTCCCTCAGCCTCGCGGCCGCGCGCGCGGCCGGCGCCGCCCGCACCATCGGCGTCGTGCCGCACCAGGCCGAGGCCGACCTGCTGGTCCCGACCGGCCTGGCCGACGAGGTCGTCGTCGCCGACGCCCGCGACCCGATCGCGCTGCGCGACGCCGTCGCAAGGGCCGGCGGTCCCGCCGACGTCACCGTGGTGTGCGTCGACGTGCCGGGCTGCGAGGGTGGCGCCGTGCTGGCCACCGCCGACCGCGGCACGGTCATCTTCTTCTCCATGGCCACCTCCTTCCCCGCCGCCGCGCTCGGCGCAGAGGGCCTGGCCGCCGACGTCCGGATGCTCGTCGGCAACGGCTACGTGCCGGGTCACGCGGCGTACGCGCTCGAGCTGCTCCGTGGTCACGACGGCGTGCGCCGCCTCTTCGAGGGTCGCCTCCATGGCTGAGCGGCTGGTCCTGCGCGGGTCCGCCGACGGCACCGACCTGGCCGTCGAGGACGGCGTCGTCGCCGCCGTCGGCCCCGACCTCGACGGGTCCACGGTCGTCGAGCTCGACGGCGCGACGGTCCTCCCGGCGTTCGTCGACCACCACGTGCACACCGTGCGCACCGGCTTCGCCCTCACCGGACTCGACCTGACCGGCAGCCCCACCCTCACCTCGGCGCTCGACGCGCTCGCCGCCCACGCCGCGGCCAGCCCCGGGGCGGGCGTGCTCCTCGGGCAGGGCTGGGACGAGACCGGCTGGGCCGAGGGCCGCCCGCCCACCGGCGACGAGCTCGAGCGGGCCGCCCCCGGACGCCGGAGCTACCTGACCCGCGTCGACGGGCACTCCTCGGTCGTCTCGCCGGCCCTGGCCGCGCTCGTCCCCGGCGTGGCCGACCTCGACGGGTGGACGCCGGACGGACGCGTCGAGCGCGACGCCCACCACGCCGTCCGCGCGGTGCTCGAGACCCTGATCACCGACGCCGACCGGCTCGACGCGGCGCGCGCCGCGTGCCGCGCGATGGCCGCCCAGGGCATCGCCACCTTCCACGAGAACGCCGCGCCCCACATCGGACCCGAGACCGAGATCCCCCTGGTGCGCCGGGCCGCCGAGGAGGTCGGCCTGCGCGCGGTCGTCTACTGGGGCGAGCTCATGGCCGTCGACACCGCGCGCCGCCTCGGCGTCGCGGGGCTGGCCGGTGACCTGATCGCCGACGGTGCGTTCGGCTCGCGCACCGCCGCGCTGCGCTCGCCCTACGACGACGCGCCGCACACCTGCGGCCACGGCTACCTCACCGCCGAGCAGGTCCGCGACCACGTCCTGGCTTGCGACGAGGCCGGCCTCCAGGCCGGCTTCCACGTCATCGGCGACGCCGCCCTCGACGAGGTCGCCGACGGCTTCGAGCTCGCGGACGCGGTGCACCCCGTGCGTCCCGGCCACCGCCTCGAGCACGTCGAGCTGCCCTCCGACCACGTGGTCGAGGTGATGGCCCGCCTGCGCATCACCGCCAGCGTCCAGCCGGTCTTCGACGCCCTGTGGGGCGGGCCCGACGCCATGTACGCCGCCCGCCTGGGCGCCCGCTGGGCCGAGAGCAACCCCTTCGCGCGACTGCACCGTGCCGGCGTGCGGCTGGCATTCGGGTCGGACTCCCCGGTGACCGCCCTCGGACCCTGGGCGGCGATCCGGGCGGCGGTGGAGCACCACCACCCCGACCACCGCGTGCCCCACGACGTCGCCCTGGCCGCCCACACCGGCGGCGCCACCCTCGCGGTCGGCCAGCCCGCCGACCTCGCGGTGTGGCGCGACCTCGACGCCGAGCAGCCCACCCTCGTCCGCCTGCTCGTCGGCGGACGCACCCTCCACGAAGGCGACGCCTGATGCCCACCCCCGCCCGGACCACCAAGCTCGACCTCGACCCGGCCACCGTCAAGCACGCCCGCAGCCTGGCCCGCAAGGCGGGCCGGCCGATCGTGACGATGGCCAAGAAGCACACCACCGTCGCCGTCGAGCGGGCCACCCTGCGCCTCGCGGGGCTGTCCGGCGCCGACGAGGAGGGCTCGCCCTGGGTCAACCGGCTGATGGACGCCGTCCGCGCCGACGTCGGCCTCGAGCACGGCGTGTCCCTCCCGGTCTGGGACGCGCTCGTGCGCGGCGAGGCCGACGACCTCGCGGTGCTCGCGCAGAAGGCCGCCGCCGGCTCGGTCCGGTTCCGGCTGCCCGAGGGCAGGGACGCCGTGCGGGCGCGCACCGCGAGCCGGCGCCAGGTCGCGCGCGGCATCAAGACCGTCGACAAGCGGCGCGTCGAGCGCGAGCGGCTCATCAAGCGGCACGGCGACGCCCCGCGGCAGCCGTGGATCTACCTGATCGTGGCCACCGGCGACATCTACGAGGACATCCCGCAGGCCCAGCAGGCCGCGCGCGAGGGCGCCGACGTGATCGCCGTCATCCGCTCGACGGGCCAGAGCCTGCTCGACTTCGTGCCGGAGGGTGCCACCCGCGAGGGGTACGCCGGCACCTACGCCACGCAGGAGAACTTCCGCCTGATGCGCGCGGCCCTCGACCAGTCGTCGAAGGAGCTCGGGCGCTACGTCCGGCTGACCAACTACGCCAGCGGCCTCTGCATGCCGGAGATCGCGGCGCTCGCGGGCCTCGAGCGGCTCGACATGATGCTCAACGACTCGATGTACGGGATCCTCTTCCGCGACATCAACCCGGTGCGCACCTTCGTCGACCAGCGCTTCAGCCGCCAGGTCCACGCCCGCGCCGGCATCATCATCAACACCGGCGAGGACAACTACCTCACCACCGCCGACGCCGTCGAGGCCGCGCACACCGTCACCACCAGCCAGCTGCTCAACGAGTACTTCGCCAAGGAGGCCGGCCTCGAGGACTGGCAGCTCGGCCTCGGGCACGCCTTCGAGATCGACCCCGCCGTGCCCGACTCCTTCCGGATGGAGCTGGCCCACGCGCTGCTGGCCCGGGAGATCTTCCCCAGGGCGCCGCTGAAGTGGATGCCGCCGACCCGGCACATGACCGGCGACGTCTTCAGGGGCAACCTGCTCGACGGCTTCTTCAACCTCGCCGGGGCGCTCACCGGCCAGGGCATCCTGCTCGTGGGGATGATGACCGAGGCCGTGGTGACGCCGTGGATCTCCGACCGCGACATCGCCCTGCAGAACGTGCGCTACGTGATGGAGGCCGCCGGCCGCCTCCACGAGGACTTCCACCCGGCCCCGGGGGGCTTCATCGTCGAGCGCGCCAACCAGGTGCTCGCCGAGTCCATCGAGCTCCTCGACCGGATCGTCGACACCGAGCACGGCCGGGGCCTGCTCGACGCCATCGCCGACGGCACCTTCGGCCTGATGAAGCGCCCGGCCGACGCGGGTCGCGGGCTCGACGGCGTCGCGGCGAAGTCGAGTGCCTACTACAACCCCGCCACCGAGATCCTCGACGCCAAGGAGGCGCTGTGACCACCGAGTCCACCAGCCCGATCCGGCCCTACGGCGACACCACCGGGGACGGGATGGTCCAGCTGAGCTTCACGCTGCCGATGCCGCACTCCAAGGTGGCCGACGGCTCCGCCGTCCAGCTGGCCAACAAGATGGGCATGGATCCCGCCCTGGTGGTCCACAGCAAGCCGATGGGCCCCGACTTCACCTTCTTCGTCGTCTACGGGCGCGTCAACCACCTCGTCGACCCCAGCCAGGTGACCGTCGTGGAGCGCGACTACCCGCTGCTGACGCCGAAGGAGGTCAACGCCGCCGTGAAGCGCTCCCTGCGGCGCCGGCTCACCGTCGTGGGGGCCTGCATCGGCACCGACGCCCACACCGTCGGCATCGACGCGATCCTCAACATCAAGGGCTTCGCGGGGGAGAAGGGCCTGGAGTACTACCGCGAGCTCAAGGTCGTGAACCTCGGCGCCCAGGTCTCGGTGCCCGAGCTCGTCGAGCGGGCCCGCTCGGAGAAGGCGGACGCCGTCCTGGTCTCGCAGGTCGTCACCCAGCGCGACGCCCACCTGCTCAACACCCGCGAGATGTCGGCAGCGTTCCGCGAGTCCTACCCCTCGGACAAGCGCCCGCTGCTCATCGTCGGCGGTCCGCGCTTCGACGAGAAGATGGCCGGCGAGCTCGGGGTCGACCGCGTCTTCGGTCGCGGCACCACCCCCGGCGAGGTCGCCTCCTTCATCGCCCACAGGCTCGCCGCCGGGAGGGCCGCCTGATGACCGACCCCACCGTTGCCACCACCTCCGACCCCGCCGCTGGACCCGCCGCTGGACCGGCCGTGGGCACCCGCGTCGTGCACCGGCGCTACGTGCCCTACTCCCACGCCCACTACGCCGGCAACCTCGTCGACGGCGCCTACAGCCTCGGCCTCTTCGGCGACGTCGCCACCGAGATGTGCATCGTCACCGACGGCGACGAGGGGCTCTTCGCCTCCTACTCCGACGTCCAGTTCGTGGCGCCGGTCCGCGCCGGTGACGTGCTGGAGGTGACCGCCGAGCTGGTCCGCGCCGGCACCCGCTCGCGGGTCATGGACTTCACCGTCCACGTCGTCGCCCGGGGCGCCGCCACCGACGACGCCCCCGGCGCCGCGGCGCTGCTCGACCCGCCGGTGCTGGCGACCTCGGCGACCGGCACCGTCGTCGTCCCGCCCCGGTCCGCGCGCGTCTAGCGCAGCGCCGCGGCGCGTCGTCGGTGACACGCCGCGTGGACGGACAAATTCGTGGGTCAGTTTCCGGACGGGGGCACCGCGCTGACCTGCAGGTTTCCGCGTCGTCGCAGGTCAGCGCCGTGTTGACAGGCCGGACCCGGCCGACGCAGTCTGTCCCGTCCGCTCATGCAGGTCGTGTGAGGCGGACCGGGGTCCGAGTGGCCTGGGACGTCCGGTGTCACCGCCAGCAGCGCGACGTCCCTGGCCCGCGGAGGTCGGTCCGCTCCACGAGAGCGACCCGGGAGGACCCTGCGTCCCTAGACAACGACCCCGCCACGGCAGCCTGTCGTGCGTGCGGGCGGCCCGAAGGGCGCAGGGTCCTCCCGGAGCCCTGCATGGTCTCCCGGTACCGTTCACCCGTGCTGCGCCGGACCCTCGTCGCGTCGCTCGCCGGGGTCGCGCTGTCCTTCGCCTACGAACCGGTGGCCGTCGCCTACCTCATGCCGTTCTGCCTGGCGGCCTACGCGCTCACCACCCGCGGGCTGCGGGCCCGGGCCGGCTTCGTGGTCGGCCTGGCGTTCGGCGTCGGGTTCTACTTCGTCCACATCTACTGGATGAGCCCCTCGATCGGCGCGCCCGCCTGGCTGGCGCTGGCCGGCATCGAGGCGCTGTTCTACGGGCTGCTGGGCGCCGTGGCGACCCTCCTGCACCGGTTGGCGTCCTGGCCGGCGTGGCTGGCGCTGGCCTGGGTGGCGATGGAGACGATCCGCTCCACCTGGCCCTTCAGCGGGATGCCGTGGGGCCGGCTCGGGTTCGGCGTCGTCGACACCCCGCTGGCGCCCGCGCTGGCCTACCTCGGCACCAACGGCGTCAGCCTGGTCGTGGCGTTCCTCGGCTTCCTGCTGGCCCGGCTGCTGCTCGCCGCCCGGGGCCGGGAGCGGCGCGACGAGCGCCTCTTCGCCGCCGCGGCGCTGGTCGCGGTCACCGCCGTGGCGCTCGTGCCGGCGGTGGCGCCCTGGCGCCTGGCCGAGGCGGGGGAGACGACCGTGGCCGCCGTCCAGGGCAACGTGCCGGGCCGCGGCGACGACGTCCTCGCCGACGTGGAGGGCCTGACGCAGAACCACGTCGACGCCACGGTCGACCTCGCGGCCCGGGTCGCCGCGGGCGAGGCGCCGCAGCCGGACTTCGTCGTCTGGCCGGAGAACTCCACGGCGCGCGACCCGTTTCGCGACACCTCCATCCGCACCGGCATCGAGACCGCGGCGGACGCCATCGGTGTGCCGGTGCTGGTCGGCGCGATCGTCGACGACGGCGAGGACCACGTGCTCAACCAGGGCATCGTGTGGGACCCGGTCACCGGTGCGGGGGAGCGCTACACCAAGCGGCACCCCGTCGCCTACGGCGAGTACATCCCGCTGCGCGGCCTGCTCGAGCCCACCGGGATCACCGAGCAGGGCCAGCTCGCGCGGATCCCGCGCGACATGGTCAGCGGCCGGCGCGCCGAGCCGCTCGTGGTCGCCGGCGTCCCGCTGGCCGACGCGATCTGCTTCGACATCGCCTACGACGACGGCCTCGCCGTCCAGATCGAGAACGGCGCGGAGCTGCTCGCCGTCCAGACCAGCAACGCCAGCTTCATCTTCACCGACCAGATCGAGCAGCAGTTCGCGATCACCCGGGCCCGGGCGATCGAGACCGGCCGCTACGTGGTCGTCGCGGCCACCAACGGGGTCTCGGGCGTCATCGCCCCTGACGGCAGCGTGGTCGACCGCACCCAGCGGCGCACCCAGGACGTCGTCGTGGAGACCGTGACGCTCTACCGCGGCGCGACGCCGGCGATCGCCGTCGGCGAGGTCCTGAGGCTGCTGTCGTACCTGACGACGGTCGTCGGGACCGCGTGGGCCCTCCTGCTCGGCAGACGGTCACGCAGGGGTGTCGGTGCCGCGCCGGGCCGCGCCGTCGGGGAGGATTCCTGAGATGTCCGCCCCGACCACGGTGATGGTGCTGCCGACCTACGACGAGGCCGAGAACCTCGCGTGGATCGTCGCGCGCCTGCGCGCCGCCGAGCCCGAGGTCGACGTCCTCGTCGTCGACGACCAGTCGCCCGACGGCACCGGCGACATCGCCGACCGGCTGGCCGCCGACGACGACCGGGTGCACGTGCTGCACCGCGCCGCCAAGGGCGGTCTCGGCGGGGCCTACCTGCACGGCTTCGCGTGGGCGCTCGAGCACGGCTACGACGTGGTGGGCGAGATGGACGCCGACGGCTCCCACCAGCCCGAGCAGCTCCACCGGCTCCTGGACGCCCTCGGGGACGCCGACCTGGTGATCGGGTCGCGCTGGGTGCCCGGTGGCAGCGTGGTCAACTGGCCGCTGCGCCGCGAGGTGCTCAGCCGGGGCGGCAACCTGTACGTGCGGCTGCTCCTCGGCATCGAGGTCAGGGACGCGACGGCCGGCTTCCGGCTCTACCGGCGCTCGACCCTCGAGGCCATCGCGCTCGACCGGGTCCGCTCGACCGGCTACGTGTTCCAGACCGACCTGGTCAGCCGGACGCTGCGCGCCGGCCTGACCGTGCGGGAGGTCCCCATCGAGTTCGTCGAGCGGGTGCGCGGCGACTCGAAGATGAGCGGCGCGGTCGCGGCGGAGTCGCTGCGGCGGATCACCGCCTGGGGGCTGCGGGAGCGACGGGCGCAGGCCCGCCGGCTCTGGGGCCGCGTCCACCGCTGACCTGCCCGGCAGAGGTGCCCGGCGAGGGCGCCGTCGACCTCCTCGGACGCCGCCGGTTGGTCCGTAGACTGGCGCCATGGCCCGGCGTCGACGTCTCTCGTGGTTCCTGCTGGTCGCCTTCGTGGTCGTTCCGATCGCCGAGCTCTACGTGCTGATCCAGGTCGGCCAGGTGATCGGTGCCTGGTGGACGATCGTGCTGCTCGTCGCCGACAGCATCCTCGGCAGCTGGCTGGTCAGGCGCGAGGGTGGCCGGGCGTGGCAGGCGCTGCGCACCGCGCTGGAGACCGGGCGGATGCCCGCGACAGAGCTCGCCGACGCCGCCCTGCTCCTCGTCGGCGGCGTGCTGATGCTCAGCCCCGGCTTCGTGACCGACCTCGCCGGCATCCTGCTGATCCTGCCGCTCACGCGGCCGCTGTTCCGCCGTGTGCTCGCCGGTGTCGTGGCCCGCCGGCTCACGGTGCTGGGCCCGCTGGGGCCGACCGGCGGTGCCCGTGGCGGCCCCGGACAGACCGATCGCCCCGGACCGGTGGTCCGGGGCGAGGTCGTCGAGGAGTAGCGCGACGGTGGTGCCGCGCTGGTCCGTCGACGTCAGACGGTCGTGCGGCTGCGCTTCTTGGTCGGCCGGTGCAGGTGCGCCGGGCCGATCTCGCCGCCGCGGAGCAGGTCGAGCCGCTCCTTGAGGATGTCCTCGAGCTCCTTCTCGGAGCGCCGCTCGAGCAGCATGTCCCAGTGGGTGCGGACCGGCTTCTCGGCCTTCTCGACGCGCTCGATGCCGGAGGTGCTCAGCCCCTCGGCACCGCACCGCGGGCACTCCCAGACGGCCGGAACGTCGGCCTCGACCGACATCGTGATCTCGAACTCGTGCCCGTGGGTGCAGCGGTAGCCGACCTGCTGACGGGCGGCGAACTCGATGCCTCGCTCGTCCTCGAAGCTCTGTCCTCCGAGTCGTGCGCCACGCAAGGTTCGCTCTGCCATGGTGCACACCTCCCAACTGCGTGTAGTCCGCGTCGTCGTGTTGCGTCGGGCGGGTGCGCCCGTTGCTGGTCCAACCGTACCCAGCCGGCAAAGATTCCATTCCCGTTCGGCCGCGATGCTTCCCCCGCGCCCGCTCGGCCCCGGACCGGTGGCCGGCCGGTGCCCGCGCGGTGGCTCAGACGGTCGAGGGGACCGCGTTCCCGGCCTCGCGGATCCCGCGCTCCGGGTCGAGGCGCAGCAGGAAGAAGGCACCGATGACGAAGAAGACGATCAGGGCCAGCAGCGCCGGGCGGTAGGAGTCGGTGAGCTGGAACATGACAGCGAAGACGAAGGTGCCGAACCACGAGGTCCCGCGCTCGCAGGCGTTGTACAGCGCGAAGTACTCGCCCTCGCGACCGCGGGGGATGAGCAGGCTGAAGAAGGAGCGCGACAGGGCCTGGGTGCCGCCGAGGACCAGCCCGATGGCGACCGCGATCGCCATGAAGAGCGGCACGTTCTCCTCCGGCAGGAAGAAGGCCAGGACGACGATGACGACCCAGGCGTAGGTGCCGTAGAGGATCGGCTTGTAGCTGCCGTGCTTCTGCGCGAACCGTCCGAACAGCAGCGCGCCGCCGAAGGCGACGAACTGGATCAGCAGGATGGTGCCGATCAGCACGCTGTCTCCGAAGCCGAGCTGCTTGGAGCCGTAGGTCGACGCGGCGTAGATGACGGTCTGGATGCCGTCGTTGAAGAACAGGTACGCCGCCAGGAAGGTCAGCGTCATCGGGTAGTTGCGCAGGTCCTTGAGGGTGCGCCACAGCTGGCCGAAGCTGCGGTCGAACACGTTGCCGGTGATCTCCAGGCGCTCGACCGGCGGCCGGTCCTTGAGCCGCACGAACGGGATGATCGTGAACCCGGCCCACCAGATGACCGCCGACAGCAGCGAGAGCCGCACGGCCATCCCGCTCGACAGGCCGATCGCGTCGTGCCCGAGGAACATGCCGAGGTTGACCGCGAGCAGCAGGCCGCCGCCGAGGTAGCCGAACGCCCAGCCCTGCGAGGAGACGCGGTCGCGCTCCTCCTCGGTGGAGATGTCGACGAGGATCGCGGAGTAGCTGATCACCGAGCAGCCGGCCAGCACGCTGGCCAGGACGATGGCGACCGCCCCGATCTGCCACTGGTCGTCCTTCATGAAGAACAGCAGCGAGCCGCACGCCGCGCCGGCCCACGCGAAGCCGGCCATGTGCCGCTTCTTGTGCGCGGACCGGTCGACCATCGCGCCCACGACGGGCAGCAGGAACGCGCTGAAGATCGTGGCGAAGCTGGTCAGGTAGAACGGGAGGGAACCCGCGGCGAGGTCGAGGCCCAGGACGCTGACGGTGTTGCCACAGCTCGCCGCGTCGTCGAGGTCCTCGGGGCAGCCGGCCGCCTTGCCGGCGACCTCGATCATGTACGGGGCGAACATGACGCTGAGCACGGTCGTGTAGAACGCGCTGTTGGCCCAGTCGTACCAGTACCAGGCCTTCTGCTCCTGGGCGCGCTCCAGCGGCGCGAGGTCGGCGATACCGGTCATCAGGTCTCCCTCCAGTGGCCGCGCTCGGCGAGCACGTCCCTCAACACGTCCGTCCGGTCGGTGAACAGGCCGTCCACGCCCCGGTCGAGCAGCACGCCCATCTCGTCGGCCTCGTCGATCGTCCAGACGTGCACATGCTTGCCTGCGGCGTGCGCGGTGCGGACCAGACGCGCCGAGGCGACCACGAGGCGTCCGCGGCGGTGCGGCACCTGCACGGCGTCGAACGGCGCGCGCCGCCGGGGCCGCAGGAGGAAGGCCACGACCTCGGCGGGCGCCGCGGACGTCGCCACCCGGCCCCCGGTCAGCCTCCGGAAGTCCCGCACCCGCGCGACCGAGAACGAGCCGACCAGGACGTCGTCCTCGAGCCCGCGGGCCGCGACCAGGTCGGCCAGCGGCCGGACGGCGCCGTCGGACTTCAGGTCGATGTTGAACCGGGTGCCCGGCAGCTCGTCGAGCAGCGACGCCAGGGTCGGCACCTCGGCCCGGCCGCCGATCCGCGCGCGCCGCACGTCGGCGTGGGTCAGCCCCGCGATCGGCCCCTGCTGGTCGGTGACGCGGTCGAGGACGTCGTCGTGGAAGGCCAGCAGGACGCCGTCGGCGGTGACGTGGACGTCGGTCTCGAGGTAGCGGTAGCCGAGGTCGACGGCGTGCCGGAAGGCCTCGAGGGTGTTCTCGAGGCCCTCCAGCCCGGGGTGGTAGGCACCACCGCGGTGCGCCAGCGCCAGGACGGGCGCCGGCCCGTCGAGCACCTCGTCGAGGTAGGGCCGACCGGTCCGCGGGGTCGGAGGCGTTCGAGGCACGGGGTGAGTATGGCCGCCCTTCGCCCCGGGCGGGCAGAGCATCCCTACTCAGGTGGTGAGGGTGCGGGCGCGGACGTCGAGCCCGTGGTCCTCGGGGGTCGAGCGAGCGAGCTCCGGCGAGCGCCGACGAGACCCCTGCCCCCGAGGCCCGCCGGCCGGGCATCGGTGGTCCAGTGGTCTCGACGCGCTCGTACGGCTTCGCAGGCTCAGCCGTGTCGCTTGCTCGACCTGGCCACGCCCACGCCGTGCGCTCGTTCCTCGCGCGCGGCTGCGTGTCTCAGAAGTCGCGGAAGGTCTCGATGGTGGCGCCGAGGAGGTTGAGCCGCTCGGCGAGGTCCTCGTAGCCGCGGTGGATGACGTAGGTGCTGCGCAGCACCGACGTGCCCTTGCTGGCCAGCATCGCGAGCAGGATCACCACGGCCGGCCGGAGCGCGGGCGGGCAGACGAGCTCGGCGCCGGAGAACGACGTCGGACCTTCGATCATCACGCGGTGCGGGTCGAGGAGCTTGACCTGGCCGCCGAGCTTGGTGAGCTCGGTGAGGTAGATCGCCCGGTTCTCGTAGACCCAGTCGTGCAGGAAGGTCTGGCCCTCGGCCACGGCCGCGATGACGGCGAAGAACGGCAGGTTGTCGATGTTGAGGCCCGGGAACGGCATCGGGTGGATCTTGTCGAGCGGCGCGCGCAGCTGCGAGGGCTTGGTGGTCAGGTCGACCAGCCGGGTGTGGCCGTTGCGGGCGACGTACTCCTCGGTGCGGCTGTACTGGAAGCCCATCTCCTCCAGCACGGCGAGCTCGATCTCGAGGAACTCGATCGGCACCCGCTGGATGGTGATCTCGGACTTGGTGACGATGGCGGCGGCCAGCAGCGACATCGCCTCGATCGGGTCCTCGCTGGGGGCGTAGTCGACGTCGACGTCGATCGAGGCGACCCCGGTGATGCGCAGCGTGGTGGTGCCGATGCCCTCGACCCCGACGCCGAGCTTCTGCAGGTAGAAGCACAGGTCCTGGACCATGTAGTTGGACGAGGCGTTGCGGATCACGGTGACGCCCGGGTGCAGGGCGGCGGCCATCAGGGCGTTCTCGGTGACGGTGTCGCCGCGCTCGGTGAGCACGATGGGCCGCTCGGGCTCGATCGCCCGGTTGACCTGCGCGTGGTAGCTGCCGTCGGTCGCCTTGACCTCGAGGCCGAAGGGCCGCAGCGCGGTCATGTGGGGCTCGACGGTGCGGGTGCCGAGGTTGCAGCCGCCGGCGTAGGGGAGGTCGAAGGACTCGGCACGGTGCAGCAGCGGACCGAGGAACATGATCACCGAGCGGGTGCGGCGCGCGGCGGTCTCGTCGATCTGGCTGAGGTCGAGGTGCTTGGGCGGCACGATCTCGAGGTCGTTGTCGCTGTTGAGCCAGCGGGTCTTCACGCCGAGACTGTTGAGCACCTCGAGCAGCCGGTTGACCTCCTCGATCCGCGCCACCTTGCGCAGCGTGGTGCGGCCGCGGTTGAGCAGGGAGGCGCACAGCAGCGCGACCCCGGCGTTCTTCGACGTCTTGACGTCGATGGCCCCGGTCAGGGTGGTCGGCCCCTGGACGCGCAGGTGGGTGGGGCCGAGCTCGACGATCTCGGAGTCGAGCGCCTCGCCCACCCGGGCGAGCATCTCGAGGGAGAGGTTCTGGTGCCCCTTCTCCATCCGGTTGATCGCGCTCTGGCTCGTGCTGAGCAGGTCGGCGAGCTGGCTCTGGGTCAGGCCACGGTGCATCCGGGCGTCGCGGATGAGGGTCCCGATGCGGCTCTTGTAGTCGATCGACATGTCACTCACGGTAACTCACATGTGAGATACGGCAAGAACCGACGGGGGTGCGTCGCACCACCCTCCCGGACGGCGCGCCCCGGGCGGCGGGCTGTCAGGATCGGGGCATGAAGGCCACCGTCATCCATGGACCGCGCGACATCCGCTTCGAGGAGGTCCCCGACCCGAGGATCGAGCTCCCGACCGACGCCATCGTCAAGGTGCACACCTCGTGCATCTGCGGTTCCGACCTGTGGCCCTACCGCGGCGACGACGAGACCACCGAGCCGCACACGATCGGCCACGAGTGCCTCGGCGTCGTCGAGGAGGTCGGCGCCGACGTCCGCGACGTGCGCCCCGGCGACTTCGTCATCGTGCCGTTCGACCACTGCGACAACACCTGCTCGGCCTGCCGCAACGGCGCGCACTCGGCCTGCGAGAACCTCGGCATGACCCGCAGCGGCCAGGCCGAGTACGCCCGGGTGACCCAGGCCGACGGCAGCCTGGTCAAGACCGACGGCGTGCCGGACGCCGACCTCGTCCCCTCGCTGATGACGCTCTCCGACGTGATGGCCACCGGCTGGCACGCCGCCGTCTCGGCCGGCGTCCGCCGGGGCGGCACCGCCGTCGTCGTGGGCGACGGCGCGGTCGGGCTCTGCGGTGTCCTCGCGGCCTCGCAGCTGGGCGCCGAGACCGTGATCGCGATGTCGCGGCACGAGCCGCGCCAGGAGCTCGCCCGGCGCTTCGGCGCCACGCACGTCGTCGCCGAGCGGGGCAAGGAGGGCGTGGCCGCGGTGAAGGAGATCCTCGGCGGCGTCGGTGGCGACGCCGTCCTCGAGTGCGTCGGCAACGGCCCGGCGTTCGAGCAGGCCTTCCGGGTCGCCCGCCCGGGCGCGACGGTCGGCATGGTCGGCGTGCCGCACGGTGTCGAGGCGCCGCTGCGGGTGATGTTCTCCAAGAACGTCGGCCTGGCCGGCGGCATGGCCCCGGTGCGCCGCTACCTGCCCGACCTGCTCGAGCGGGTGCTGCGCCGCGAGATCGACCCGGGCCTGGTCTTCGACCTCACCCTGCCGCTCGACCAGGTGGCCGAGGGCTACCGCGCGATGGACGAGCGCACCGCGATCAAGGTGCTCCTGCAGCCCTGAGTCCCGTTCCGGTCCCGGGTCAGGCGTAGGCCGGCAGTCGCAGGCCGGCCGGCTGGCAGGCGCACGTGTCGGAGCAGGCCAGGTAGGTGTGCAGCGCGTGGCCGCACTGCTGGCACGGCCGGTCGTGCGAGATGTGCGTGCCGGTGTGCGGTGCGGTGTCGAACATGGTCGTCCCCCGTTGCGGATGCGTCGTCGCTCGACGATAGGAGACGCCGTCGGGTCGCGTGATACGACCGCACCGGATCTGGTCACGACGGGCCAGGCGAACCACCCGAACGGACACCGGCCGACGCGCGGCGCGGGCCCTATGCGGACGCTATCGTTCCTCGGGTGCCGGACCCCCTCCTGGACGACGTCGGACCGACCGCGCGGGCCCTGGTCGCGCTGGAGCTGATCCACGACCGCCCCGGCGTCTCGGGCGAGCACCTGGCCCGGCGGCTCGGCGTCTCGACCCGGGCGGCGCGGCGCTACGTCGGCATCCTGCGCGAGGCCGGCATCCCGGTGGAGTCCACGCCCGGCCGGTACGGCGGCTACCGGATCGGCCGCGGCTTCCGGGTGCCGCCGCTGATGTTCTCCACCGACCAGGCCCTGGCGCTGGTGATGGCCGCCGTCCGCGGTCGCAGCGCCGTCGGGGGAGCCACCGCGGTCGAGGAGGCCCTCGACAAGATCATCCGGGTGCTGCCGGCGGCCCTCGCCGAGCCGGCCGAGGCGCTGCGCCTGGTCGGGACGACCGACTCCGGTGCCGGCGGGCCCGACCCGCACCTGGCCAGCGCCCTCGCCCGCGCCGCCCACGACGGCGTCCGCGTGCGGCTGCGCTACCGCAGCCGGCCCGAGGCGGACCCGCGCTCGATGGACGTCGACCCGTGGGGCGTCAACCTGCGCCACGACCGCTGGTACCTGCTGTGCTGGTCGCACTCGGTCGACGAGCGCGCCGTCGACGCCAAGCGGGTGCTCCGCATCGACCGCATCGAGGCGTGCACCCCGCGCCCGGAGACCTTCACCCCGCCGAACGGGCTCGACGTCGCGGCCGTCGTCGACGAGCACATGGCCGAGGGCTGGGGCGCCGACGTGTCGGTGCTGGTCGAGGCGCCGGTGGCCGACGTTGCCCGCCGGCTCCCGCGCCACCTCGGCCGGCTCGAGGAGGTCGACGAGGACCACACCCGCCTCATCGGCAGCATGGACGACCCCGCGTGGTTCGCCCTCCAGCTGATCCGGCTGGCGGCGCCGTTCGTGGTCGAGCAGCCCGACGAGCTGCGGGCCGCCTGCCGCCGGATCGGCGAGCGGTTCCTCGCCGCCGGGTCGTGACGGCGGCCGCGCCGGGTGGGGTGGCTCAGGTGTCGCCCCGTGCGGTCGCGTCCGGGAGCGGCGTCCGGCGGCGCAGCGTGAGGGCGGCGAGGACGAGCACGAGCACGAGGTAGCCGATGTTCTGGCTGATCTTCTCGGCCCAGGTGGTGTCCTGGGGGAGCGGGGCGAGGAACCCGACGAGGGTCCTGGCGACCAGCGCTCCGCAGGCCAGCGCCGCCAGGTGACGCGGTGTCCACCCGGTCGACCGCGCCCACCGGGCCACGCCGCCCCCGGCCACGACCAGCAGCACCAGGTGGAGGCCGAGACCGCCCCACGACATCGGGGTGAGGTCGAAGGCGGCCAGCGCGACGAACCCGGCGGCGAGGCAGGTGCGCACGGACGGGCCAGGCCGCTCGCGCGCCGGCAGGGGACGACCGAGCGGGCCGAGCGCGAGGACGACGAGGGCGACGACGACGGCGGCCGACACGGCGTACCGCAGGGCGTCGACCGCCGGGGCGTGCTGCGCGACGTGGTCGCGGTTGAGGGCGACGGCGACCAGCACGAACCCCACGCCGACCACGCCGAGGCCGGTGCGGCCGAGCCAGGGGCGCGGGTCCCCGGCCAGGGACTCCGCGACGACCAGCGGGGCCGCCACGCTCATCAGCGCGTGCCCGACGACCCAGACGACGACGGCGCTCCAGCCGATGCCGCCGAACGAGGCGGCGCCGACGATGTCGCCCCAGCCGTCGAGGTCGTCGCGGGTGCGGGTGAAGACCGAGAGGTCGACGACGGTGGGCATCGCCACCCCGAACGCGCCGGCGAGCAGCAGCCGGCCGGTCCACCCGCGCTGCGTGCGCACCGAGACCTCCCGCACGAGGAGCACGGCGCCGCCGTACAACGGCGCGAGGAAGAGCACGAGGAACGCGAGCCCGCCCGGGCCGCCCAGGTCGCCGAGGTAGGCCTGGAGGAGCTCGGCGCAGACCGGCGCCAGGAGCAGCGCCGTGACGACGCCGACGGCGCGGGCACGGGGGGCGGCGGCGGGCCGCGCACGGGTGGTCACCGGCCCAGTCAACGGCGCCCGGCGCCGGCGCGGATCCGTCCCGCGTCGCTCCCGGTCAGACTTTCGTCCGGTCCTGCACGTGCCCCCGGCTGGTCGGGACGACGAGCGGGGTCCCCGACACCGGGTCCTCGATCACCAGGCACGGCAGGCCGAACACCTCGTGCACCAGGTCGGCGGTGAAGATGTCGCGCGGCGGCCCCTGCGCGGCGACGGCGCCGTCCTTCATCACCACGAGGTGGGTGGCGTAGCGGGTGGCCTGGTTGAGGTCGTGCAGCACGGCGACCAGGGTGCTCCCGCCGCGGTGCAGACCCGCGAGAAGGTCGAGCAGGTCGATCTGGTGGGCGATGTCGAGGTAGGTGGTGGGCTCGTCGAGCAGGAGCAGCGGCGTCTCCTGGGCCAGGGCCATGGCGACCCAGACCCGTTGCCGCTGGCCGCCGGAGAGCTCGTCGACCGGGCGCGAGGCGAGGTCGGCGACGCCGGTGGCCGTCATGGCCCGGTCGACGGCGGCCTTGTCGGCGGCCGAGAAGCCCCGGATCAGACCCTGGTGCGGGTAGCGGCCGCGACCGACCAGGTCGGCCACCGTGATGCCGTCGGGCGCCAACGACGTCTGGGGGAGCAGGCCGACGACCCGCGCCGCCTCCTTGCCGCGGTAGTCCGATACGGCCCTGCCGTCGAGGACGACGCGCCCGGAACTCGGCTCGAGCAGCCGCGCCAGGGCGCGCAGCAGGGTCGACTTGCCGCACCCGTTCGGGCCGATGATGACGGTGAACGAGCCGTCGGGGACGGCGATGCTCAGGTCGGTCGAGACCACCCGGCGGTCGTAGGCCAGGGTGACGCCCTCGGCGCCGAGGCGACTGCTGCCCGGAGGTGCGGCCGGGTCCGTCGCGGGGGGCGGGGTGCTGGTCATGTGACCTTCTTCCGGGCTTCGGAGGCGAGGAGCCAGAGCAGGTAGAGGCCGCCGACGACGACGGTGACGACGCCGACCGGCAGGTCCTGGGGGAACCAGTGCTGGGCGGCGAAGTCGGCCAGCAGCAGCAGGAACGCGCCGGTCAGCGCGGAGGCGAGGAGCGGCAGGCCCGCCGAGCGGCACAGCCGGTGCGCGATCTGGGGCGCCGACAGCGCGACGAAGGCGATCGGTCCGGCCACGGCGGTCACGGCCGCGGTCAGCGCGACGGCCGCGACGACGAGCGAGAGCCGGACCGGCTCGACCGCGAGCCCGTGGGCGCGGGCGGCGTCGTCCCCGAGCTCGAGCTGGCGCAGCCCACCGCTCAGGACGGCGACGACCGGCAGCAGCGCCGCGACCAGCACCAGCGCCGGCAGCGCCTGCTCCCACGTCAGCAGGTTGAGCGAGCCCGCACCCCAGGTGGCCGCGGCGACGGCGACCTCGAGCTTGGCCCGCAGCAGCAGGTAGGTGTTCACCGAGGCGAGCAGCGCCGTGACGGCGATGCCGACGATGACCAGCCGGAACCCCGCGACCCCGCCGCGCCAGGCCAGGGCGTAGACGAGCAGCGCGGTGCCGATGCCGCCCGCGAGCGCGCCGCCGGCCACCGCCGTCGCCGACGAGCCGACGGTGGTGATCACGACCAGCGCACCGGTGTAGGCGCCGGTGGAGAACCCGATGACGTCGGGCGAGCCGAGCGGGTTGCGGGTCAGGCTCTGGAACACCGCACCCGCCACCCCGAGCGCCGCGCCGAAGACCAGCGCCGCGACGATGCGGGGGAGCCGTTCCTCGAGCACGACGTGGCGCCGGTAGCCGGCCCCGAGGTCGCGGATCGCCCCGACGACCTCCGCCGGGGACAGCTCGAGGCTGCCGGTGCCGAGCGCCACCAGGCCGAGGACGCCGCACGCGAGGGCGAGCACGAGCGACACGACGCCGGCGCGGGTGCGGGTCCGGCGCACGGCACCGGCACGGGAGCGCTCCGCCGAGGCCGGTGCCTCGGGCAGCCCGGACGCGGGGGTCACAGCGCCGCCACCCGGTAGCGACGGGCCAGGACGGCCAGGACGGGCGCACCGATCACGGCGGTGACGATCCCGGCCGGGATCTCGCCGACCGGGAGGAGCAGGCGGCCCACGACGTCGGCCACCACCAGCAGCACCGGCGCGAGGACGACCGTGAAGGCGAGGATCCACCGCTGGTCGGGCCCGGAGATGCGCCGGGCGACGTGGGGCACCATCAGCCCGACGAACGCGATCGGGCCGGCGATCGCGGTCGCGCCGCCGGCGAGCAGGGTCACGCCGACGACGGCCAGCACGCGGGTGCGCAGCACGTGGGCGCCCAGGCTCGCGGCGAGGTCGTCGCCGAGCGCCACCGCGTTGAGCGCCCGCCCCAGCAGCAGCGCCAGGACGATCCCCACCAGCACCCAGGGAGCGGCCGGTGAGATGACCTCCCAGCCGCGGGTCTTCAGCGACCCGGCCTGCCAGGAGCGCAGCGCGTCGAAGGCGCGCGGGTCGGTGAGGACGAGCCCGGAGGTGACCCCGTTGAGCAGGGCGGCGAGCGCGACCCCGGCCAGGGTGAGCCGGGCGATGCTCACGGAGCCGCGGTGGACCGCGCCGATCAGGTAGACGACGACGGTCGCGAGCGCGGCGCCCAGGAACGCCAGCCAGAGGTAGGTCGAGGGGGCGACCACCCCGGCCACGGCGATCCCCATCGCGATCGCGAACGCGGAGCCGGCGGTGACGCCCAGGATGCCCGGGTCGGCGAGCGGGTTGCGGGTGACCGCCTGGATGAGCGCGCCGGCCACGCCCAGGCCGGCGCCGGCCACCACGCCGGCCACGGTGCGGGGGATCCGGTCGGAGGTGACGGCGATCGAGTCGAACGTGCCGTCGGAGCCGTGCCACACCGCGTCCCAGACGACCGAGAGCGGGATCTCCTTCGCGCCGACCACGAGGCTCAGGGCGCAGGCCGCGACGAGCAGGAGCACGCACGCGAGCAGGCCCAGGAGGCGGACCGGGAGCGTCCGCTCGGGCGAGCCCGGTCCGACCTCGGCCTCGACGGCGGCTCCCGCGTCGCGGGGTGTCGCACCCGTCGACGGCGTGGGGGCGGTGGTCATGGGAGCAGGTTAGGCTGTCCTAAGCCCAGCGCCCACCACGGCGCGGTCCTTCCCGTCCCCGAAAGGGTCCCTCGATGTCCCACTCCGCCCTGCGCCGCGGCCTCGCCCTCGTCGCCGCCAGCGTCCTCGCGCTGACCCTCTCGGCCTGCACCGACTCGAGCGAGGAGTCCGACGAGCAGGGCACCGACAGCTCCTCCGGGGAGTCGACCGACGGCGCGTTCCCGGTCACGGTGGAGACGAAGTTCGGTGCCGTCGAGATCACCGAGAAGCCCGAGAAGGTCGTCGCCCTCGGCTGGGGCGACGCCGAGGTCGCCCTCGCGCTGGGCGTCCAGCCGATCGGCGCGTCGGACTGGCTGGCCTTCGGCGAGGACGCCAACGGCGTCGGTCCCTGGGCCAGCGACCTCTACGACGAGACCCCGGAGTTCTTCGGCACCACCGAGCTCGACACCCAGGCCATCGGGGCCCTGGAGCCCGACCTGATCCTCGACGTCCGCAGCGAGGGGACGCAGGAGCGTCACGACGCGCTGACCGAGATCACCCCCAACGTGATCAGCATCCCCGAGGGGGCCGACGGCTGGACGACGACCACCGAGGAGCAGGTCACCATGATCTCGCAGGCGCTCGGGCTCCCCGAGGACGGCGAGGAGCTGCTCGCCGACGTCGACGCCGCGTTCGCCGACGCCGTCGAGGCCCACCCCGAGTTCGCCGGCCGGACCGCGACCGTCTCGGCCAAGACCAGCGAGGGCTGGGGTGTCTACACCGCCGTCGACGCCCGCCAGCAGTTCATGACCGAGCTCGGCTTCGCCGAGAAGCCCGAGGTCGCCGCGCTGGGCACCGAGTCGTTCTCCGTGCCGGTCGCGGGCGACCAGCTCGAGCTGCTCGACGCCGACGTCGTGGTGAGCTTCCCGATCTTCATCGAGGCCTCCGCGATCACCGGCGACGACCTCTACAACGCGCTCCCGGCCGTCGAGGACGGGCGCTCGATCCTCATCGACGACCCGGTCCTGGCCAACGCCTTCTCGGCCGCCACGCCGCTGAGCATCCAGTACGCGATCGACGCGATCGTTCCGCTGCTCGCCGACGCCACCGCCCGGTAGTCCCCGGCGGCCACTAGGCTCCGGGGGTGCTGCACACGACCGAGATCGGCTCGACCGGTGAGCGGGTCGTCTTCCTGCACGGGCTGTTCGGCCAGGGCCGCAACTTCGTCCCGATCGCCCGGGCGCTCGAGCCGGACCTGCGCTCGCTGCTGGTCGACCTGCCCAACCACGGCCGCTCCGGGTGGACCGACTCGGTCGACTACGTCGCCGTCGCGGACGCCGTGGCCGCCGACCTCCGCGACGGGTTCGCGGCCGCCGGGCCCGTGCACGTCGTGGGGCACTCGATGGGCGGGAAGGTCGCGATGGTGCTCGCCCTGCGCCACCCCGAGCTCGTCGACCGGCTCGTCGTGGTCGACATCTCCCCGGCCGACAGCGCCGGGGCGGGGGAGTTCGAGCACCTCCTCGACAGCCTCGCCGCGCTCGACCTGACCTCCGTGGTCCGGCGCGCCGACGCCGACCGGGCGCTCACCGCGCCGATCCCGGACGACCGGGTCCGCGGCTTCCTGCTCCAGAACCTCCGCGCCAGCGACGGCGGCGGCTTCGCCTGGCGGGCCAACCTGGCGCTGCTCCGGGCCGGGTTGCCGAGCATCGCGGGCTTCCCCGACGCGGACCGGCTGGGCGACGGCGCGGGCTTCGACCACCCCGTGCTCTGGGTGGCCGGCGAGCGCTCGTCCTACGTCCGGCCCGAGCACGAGCCCGCCATGCGCCGGCTCTTCCCCCGCACGACCCAGGTGACGATCAAGGGCGCCGGGCACTGGGTGCACAGCGAGCGCCCCGAGGCGTTCGTCTCGGCGCTGCGGGTCTTCCTGCGCGCCGGACAGAGCCAGGGCTGATCCCGCACGGCCGCGCGGCACGCCCTAGGTTGGCCCCGTGGCCGTCCACCCGCTCTGGAACCCCTACGAGGTCCCCTCCGCCGAGGAGATCGACGCAGCCCGGGTCGCAGCCTCCGCCCGCGCCCCGGAGACCGTGGAGGTCGTGCCGCCCGACCCGGCCTGGTCGCAGTGGTACGACGCCGTCCGCTCCCGCGTGGTCGCGGCGCTGGGGGAGCAGGTGGTCTCGATCGCGCACGTCGGCTCGACGTCCGTGCCGGGGCTGCCGGCCAAGCCGGTCGTCGACGTGGACCTGCTCGTGCCCGATCCCGCCCACGAGGAGGCCTGGCTGCCCCAGCTCGAGGCGGCCGGCTTCGAGCTGCGGGTGCGCGAGCCGGAGTGGGAGGAGCACCGCTGCCTGCGCGGCACCGACCCGGCGTGCAACCTCCACGTCTTCGCGCCCGACTCCCGCGAGTCGCGGCGGCACCGGATGTTCGGTGCCTGGCTGCGGACCCACCCCGCGGACCGGGAGCTGTACGCCTCGGTGAAGCAGGAGGTCGCCCGGCGGGGGTTCACCGACGCGATGCTCTACAACAACGAGAAGGCGTGGGTCATCTACGACCTGTACGAGAAGATCTTCGCCGCCGACCCCGAGCACCCCCACGACCCGCACCCGCGTCCCGACCGCTGACCCCCGGGTGCGTCACGGCCCCGCGAGCACGCAGAGCTCGTTGCCGTCCGGGTCGGCCAGCACGACCGGGTCGAGGCCCGGCCTGGCCGATCCCTGACCGATGTCGGCGGGCGAGGCCCCGAGCGCGACCAGCCGCGCGACCTCCGTGGCCTGGTCGCTGCCGTCGTCCGGGGCGAGGTCGAGGTGCCAGCGGTTCTTGCCCGTCTTGACGTTGACCGGCGGACCGCCCCAGGAGATCTTCGGGCCCCCGTGCGGCGCCTGGATCGCGGTCTCCTCGTCCTGGTCCCAGACCAGGGGCCAGCCCAGCGCCGCGCTCCAGAAGTAGCCGACCGCCTGGGTGCCGTCGCTCGACAGCGCCCCGAGGAACGGACAGCCCGCGAGGAAGCCGTTGCCGGGCTCGATGACGCAGAGCTCGTTGCCCTCCGGGTCCGCGAGCACGACGTGCGCCTCCTCGGGGCCCTGGCCGACGTCGAGGTGACGCCCCCCGAGCTCCAGCACCCTGGCGACGGTCTGCTCCTGGGCCTCCAGCGACGTGCTCGTCAGGTCGGTGTGCACCTGGTTCGGCCCGGTCTTCGGCGCCCGGGTCGGGCGGAAGCGGATCAGGAAGCCGGTGTCGTCCGCGGGCTCGAGGGTCAGACCGTCCCCGGTCGGCGTCCACCCGAGGACGCCGGACCAGAAGCCGGCGAGTCCGGGCGGGTCGTGCGCGTCGATGACCAGGGCGTCGAGTCGGAGCGACATGGCCCGACGCTAGGACCGGACCCGGGGGCGGTCAACGCACTTTCGACCGTCCGGATTGGTACGGTCGGTGGCTGCTCCCGTCGACCGCCTCGGAGGTTCCTGCCGTGTCCCGCGACCCCGCCCCCGACGCCGGTGCGGACGACGTCGAGCTGGCCGCCGAGGTCGAGCACCTGGCCGAGTCCCGCCGCCAGCTGGCCAGGATGCGCCGGCGCACGGCGTCGCTGGACGGCGCGGCCGCGGGTGACTGGGTCAGCCAGGAGGTCCTCACGGCGTCGCTGGCCCTCCGCATGGAGCAGCTGGCCGACGACCCGACGGTCCCGCTGTTCTTCGGCCGGCTCGAGACGACCGAGGGGCCCGGGACCGACGCGGAGTCGCTGCACATCGGGCGGCGCCACGTCTCCGACGAGCTCGGCGACCCGCTCGTCGTCGACTGGCGGGCACCGGTGAGCCTGCCGTTCTACCGGGCCAGCGCCCGCGAGCCGATGGGGGTCAGGGTCCGCCGCCGCTACGGCTTCCAGGAGGGGCGCCTCACCGCGTTCGAGGACGAGGACCTCACCGGCGGCGCGGGGGACGGCGACGGTGCTGACGAGGGCTTCTCCGAGATCCTGGAGTCGGAGATCGAGCGCCCCCGGGTGGGCCCGATGCGCGACATCGTCGCCACGATCCAGCCCGAGCAGGACGTGATCGTGCGGGCCGAGCTGACCCGGACCATCTGCGTGCAGGGGGCGCCCGGCACGGGCAAGACCGCCGTGGGCCTGCACCGTGCCGCCTACCTCCTCTACGCCCACCGCGACCAGCTGCGCCGCCAGGGCGTCCTGGTCGTCGGGCCGAACGCGAGCTTCCTGCGCTACATCCGCGAGGTGCTCCCGGCGCTGGGTGAGGTGGAGGCGACGCAGTCGACGATCGACGAGCTCGTGGTGGCCGGCGCGTCGGGCCGGCGGGCCGTCGAGGTGCGCACCACCGACCCGGCCGCCGTCGCCGTGCTCAAGGGCGACGCCCGGATGGCCGTCGTCCTCGAACGGGCGGTGTGGGGTCGGGTCGCGGCCCCGACCGAGCCGCTGGTCGTGCCGTGGGGGTCGCGGCGCTGGCGGGTGGCGGCCGACGACGTCGCCGAGGTGCTCGACGGGCTGCGGGCCCGCGGCGTGCGCCACGACGCCGGCCGGGCGATGCTGCCGCAGGCCCTGGCCCACCGCGTGCTTTCGGCGATGGCCGACGGCGGCGAGTCGCCCGACGACCGGGTCCAGGACGCGGTGGCGCGGTCCCGGCCGGTGCGCGAGTACGTCAAGCAGCTGTGGCCGCAGGTCGATCCCGCCCGTGTCGTGTGGCTGCTGCTGTCCGACCCGGCGGCGCTCGAGGCGGCGGCCGCGGGAGTCCTCGAGCCGGCCGAGCAGGAGGCGCTGCGGTGGGCCAGGCCGTCGCGGGCGCCGGGCTCGGCGCGGTGGTCGCTGGCCGACGTCGTCCTGCTCGACGAGGCGGGCGACCTGCTCAACCGGACGCCGTCGCTGGCCCACATCGTGGTCGACGAGGCGCAGGACCTGTCACCGATGATGCTGCGGGCGCTGGCGCGGCGCGCGTCCACGGGCTCCCTGACCGTGCTCGGCGACCTCGCGCAGGCCACCACGCCGTGGGCGACCCGGTCGTGGGCGGAGGCGCTCGGTCACCTCGGCAAGCCGGACGCGCACGTCGAGCAGCTCACCCGCGGCTTCCGGGTGCCCGGCGAGGTGATCGAGTACGCCGCCCGGCTGCTGCCGCACATCGCGCCCGACCTCGAGCCGCCGACGTCGGTGCGGCGCTCCCGCGGCGAGCTGGTCGTCTCCACCGACCCCGTCGCCGACGTGGCGCTGCGGGTCGGCGAGCGGGTCGGGTCGGTGGCGGTGGTCGTGCCCGACGCCCGGGTCGACCACGTGGCGGCGTCGCTGCTCGAGGCCGGGGTGCGCCTCACCCGCCTCGGCGAGGACGGCTCGGGCGAGACCTGGGGGGAGGGGGCCTCGGAGCTCGACGCGCACCTCGACCTGGTGCCCGCGAGCCTGGCCAAGGGCCTGGAGTTCGACCACGTCGTCCTGCTGGACCCGGAGGGGATCGTCGCCGGCGAGCCCGACCGGGTGACGGGGCTGCGGCGCCTCTACGTCTGCCTGACCCGCGCCGTGACGTCGCTGACCCTGCTCCCGGACGGCGACCTGCCGGCCGAGCTCGGCCCGCCGGACGCCGAGCCCCGGTAGCGTCGTCCGGCGTGAGACCACCGCTCGGGCCACCCGACCCCGCCCCGCCCCGAGCCGGTCACCTCGGACCCGCGGCGTTCGACCGCTGGTACGGCGGCTGGGACCCGCTCGACCCGACGACCATCGCGGCGTTCATGGACGGCTTCGACCGGCCCTGGTGGATCATCGGCGGCTGGAGCATCGAGGTCTTCACCGGCGTGCCGCGCGACCACGAGGACATGGACATCTCGATCCTGTCCGACGACGCCGAGGCCTTCCGGCTGTTCCTGGGGGAGCGGTGGACCCCGTGGAACGTCGACGACGGGTGGTTCCGTCCCTTCGACGACCGGTTCACCGACGTCCGGCCCGACAGCCAGGTGTGGGTGCGCCGGGACGCCCGGTCGCCGTGGGTCCTCGACGTCCCCTTCACCCCGTCGACCGACGGGCGCTGGGGCAACAAGCGGCACCCGGCGCACACCGAGGACCTCGACGACGTCACGTGGGTCGCGCCGGACGGGCTCCGCTACGCCCGCCCCGAGGTGACCTTGATGTTCAAGGCGGCCCAGGTGCGCGAGAAGGACCGCCGCGACGCCGAGGTCGCCCTGCCGATGCTCGACGCGCGGGCACGCCGCTGGCTGCGCGACACCGTCGCCCTCCTCGACCCCCGGCACCCGTGGGCCGACTAGCCTGCTCGCCGTGAGCGCCCCCGACCTGGTCCGCATCGGCCCGGACGACTGGCGCGAGTTCCGCGCCGTGCGCCTCGCGGCGCTCGCCGACGCCCCGGGCGCCTTCGGTGCGCGCCACTCCGAGTGGGCCGACGCGACCGAGGAGCGTTGGCGCCGCCGGCTGACCGACGTCCCGTTCACGGTGGTGGCCAGGGGGGTCGACGGGCCGGTCGGCGTGGTCTCGGGCGTGGCGTCGGGGGAGTCGGGGGAGTCGGTGGAGCTGATCTCGATGTGGGTCGCCCCGGGCGAGCGGGGCACCGGACTGGCCGGGCGGCTGATCGCCCTGGTGGTCGACTGGGCCCGCGACGGCGGACGGCGCACGGGGCTCATGGTGCGCGACGACAACCTCGGTGCGATCCGCGCCTACACCCGCGCCGGGTTCGTCGACCACGGCGTGCCCGACGACTGGCCGGCCACCGAGCCGGCCGAGCGCCGGATGTGGCACGAGGGCACGCCCGCCCGACCTCGGCCCTGACGACGCTCTCACCCCGCGGTGCCGCGCGGACCCACGTGGTCCAGCGCCGACGCGCCCCACCCCGCCGGGTCGTCACCGGCCGGGACGGCGGCCAGGGCCTGCCACAGGACCAGGGCGTCCCACCAGGCGGCCTCGACCGGGCTCAGTGGACGCACGGACTCGTAGCCCGCCAGGAACCCGGCCCGGACGTCGGACGACACCGGTGCCCAGCCGCGGAACCGGGTCCCGAGCAGCACCGCCGAGCGCGCCAGCTCGACGACGGCGTGGTCGACCCGCGCCTCCTCGAGGTCGAGCAGGGCGGTGACCGTGGCGCTCTCGCCCTCGCACAGGATGTTCGCGGCCCGCACGTCGCCGTGGACGAGCTGGACCGGCAGCCCGTCGTCCGGGGCGCGGGCGGCGAGACCGCGCAGGGCCTCGCGGGCGGGCGTCAGGACCCCGTCGTCCGTGGCGCCGAGCCACGTGGCGATGCGGGCGGCCGGGGCGGCCACCTCGGGCGTGGGGGAGTCGGACCAGGTCGCGCGGGGGTACGCCGCGAGCGCGCCGTGCAGCCGCGCCAGGACGGCTCCCGCGGCCCGCACCTGCTCGGGGCGGCCGACGTCGAGGAGGTCGCCGGGCACCACGCGCTGGAGGTTCATCGAGACGCCCGCGACCCTGACCTGCGGGACACCGCCGAGCGAGCGGAGCGGCGCCGACACCGGCAGCCCCCGCCTGGCCAGCCACCCGGTGAGCCGGGCGACCGCGTCGAGGTGGGCGAACCGGTCGGGAGCCGCCGACCACTTCGCGAGCACCGGTCCGGCCGGCGTCGCGAGCCAGGCGAGGGCGTTCGAGTCGCTGATGACGACCCGATCGACCGACCCGACCTCGAGACCCCACTCCGCCTCGACGACCGCCGCCACCCAGGCCGCGGCCGCGACGGCGTCCGCGAACCCGAAGCGCGTTCTCAGCGCCGCGTGCGGGTCGCCGTCCTCCCAGAGCAGCTCCACCGGCACCGCGACGTCGCCCATCCGGCCATCCCAGCACGTGGACCTCGCGGAAGCGGCGCACGGTCTGCGAGAGTCGGTGCCATGGGAGTCGAGGAGCCGGGTCTGCCGACGCTGTTCGAGTGGGCCGGGGGAGCCGAGCCGGTCCGCGCCCTGATCGACGCGTTCTACGACCGCGTCGAGGCCGACGACCTGCTCGCGCCGTTCTTCCCGGGCGGCGTCGACGAGCGGCACCGGTCGCACGTGGCCGCCTGGTGGGCGGAGGTCCTGGGTGGCCCGACGGCCTACACCGACGAGCACGGCGGCTACGAGACGATGCTGGCCCACCACCGCAACCTCGGCATCACGCCCGAGCAGCGCCACCGCTTCGTGGCCACGATGAGCCTCGCGGCCGACGACGCCGCCCTGCCCGACGACCCGGAGTTCCGCGCCGCGATCATCGGCTACGTCGAGTGGGGGACCCGCCTGGCGATGGGCAACTCGGTGCGTGGCGCCGCCGTCGCCGAGCACGCGCCCGTGCCGCGATGGGGCTGGGGAGTGGCGCCGCCGTACCAGGGGTGAGCCCGGGTGCCGCGGAGCCACAGGGTCTGGTCTGGTGGTCGTCCCGGACGTGGCAGGGTGCGCACCGTGAGCGACGCCGAGCAGCCCACCCGCCCCGGGATCTGGAGCGACCTCGCCCCGACCCTCGTCTGGATGGGGCTGTTCCTGATGGTCTGCGTGATGGGCTTCCTGCTCCTGTACCCGCCGCACGTCAACTTCGAGGACCGCAGCGAGGACTCCGCGTCGGGCACCGTGTGCTCCTCGGTGGTCTCGGTGGGCCGGCCCCGCGCCGACAGCAGCACCGTCAGCCGGGGCGTCGACGACCTCGGCAGGGCTGGCTACGACGAGGCCGAGGCGGCCTGCGACGGCCGGCGGACCGGCGCGGTCGCAGCGGTCGCGGTGCTGGCGGTGCCGCGTCGCTGTCGGGATGCTGGCTGATGATCGCCCGGTCGCGGCGTCCGCCGTTGAGGGACGTCACCTGAGCCGTCCGTGCTCCGTCCGGGCTAGTCGATGCACTGGCTCCAGGCGCCAGCACGCCAGGCGCCGGCCTCGGTGCGCCAGACCTCGACCTGGAGGACACGCGATCCCCGCCTGTCGAGGAGGTCGACCACACGCACTGCATCCTCGTCACCCGCACCGACGTCGTGACCTCGTGCTTGCGTCCGCACCGACACGACTCGACCCTGCCCGTCGAAGTCCAGCATGGCGTCCTTCAAGTCACCCCAGGTGGCACCGTCCGCCACGGGCTCGTACGAGCTCTCGCAGTCCCCGTCGCTGCTGCTCCCTGTGGCGCCGCACCCGTCGAGAAGCGAGCACGACAGTGCCGCCAGGCACGCGCGAACCACCGTCGTCCCACCCATGGGACAGAGTGTGCACAACGTGGTGGCTCCGAGGCCGGTTTCGCAGGTTCCTCGGTTCGCCGATAAGTGACATTATGTCAGGTCGAGCGGTGTGCGAGTACTGGGTTCGTCGTACGCCACGCGCTCACAGCCATCGCTCCGAGTATCCTCTCCCCCGTCACTAGCGCCGCGATCAGATGACTTCCTCTGCGCTCTCGCCGGTGACGTCGTGGGCCCGTTCGTCAGTCAGATCTTGCCCACCGACGGGGTCTGCGACCCAGCGCGTCAGGGTCCAACCCGAACCGGCGTCGCGATCGAGCACCCCCATGCCAGTGTTCGCAAGACGCAGATCTGTCGCATCCTCGGGACGAAGTCCAGCAGCGAGCGCCACCCAGACGCGAATGGCCGCGCCGTGACTGACGACAGCGACGGCGGTTTCGTGCGGATGTTCCTGAACGAGCGCATCGATCGCCGCGTCGTAGCGATCAACGAACTCACGTCCCGAGGGTCCGCCAGGCATCTTGCAACCAAGGTCACCGTGCATCCACGACGCCAGACAGGCGGCATAGGCGCGTACCGAGGCCTCGTCCGACGACATCTCCAGGTCACCCGCCGCGATTTCCTCCAACCCTGTACGCATCTGGACCTGGACGCCCAGATGGTCCGCCAGCGGTCGGGCAGTGAGCTGCGCCCGGACCAGCTCTGAGGCGTAAACCGCACGCACGTTCTCCGATGCAAGCACTCCTGGGATTGCTTGAGCCTGAATGATGCCGAGGGCCGTGAGTTCCGCGCCGGGGAAACTCGTATCCAGTGCGCCGGACACGTTGCTGGGTGTCTGGCCATGTCGGAGCAGGTAGAGACGCACACCCCGACCCTAGGCTCGGCTGCCACACCCGCCAGCCGGGGACGCATCGTTGCATGCCTCAAGGGCAGGACGGCCCCCTCACTGGGGACCTGGGCTCCGCATGACGGTGCGGGCGATGGTCGATGGCGACACGTCGCAGGAGCGAGGACTCGGGACCAGGGCATCGTCCACAGCATACTCGAACACACTGGCGACTGTCTGCTCACGAGCGTAGAATTGGTGCATGAGCAGGTATCCCGACGACCGTGTGGTGGGACATCCCGTCGCGCGGTTCGTCGGGGTCCTGGAGGCCGAGCTGGCGGGTCTCTCGGACGCCCAGACCTGGTCGCTCGGCGCCGAGGCGACCGCAGACCTGGTCCCCCGCCTCGCCGCGGTGATCGCGGGCGTGCAGGAGCTCGAGGCCCGCCTCGTCCGGCACGCCGAGGACATCGAGATGCCCGGGACGATCGGGGCCAGGTCGACAGCGCAGTGGTTGGCGCGGATCACCCGCGTCACCGGTCGCGAGGCTTCGCGCAAGGCGCGGCTCGCCCACGACCTCGCGGCGCACGAGCCGACCAGGGCAGCGATGGCCGCAGGTCGGGTGCACGCCGAGCAGGCCCAGGTCATCGCCGCCGCGGTCGACGACCTCGGCGACGAGCACACGCACCTGAGCGACCAGGCCGAGGCGCACCTCCTCGGTGAGGCGGCCCACCACGACGCGCACGACCTGAAGGTCCTCGGCCGCCGGATCCTCGAGACCATCGACCCCGACAAGGCCGACGAGCACGAGGCCCGCCTGCTCGGGGCCGAGGAGGCCCGCGCCTGGAGGAAGACCCGCTTCACGCTGTGGGACGACGGCGAGGGCCTCGCCCACGGCACGTTCGCGATCCCGACGGCCCAGGCCTCGATGCTGCGCAAGGCGCTCGCGGCGCTCGCCGCCCCCAAGCACGTCCGCGCCACGGAGGGCGCCGGGTCCTACGACTTCGACAAGCCGACGCCCGAGCGGCTCGGCCGCGCCTTCGGCGAGTACGTCGAGCGCTACCCCGCCGACCGGCTGCCGTCGATGGGTGGCACGAACGCCACGGTCGTGGTCACGATGACCCTCGGGACCCTCCTCGGCGACCTGCAGGCCGCCCACCTCGACACCGACGTGGCGCTCTCCCCCGGCCAGGCCCGGCGGATGGCCTGCGAGGCCGGGATTATCCCCGCCGTCCTCGACGGCGCCGGCCACGTGCTCGACGTCGGACGGCGGCGCCGCTTCCACAACCCGGCCCAGCGGCTCGCGATCGCGCTGGAGCAGCGCCACTGCCAGCACCCGGCCTGCACGACGCCCGCCGCGTACTGCCACACCCACCACGAGGTCCCGTGGAGCCGCGGCGGCACGACCAACACCACGGACGCCGTCCTGCTCTGTCCCTTTCACCACCACCAGGCCCACGCCTCCGGGGCCAGGTACCCGTTGCGCACCTGAGCCGGGCGCAGTGTCCGACTGTTCAGGTCCGTCGTTCGCGCACGGCCACGGCGGCGACGATCGCGACCGCACTCACGCCGAGGCCCACGGAGAGGACGACCCCGAGCGTGCCGGGGACGTCGTCGCGGACGAGGCCCGCGACCACGCCAACGACGGCGAGCACCAGGGTCGCGACCCCGATCCAGAACAGCGTGAACGTGCCGGCACCCCACGACGACCGATCTGCCATGCCCGTGATCCTACGGACGGCGCCGAGCAGCACGACGACGCCGAGCGCGCAGCCCACGCGGCGCGACCCGGCCGATCCGACACCCGGTCCCGGGCCCGACCCTTGCGCTCGAGCGGCGTCCGTGCTGGTGTCACGCTCGTGACGTCACGTTCTCGGACCCTGGCCCTGCTCGTCGCGCTCGTGCTGCCGCTCGCCGGCGTGAGCGCTGCGGCGGCCCGTCCGGCTGCGCCCTCCCCCGGCCCCGTCGACGCCATGGCCGACGTTCCGGCCTCGACGGCGGAGCGGGCCGAGGCACTGAGCCCGCTCCACCCGTCCCGGCCGCCGCGCAACGACGCGGACCAGCGGGACCTCGTGGTCACGCGGGTGTTCGTGACGACGTCGGTCGACTCCGACCGCGATGGCCGACCGGACGTCGTGCGCGTGGTGGTGACCCGGCCCCGGCCGGGTGTCGTCGGTGGACGCCGCCTCGCGACCGTCGCGCAGGTGTCGCCCTACTTCTCGTGCTGCGCCGGCGCGCCCAACCACGACGTCGACGTCCCGCTCGGCCAGGCCCGTCGTCCGTCGGGGGCGCCCGGCAGGATCAAGGACTACCTCCTGACCGGCATCCGCACCGACGGCGCCGCCTGGGCCCGCAAGGGCTACGCCTACGCGCGGGTCGCCTCGCTCGGCTCGAACGGCTCCACCGGCTGCCCGACGATCGGGGACGACCTGGAGGCGGCCGGCGCCGTCGCGCTCGTCGACTGGCTCAACGGCCGCACCACCGCCCGGACGGCGTCCGGTCGCCTGGTGCGCGCCCGCGGCTGGTCGACCGGCAACGTGGGGATGACCGGGGCGTCCTACGACGGGACGCTGCCCAACATGGCCGCCGCCACCGGCGTGGCGGGGCTGCGCGCCATCGTGCCGCTGTCGGCGATCTCGAGCTGGTACCACTACTACCGCCAGGCCGGCCTGGTCGTGGCCCCCGGCGGCTACCAGGGCGAGGACGCCGACGTGCTGGCGCGCTTCGACTACACCCGCCGCGACCGGCGGATCTGCCGGCCGGTGATCGCCGATCTCGAGCGGGACCAGGACCGCGCCACCGGCGACCACAACGACTTCTGGGCGGCACGGGACCTGGTGCCCAGGGCCGGTGACGTGCGGGCCGCGGTCCTGATCGGGCACGGGTTCAACGACACCAACGTCAAGCCCGACCAGGCTGCGCGGTGGTACGCCGCGCTGCGCCGCGCCGGCGTCCCGGCCAAGATCTGGTGGGACCAGGGCAGCCACGGCACCCCGGTCCCCCAGCGCCTGGTCGACCGGTGGTTCGACCACTTCCTGTACGGCGTCCGCAACGGGGTGGCCGGCGGCAAGCGGGCCGCGGTGAGCGACGGCGGCACGACCCGCTGGTACCGCTCGTGGCCCCGGCCGGGGTCGAGCCCGCGCACCTGGACCCTGCGTGCCGGTGGCGGGCTCGCGCCCGGCGGCCGGTCGTCCGCGGCGCGCCGCACCTTCACCGACGACGCGTCGCTCAGCGCTGCCGACGTCTGTGCGAGTCGGGAGCGCGAGCACGCCGCGATCTTCCGCTCCGCGGTCCTGCGCCGGGGCCTCGACCTCAGCGGCACCCCGCGCGCCGACGTGCGCCTGACCTTCGACGCCACCGCCGCGAACGTGACGGTCGCGCTCTGCCAGGTCGACCCCGCCGGGCGCGGCTCCTTGCTCACGCAGGGCTTCGCCGACCCCCAGAACGTCGGCTCGCCCACCCGGGGCACCCCGCTCGTGCCCGGTCGACCGGTCGACGTCCGCGTCGAGCTCCAGCCGCTCGACCGGGCGCTGCCGCCGGGTGCCCGGATCGCGCTGGTGGTGATGTCGAGCGACCGCGACTTCACCCTCCGACCGCCGGCCGGCACCCGGGTCACGCTCGCCGCGGCCCACAGCTCGCTGCGGCTCCCGGTGGTGCGCTGAGCAGGGGTCAGGCCGGCCGGGTGCGCACCAGCACGCCGATCTTGTCGATGCGGTGCTCGGGGTTGTCGAACTCGTCGGACCAGTAGTTGCCCTCGGCGTGGTCCTCCTGGGTGCGGCAGGTCGAGATGGTGATCATGGCGCGGACCGGGGTGGCACCGGGGCGACCGGGGACGGCGGCCCGCTGCTCGGCCAACGAACGGGCCGAGCGGAACGAGGTGATCCGCGTGCCCCGGATCTCGTAGACGTACTCGACGCCGCCGGCCCGGACGACGACCCGGTCGCCGCGCCCGAGGTCCGGCAGGAACTCCAGGATCCGGGTGGACGACGTCCGGTGGCCGGTGACCTGGTAGTTCCCGACGCCACCGGGCCCGACGCCGCCGCGCGGCCCGAAGGGGCTGGCGGCGATCCCGGTGTTCTGGATGGCGTGGCCGGCCGCGTCGTCGGTGTGACCCCGGTAGGCCTCCACGCGCAGGTCGGCGATGTCGAGCTCCGGGATCGACATCCGGGCATCACGCGGCCGGCCGTCGCTGACGACGTACGCGGGGGCCGGCGACGGCGTCTCGGCGACGTCCTCCCCCGGTGCCGACGGTGCGGCGGACGGGGGTGCCGAGGGAGCGGTCGACGACGTCACGGCCGGGTCCGGAGCGGCCCGTCGCGACCCCTCCGCCGAGCCGTCGGTGGCGCAGGCCGCCAGGGCCACGAGCGCCGTCAGGGCGAGCGCGGCCGGACGGCGCGGGTCAGAGGTCGGCAAGGCGCGGCAGCACCTTCTCCACCACGTCGGTGGTCCACCCGACCGGGTCGGCGGTGGCCGGCCCGACCGTGACGGTGTCGATCCCGAGCGCGGCGTACCCGGCCATGTCGGCGAGGAAGCCCTCGGGATCACCCTGGGGATCGGCGGCGAGCACGACGCTCTTCTCGATGGCGTCGTAGTCGGTGCCGAGGGTGTCGCAGTGCCCGCGGAGCACCTCGAGCTTGTGGCGCACGACGTCGTGGCCCTCGGCGAACAGGTTGCACATCTGGGCGTACTGCGCGACCAGCCGCAGCGTCTTCCGCTCCCCCGACCCGCCGACGAGGATCGGCGGGTGCGGCCGCTGGTACGGCGGCGGGACGTTCACGGTCTCGGCGAGCCGGTAGTGCCGCCCGTCGTAGGGCCCCTCGTCGTCACCCCACATCTGCAGGCACACCTGCAGGGTCTCCTCGAGCCGCTCGAAGCGCTCGGCGGTCGGCGGGAACGGGACGCCGAGGCCGCGGTGCTCGCGGTCGTACCAGGCGGCGCCGATGCCGAGCATGGCGCGACCGCGCGAGAGCCGGTCGAGCGTGGTGACGGTCTTGGCGAGCAGGCCCGGGTGCCGGTAGGTCACCCCGGTCACGAGGAGGCTGAGGCGGACGCGCTCGGTGACGCCGGCGAGGTAGCCCAGCGTGGTGTAGCCCTCGAGCATCGGCTCGGCCGGGCCGCCGAGGTCCTCCATCTGGAACCAGTGGTCCATCACCGCCAGGAGCGAGACGCCACCCTGGTCGGCGACGCGGGCGGTCTCGGTGAGCCGGTCCTCCAGCGTCGTCGCCCAGTCGGGGTGGCTGAAGTTCGCGTAGTGCACACCCAGCTTCATGCCTTTGAGCGTAGTCAGCCCCCGGTGACCCGTGTCACGGTCTGGGCGTGGACGACGAGCGCGAGACCGACCGCCCCTCCGAGGAGCACCGCCGCCCCGACGGCGTCAGCGACGACACCGTCGAGGCGCTCGGCAAGCTCTCGGCGGCGCTGGACCACGTGGAGGACGCCCGCGGCCACCTCTACGCCTTCCACCGCCTCTGCGGCAGCGCGGAGTCGACGCTGGAGGAGGCGACCGAGCTGATCCGGGCGGCCGGCCACGACGACCTCGCCGACGCGCTCGACCGCGACCTCCTCGGGCGCAACGTGCTCCCCGGCATGTGGTCCTTCCAGATGGTCGAGGGCTACGACGACGGCTACTACGCGACCGCGAAGGGACTCCAGGAGCGGGCGCTGGCCGACCTCGTCGAGGGCCGGCGGCACCTGTTCGAGGCCGAGATGAAGGAGCTGCGCCGCACCCGCGGACGCCCCGGTCACGCGGCCACGCCGGACAGCGGGAGCTGAGCACCCCGGGGGCTCCCCTACGATCCACCGCATGGTGAAGCGCTCCCTGGCCCGTCCCGGATCCCTGCTCGCGGCCGTCGTCCTGGTCCTCGGCCTCGCCGGCTGCGGCGACGAGAGCGGCTCGCCCGACGAGGGGTCGTCGCCGTCCGCGTCCGCGTCCGAGGGAGCCGACGACAGCACGGGCGCCGAGGCGAGGACCCACGAGCCGCAGCCCGAGAACGCCGAGGGCGCGCCCTGTACCTACACCACCGGCAGCGAGGCGGCTCGCGCCGTCGAGCCGCCGCCCGCCGCCGCGGCCTACACCGGGACGGTCGAGGTGGTGCTCGAGACGTCCGCGGGCGACGTCGACGCCACGCTCGACGCGCAGGCCGCGCCGTGCACGGTGAACTCGTTCACCTCGCTGGCCAGCCAGGGCTACTACGACGACACGCCGTGCCACCGGCTCACCACGCAGGGCATCTACGTCCTGCAGTGCGGCGACCCGACCGGCACCGGCTCCGGCGGCCCCGGCTACTCCTTCGCCGACGAGCTGACCGGCTCCGAGACCTACCCGGCCGGCACCCTGGCGATGGCCAACGCCGGGCCGAACACCAACGGCTCGCAGTTCTTCGTCGTCTACGACGAGACGCCGCTCCCGCCGTCCTACACCGTCTTCGGCACCATCGGCGCCGACGGGCTGGCGGTCGTGCAGTCCATCGCCGACCGGGGCACCGACGACGGCTCGGGCGACGGTGCCCCGGCCGAGGAGGTCACCCTCGACTTCGTCGCGGTCGGGGAGGCCGTCGACGGTCCGCCCGCCGCCGTGCCGAGCGGGACCTGCACCTACCCCTCCGACGGCAGCGGCACCACCTCGTCGGTCCAGCCGCCGCCGGCCCGGCCGAGCGCCGACGGCGACGTCGCGATCACGATCGCCTCCACCATCGGCAGGCTCAGGGCCACCCTGGACGCGGCTGCCGCGCCGTGCACGGTCAACTCGTTCACCGCCCTGGCCGAGCAGGGGTTCTTCGACGGCACCTCGTGCCACCGGCTCACCACGCAGGGCATCTTCGTGCTCCAGTGCGGCGACCCGACCGGCACCGGCAGCGGCGGCCCCGGCTACTCCTTCGCCGACGAGCTGAGCGGCTCCGAGACCTACCCGGCCGGCACGCTGGCGATGGCCAACGCCGGAGCCGACACGAACGGCTCGCAGTTCTTCATCGTCTACGGCGACAGCGAGCTGCCGCCGAGCTACACGGTCTTCGGCACCGTCTCCCCCGCCACCCTCAAGGCGGTCACGCGGGTCGGCGACGCCGGCGTCCGCGGCGGCGGCCCCGACGGGGCGCCCAAGACCGCGGTCACCCTGCAGAAGGTCACGGTCGGCTAGGGAGCCTCGGGGGCGAGCTCGTAGGCGACGTCGGAGCCCAGGCCGACGGTCCGCGAGACCGTGCAGATCCGGTCGTGGGTCTGGGCGAGCACCCGCGGCAGGATCGCGCGGGCGGCGTCCCCGGCCTCGCCCTCGGGGAAGACCGCGTCGAAGAGCAGGCGGAGGTCGGTCATCCGGCTGCCGGTGTCGTCGCGACCCTTGTGCCCCTCGGAGACGACGTCGAACGACGTCGGCTCGGCGCGCCGCGACGTCAGCTCCTCGACGTTGATCGCGGCGCACCCGGCCAGGGCCGCCAGCAGCAGCTCGACGGGGGTGAAGTCGCTCTCGGTGACACCGACGTCGATGGTGCCGCCGGCGGCGTTGGTGACCCGGAACGAGCCCCGGTCGAGGCGGGTGAGGGAGACCGCGCGGTAGGTGTCGGGGGTGGCGTCGCTCATGGCACCAGCGTGGCACGCCGCGCCGACCGACACGCCCGGGACCGGGCCCGCCTTGAACGCGCGGGCCGAGTCCGCCACCGTGGAACGGGTCAGAGCACGACCGAGCCAACCCGGAAGGCGAGCATGCTCACCCTCACCGAGAACGCCCGCGCGATCGTCCGCGACATCACCACCCAGCCCGGCCAGCCCGAGTCCGCGGGGCTGCGCATCACCAGCGACGCCGACCCGTCGTCGTTCGCCATCGCGGCCGCCGAGTCGCCCGAGCCGGCCGACCAGGTGGTCGACCAGGCGGGCGCCACGGTCTACCTCGACGAGCAGGCCGCCGCGCTGCTCGACGACAAGATCCTCGACGCGGCCGTCGACGACGCCGGGCGCGTGGAGTTCGCGCTCGCCTACCAGGCGTAGACCCGCACCACCGCGCACCACCTGCGACCGACCCCGGGCCACCCGCCCGGGGTCGGTCGTCCCTCGTGGGGCCCTCGCGCGCCGGGCCGCCGCCCGGACCCGCAGCCGGCCCGGACGACAATGACGGCATGAGCCGACCGCACCCGCCCCTGGCACTGCTCGTCCCCGCCCTGCTCGTGGTGGCCCTGCTGGCCCCGGCGGCCCGGGCAGCCGCGGACCAGACGCCCCCGTCCCCCGCCACCGTGACCGCCACCGTCACCGACGCCTCCCGCACCCACGGCGCCCCGGCCGTCCGCCTGGGCCGGGTGCTCGAGCTGGTCAACCGGGCCCGCTCGCAGGCCCGCACCTGCGGCGGCG